>CALXXR010000149.1 GCA_944392735.1 uncultured Spirochaetaceae bacterium | reverse complement strand
CATCTATTCCTTCATACAGGAGGCAGGAGACGCGAAGGAGGCCTGCATATACGACTGGGATGGGCATGGGGAGACGGTGAAGGTGCTTCCCCGTGGCCGCAGCGAGGAGACCGAGCTCATCAGGAGGTATCGCGCCGCGCTTGCAGGCGAGGGCTCCGATGCCTCCCTTGTCGATGACATCGAGAGGATGTTCCGCCAGAAGGAGCTCGATGAGGCTGAGTCGCTTTTCGTGATGATGGCCATGCGCGGCAGCGACTACGGCGTGCTCTTCAAGCAGCTTGGGGATGTGAAGGACATGGACGGGCTTGTGGCCTTGGCCCGGTCGTTCATCGACCATAGGGTCCCGAGCGACCGCGATGCGTTCCCCGCAGAGGCTGTCAGAAGATACATCCTCGATAACTTCTCCAATCCCGAGATATCGCTGAAGTGGGTATCGGAGAACGTCGTGTACATGAATCCCGAATACCTATCGAGGCTGTTCCAGCGCCATGTCGGCCAGCGCTTCACGGATTTCCTTAACACGACGAGGGTCAATGAGGCGAAGAAGCTGATGGCCGTATACCACAGGAGCACCATCGGCGAGATCGCGGAGATGGTCGGATACAGCAACCCCGGATACTTCTTCCACATCTTCCGCCGCTATACGGGGATGACGCCGGGCGAGTATATCGATAAAGTCAGGAATGCAGGGGAGGAAGAAGATGGATGAGAACCTGAGGGAGACGCTGCTTGGCGGGCAGACGTTCAGCTGGCGCGATGATGGAGATGGATCGTTCTCCGCTGTGCTCGACGGGAGGGTATGCAGGATCGGAAGCCTCGCCGATGCCGCTTCGGACCCGTTCCTCAGCGATTACTTCGACCTTTCATATGATTACGAGAAGGCGAGGGAGGAGATCGCCGCCAAGGATCCGGTGCTTCGCGAGGCTGTTGAGAGCACCGGCACCATAAGGCTTCTCAAGCAGGATCACTGGACGGCCACGATATCGTTCATCCTCTCCCAGAACAACAACATCAAGAGGATCACGGGGCTCTATGACAGGCTTTCCAGGCGCTATGGGCATGAGGTCGAGCCGGGGCGGTATACATTCCCGACGAGCTTCGATATGGCCCAGGCCACGGAGGAGGAGCTCCGCGCCCTCGGCACGGGCTTCCGCGCCCCATTCATCCTCGACGCCATCTCCAAGGCCGATATCCTCGATGAGGTGGAGGCGCTTGCTTTCGATGAGGCGATGGAGAGGCTGCAGGCGATAAAGGGCATCGGCCCCAAGGTCGCCTCCTGCATCCTCATCTTCTCCTATCAGAGGCGGGAGGGATTCCCGCTCGATGTGTGGATGAAGCGCGTCATGAGGGAATTCTA
This sequence comes from uncultured Spirochaetaceae bacterium, assembly GCA_944392735.1. Taxonomy (GTDB): domain Bacteria; phylum Spirochaetota; class Spirochaetia; order Sphaerochaetales; family Sphaerochaetaceae; genus Ornithospirochaeta. The sequence continues at coordinate 16,936 of CALXXR010000149.1, read as the reverse complement.
TCCGGGCAAGGACCCGTCGTACTTCCATCCCTATGAGGCGCTCTCCCAGCAGTACCTCTTCTCCTGGATCCGCTCCAGGGGATGATCACTGCTTCCTTCCGTCGGGGAACTGCAGCTGGTAGAAGATCTGCTCCAGCTCCAGCGCTATGTTGATGTTGTGCACGACCGCCGGAATCTCTCCGGGAGCTGCCGGACGCGGCTTGAGCGTGATGGGGGAGAAGTTCAGTATCCCCCTTATGCCGGCATCGAAGAGCTTCTCGGCAGTATCCGCGGCAGCGGATTCGGGGACCGTTATTATCGCGACCTTCGAATCCAGCGCCTCCACCATCTCATCCAGCCTCGACATCGGATAGACGGGCACCGGGTGCGACGCATCGGAATAGACGATCGGATCGGAATCGAATCCTGCCACGATCCTGATGCCGTCCGGCTCGAAGCCGGAGTAGTGCATGAGCGCCTTGCCGATCCTTCCGCAGCCGACCACGATGACGTTCTGGGGCTCTCCCTTGCCGAGTAGGCGGGACAGCCTGTCGATGAGATCGGTGATCTCGTATCCGCCGCGTTTCTGGCCATGGATCTCGAGCAGCGAGAAATCCTTGCGCACGACAGCGGCGCTGACGCCCGCGGCGTCGGAGAGGTTGTGCGCGAACACTTTCTCTAAACCTATGGCCCTCAGCCTATTAAGGGCCCTGTAGTAGCGGGTAATCCTGACAAGCATATCGCTATTCATTCTCTTCAAATCCTTTTATGTGAGTGACGGTATATTAACATCGCTTATATGTCAATAAACAATCCGCAGATACGGGATTGTGTTCTTCCAATGTCTTTCTCCGAGATGTTTATTGCAAAAATCCATGGCGATAAGATAGAATCAACTAGGTGACTTAAAACAAGGAGGAGTTATGGCTCAGAGCATATTCTCTGATGAGCTGAACGCTTACATTTCCGAATGGAAGGATAAGCCGGGCAATCTCATCATGATCCTCCATAGGGTGCAGGAGGAATTCGGCTATGTCTCAAGGGAAGCAGCCGAGGGCGTTTCCAGGGAGACGGGCGTTCCTCTTGCCACGATATGGGGCGTCTTGACTTTCTATCATTTCTTCAAGCTCAACAAGCCAGGCAAGTACAACATCCAGGTGTGCCTCGGAACGGCATGCTATCTCAAGGGCGGCGACATGATCGTCGAGGAGCTTGGGAAGGAGATCGGACTTGAGGTCGGTGGACTGACCGAGGATGGCAGGTTCTCGCTTGAGGCTGTCCGCTGCGTAGGCTGCTGCGGGCTTGCACCCGTTATGACGATATCAGGGGAGGTCTTTGGAAAGGTCTCCAAGAACCAGATATCCGGGATCCTGGACAAGTTCGCCTGATGCACGATACCGCCTCCCTGCTCCTGGAAGCGGCGTATAACAGCGTCGAGGCAGGAGCCGACGAGATCAGGATGCTCGTCGTGCTGGAGGATGGACGGGTGGATGCAAGGGTCGAGGACGATGGCAGCTATGCATTGTCCCAGGACCCGTTCCAGGATGGAACCACTACCAAGGGCGAAGGGCGCGGCCATGGGCTTCATATCATATTCGAGAGAAGCGAGGGCAGATGCCGCTTAACACGAGGAGATGGGATTACGGTGCTGGAATTCAGCGCTGGGGATGACGGAAGCTTCGACAGGTTGGACGAGGCGCTTCTTCCGCTCTTCAGCATGGATGCCTGCATAACGGTGACGATAAGGAAGGACGGTCGGGAGACTACGGTATCCCGCACGCTTCTCGAAGAGAGGGACGCAGTCCCTGACAGGGCTGTTGGGATAAGAAGGTTCAGGACCCTCATCCCAAGCCTGGCAAAGGAGATATCTAATGGCTAAGCTTTCGCTTTCCGATCTTCACGCAATACGCGAGCGCGAGGAGAAGAATCTGAAGAAGCGCGACATCCATGGACGCCAGATCCATGTCGTCGTCGCAATGGGCACCTCCGGAATCGACAAGGGTGCCAAGCTCACGCTCAACACGATCGCAGATGACGTGGAGAAGCTTGGGCTGGACAATGTGATCATAACGCAGACGGGGAGCGCAGCTCCGAACCCTGAGCCTGTCGTCGAGGTCTACTCGCCGGCTTCAGGGCTCGTGGTCTACGGCTCCGTCGACAAGGATGCGGCCCACCGCATCGCCGAGGAGCACCTCAAGGATGGAAGGATCGTAGAGGATCTGAGGATCGAGCTGAAGGGGAAGGAGCAGTAATATGGGATTCAAGAACTATATTCTCGTCTGCGGAGGCACAGGATGCGAATCGTCCCGCTCCGACCAGATCTATCATGCACTCATCGATGAGGCCGCCGCACAGGGCGTCGCCGATCAGGTGCAGGTCATCAAGACAGGCTGCTTCGGCTTCTGCGAGCAGGGTCCTATCGTGAAGATCCTCCCCGAGGATTCATTCTATGTGTAGGTCAAGCCAGAGGATGCCAAGGAGCTCATCTCAGAGCATGTCATCAAGGGCCGCGAAGTCACGAGGCTCCTGTACAACAAGGCGCCGCACAAGGCGTATGAGGAAGTCGAGGACATCCAGTTCTATCAGAAGCAGATGAGGATCGTGCTCCGCAACTGCGGCTCCATCGATCCTGAGAACATCGACGAATACATCGCAGCCGGCGGCTACAAGGCGCTGGAGAAGGTCCTCTTCGAGATGACTCCGGATGACGTCATCGGCGAGCTCAAGACCGCAGGGCTCCGCGGACGCGGCGGCGCTGGATTCCCCACCTGGATGAAGTGGAACTTCACCAAGCAGGAGACGGATCCTGTGAAGTACGTCGTCTGCAACGCCGATGAAGGAGACCCCGGCGCATACATGGATCGCTCGACGCTCGAAGGCGACCCGCACTCTGTGCTTGAGGCCATGACGATCTGCGGCCATACCGTAGGCGCGCATCAGGGATTCATCTACATCCGCGCTGAGTATCCTCTCGCGATCCACCGCCTCGAGGTTGCCATGAAGCAGGCTAGGGAATACGGACTGCTTGGAAAGGACATCCTCGGATCCGGATTCGACTACGATATCGAGATCAGGCTCGGAGCAGGTGCATTCGTCTGCGGCGAGGAGACAGCTCTCCTGCAGTCCATCGAAGGGCACAGGGGCATGCCGAAGCCGAGGCCGCCATTCCCGGCATCCAAGGGACTCTGGGGCAAGCCGACCGTCATCAACAACGTCGAGACATGGGCGAATGTCGCTCAGATCATCACCAACGGAGGAGAGTGGTTCGCATCGATCGGTACACCCGACAGCCATGGAACGAAGGTCTTCGCCCTCACGGGAAAGATCTGCAACTCCGGACTGGTCGAGGTCCCGATGGGCACGACGCTCCGCGAGATCGTCTATGACATCGGCGGCGGAATCGCCCACGGCAAGAAGTTCAAGGCAGTCCAGACGGGAGGTCCTTCCGGCGGCGTCATAACCGAGGAGAACCTCGATACCCCGATCGACTTCGGCGGTCTTCAGAAGATCGGCTCGATGATGGGCTCGGGCGGCATGATCGTCATGGACGAGGATGACTGCATCGTCGATGTCGCTAAGTTCTACCTGAACTTCACCGTCGATGAATCCTGCGGAAAGTGCGCTCCCTGCCGCATCGGCGGAAAGAGCCTCTACAACATCCTCGAGAAGATCACCCAGGGGCATGGGGACGAGAACGACATCAAGCAGATCGAGCAGATCGCGCACGCGATGAAGATCGGATCGCTCTGCGCCCTTGGCCAGACGGCACCGAACCCGGTTCTCTCGACGCTGCATTACTTCCCGGAGGAGTACAAGGCGCACATCATCGACAAGAAGTGCCCGTCCGGCAAGTGCAAGAAGCTCATCAGCTATGAGATCAACCCATCGAAGTGCATCGGATGCACGGCATGCTCCAGGAAGTGCCCTGTCGGCGCTATCAGCGGTGAGGTCAAGAAGCCCCACAAGATCAATGGAAATGTCTGCATCAAGTGCGGCGTCTGCAAGGATACTTGCAAGTTCTCGGCCATCGAGATTCATTAATGGAGGTTTCAGATGATTCATCTTACTATACAGGGAATCGAGGTTGAGGTGGCTGAGGGGACAACCGTCCTTGAAGCGGCCAGGAAGGCGGGGATCAGGATCCCGACGCTCTGCTATCATCCGGATCTCAAGCCATTCGGATCCTGCGGACTGTGCGTCTGCAAGCAGGAGGGCTCCGCGAAGATCATCCGCGCATGCTCCACTCCTGCTGCCGAGGGCATGAGGATCATCACCCATGACCAGGACCTCTACAATGTCCGCCGCACCATACTCGAGCTGACGATGTCGACGCACCCCTCCTCATGCCTTCTCTGCACGAGGAACAACAAGTGCGAGCTGCAGAAGCTTGCCATCGAGTACGGCGTCAGGGAGCAGCCTTTCGAGGTTCGCCTCGCCGAGGACAGGAAGGACCGCTCCACAGGAGCCGTCGTCCTCGATCCGGAGAAGTGCATCAAGTGCGGACGCTGCATCCAGGTCTGCCACGAGCTTCAGGGCGTCTATGCCCTCGAGTTCATCGGCAGAGGCGACCATACGACGATGAGCCCTGCTGCGAAGCTTCCGCTTGGGGAGAGCCCATGCATCAAGTGCGGCCAGTGCATCACGCACTGCCCTGTCGGAGCGATCTATGAGCAGGATCAGACCGATGGCCTCATGCAGGCGATCGCGGATCCGCAGAAGGTCGTCGCGGTGCAGATGGCTCCAGCCGTGCGCGTAGCGATCGGCGAGGAGTTCGGCCTCAAGCCAGGCGAGGTCACGACGAAGAAGCTCTACACAGCCCTCCGCAGGCTCGGCATCGACTACGTCTTCGACACGAACTTCGGTGCTGACCTCACGATCATGGAGGAAGGATACGAGCTTCTCGACAGGATCAAGAACAATGGCGTCATGCCGCAGCTCACATCGTGCTGCCCGGGCTGGATCGCGTATGTGGAGGAGTACTATCCCGAGCTTCTCGAGAACCTCTCATCCGCCAAGAGCCCGATGATGATGCAGGGCGCGGTAACGAAGACATACTGGGCTGAGAAGGCAGGAATCGACAAGAAGAACATCTATTCCGTCGCCATCATGCCCTGCACGGCCAAGAAGGTCGAGATCAGAAGGGATGGAGAGCATGCCGCATCAAGCGGAGAGTGGGATGTCGATCTGGTGCTCACGACACGCGAGATCGCCCGCCTCATCGCTTCCCGTGGCCTCGATTTCAAGAACCTTCCCGACAGCGAGGCCGACAGCCCGATCGGTGAGTACACCGGTGCAGGCACCATCTTCGGCGTCACCGGAGGCGTCATGGAGGCAGCCATCAGGACCGCCTACTATGGACTTACCGGCAAGGAGCTTGCGGATCCTGAGATTCATCTCGTGCGCGGCATGGATGAGGTCAAGCGCGGCGAGGTCGATGTCGAGAGCAGGAAGGTCCGCGTCGCCGTCGTCCATGGAATGGCCAATGCCAAGGGACTCCTGGACAGGATCCTCGAGGACAAGAAGGCCGGAAGGCCATCCGATGTCGATTTCGTCGAGATCATGGCATGCCGCGGCGGATGCATTGCCGGCGGCGGACAGCCCTATGGAACCGATGATGATGTAAGGAAGGAGAGGACGGAAGGCCTCTATGAGGATGATGAGAAGTCGGTGAAGAGGTGCTCCCACCAGAATCCATCCATCCAGAAGCTCTATGCCGATTATCTCGGCGAGCCGCTCTCCGAGAAGGCCCACCACCTGCTCCATACGGAGTACAAGCCCAGTCCGCTCTATAAGGACTGACGATGAAAGCCCCTCCTCAGGCTCTTCCTGGAGAGGGGCTCTTCCTTATCTGATCGCCCTCATGACAGCCAGCGCCGATGCGTTGTCCGCATCGTAGGCGATGATGTTCATGCCGCTTGCCGATACAGCCAGCGTGTCCATGCCATCCCTCGGAAGTGCGGTCCTTCCGATCTCCTCGACGCTCGTGCCGTCTGCGGAGATATCCAGCGTGACGATCTCATCGGCATCAATGTCGATGTAGTATGCGTATTCGAAGTCCTTCGTCGTCGCAAGGCTCCTTGCCTCATGGTCCATCGGCTCCATCTCGAGGATGGTCCATCCCCAGTTCTGGCTCTGTCCGGGAGTGCACGTGGCCATGACCCTGTAGTCTCCGAGGAAGAGCGCCGCGTACGGGCTCGTGAGCGCATAGGCCGTGCGTCCTGCAAGCTTCGCCTGCTCATCGGGTAGGATCCTCTCTGGGGCGAAGTACCTTGAGGTGCTGTATCCGAATGAGCTCGTCATCGCTCCCGTCATATGCACGGCAGTTCCTTCCGCCGTCGCCAAGAGGAAGCTCTCGTCCGAGCCTGCGATCCGTCCGATCGGCTCTGCCGGTCCATCCACCGATGTGCCGAAGTAGACGATGATGGGACCGAACATCTCATCCACATCCACCGTGCCTGCGGAGAAGTATACGGCCTGCCATCTGCCGGAGTTCGGCTCCTTGACGGAGTAGACTCCCACTGGGCATCCGTCCCTGAGCTTGCCTGATGAGAACGCAACCGATCCGAGGGCGCTTGCCGGGCCTGCTTCCTCGGGATAGTTGTATGTAAACGGCACCGCCTTTGCATACATCGTCAGCGATGCCGTCGTCGGATTGTAGTTGTAGATGATCAGGTACTCCGGATCCTCCTGGAGGACGGCGACCTTCATGAGAGTCGATGAAACCTCAGTCGCAGCGGCATCCACGATGCTTCCATCCATGCTCAGCTCGGAGAATGAATATGTCCTGATGAAGTCCAGGCTGCTGCGGATGACGGTCGCGATGTATACCTTCTGCTTCGCGTTGGAGATGATCAGCACATTGCCGTCGGGGAGGAAGCGCACCGTTGTGTCCCCTGCAAGAGGCACGGAGGCGCTGCTTTCGACGAGGTTGCCCTTGGATGGCACTCCGGGATCGGTGATGGCGACAGCTTCGAAGTTCATCGATGCCGATCCTGATGTGCCTATGCGCGATGTCGAAGCGACGACATCGAGGCGGTGCGTGCCCGCACTCGGCGTGAACGTCGCCTCCTCTCCCTCTCCGATCTGGTTGCCATCGAGGTACCATACGATCATGTAGCTTCCGAGATCATCGGTATCTGCCGAGATCGATACGGTGACTGGGATGTCGGCATCGACCGTGTCCTCCAGTCCGGATATCGTGCAGGATACAGGCACTCCTGTATTGTCCACGAGATCCAGGGTTCCAGGCTCTACGGGAAACTTGTCGAGATCGAAGACGATCGTTCCGGAGGATGTCTCTCCGCCCACGATCCTCACAGCCTCGACGAAGCCTGCCACCTGGACGCTGCCATCGAAGAGTCGGGCCGCGAGCACGTATGAGCCGGCGGGGTAGTCCACGCCTTCATACGATGCCGTTCCCGCATTCTCGTCCATGCTCGTGAGATCGAGCATCCTTGTCTCCTTCTCGCCGTATTGCGGCGTCACCTCCAGCTCTATCGACGGCTCGCTGACGATCCTGTCCGGATCCCACTCCAGCTCGATGCTCAATGTGCCGCTTCCCACGAGGTCCTCGAGCACGATCGTGCAGCTTCCGTTCGTCGTCGAGAGGCGATGGGTCGTGGTTCCCGTCACGAGGACATCCTTGTTCGAGTTCCTTCCCTCGGCGGTGATGGTCCATTCGCCGATGACGAGTCCGTCAAGGGATATCGACTCCTTATTCGTTTTGATGTCGAATGATTCCGAACCCGGTCCTTCTCCTACGATCCTGTATGAGTCGATTTCGAGGGGATAGTCCAATGGCACGATGGATCTGTCCTTGCGCAGGTTCACGCGCAGCGTCGCGTGGCTCGCCCCTTCCTCGCATGATGGGAGGATGACCAAGGCCATGGCCAGCAGTGAAAATAGGATTGTTCTTGCTTTCATAGCGTTCTCCTTCAATCCTCTATGCGCCCTAGGTGGCCTATTCTGCCAACTTCTGATAGAGTCCTCCTGTATGAAACGACTCATTCTCCTCGCCATCCTCGCCATCTTCGGCGTCTTCGTGTACTATGCGGCCTTCCGCTCCGCGCTGCTCTTTCCGCTTCTTCTGCCGCTTGCCGTTCTCGTTGCCGTCTTCTACGTCGTCACGTCTCTGGTGACGAAGGGCATGATAGAGAAGGTCAGGGGAGAGGGGGACTTCCTCTATCTGAGGTGCTCGATGATCGTAGAGAATGGCACGAGTCTCCTCGGAGGGGCGCTTGCAGTCACGCCGACGGAGATCGTCTTCTACTCGCGCGCCTCCGAGCGCGGCGGCGCAAAGCCCTCCTGGTCATGCTTCACGGCATCGGTTGAGGGATACACGATGAAGAAGGTGGACGACCATCATCCTGGCCTCGCGCTCTCGATCGCGGGCGAGGAGAGGGAGATATGCTTTGTGTCGCGGTCATTCCAGAAGAACGAGAAGGCCTTCAGGGAGGCCCTCGGGTGGAGCCCCGAAGGCTGAACTGTCCGCATCTGCCCCTTTCAGAGCTTCCGAAGCTGCCTAGCCTTTAAGGTATGAGGCAGCTTCTTCTTTCATCGCTCGTAATGCTCTCCCTTATGCCAGCCGCGGCATCATGGCAGGTCGGCCTTGACCTGAGGTGCATCGATTCGGCGTTCATGGGTGCCGTCCGCATCGATGGGGAGGCTTCATGGAGATCGGAGGATCTCAGGCTGACGATGCCGCTTCGCATCTCAATCTCGCTCACGCACGAGCTCGGGTTCGCGGAGACGGGGCTCATCGTCTCCGTCTACCCATTCGAGGACCAGGGGTTCTTCATCGGTGCCTCGATGGCGAGGGTAGGGCTCTTCTGGGGGCTTGAGGCGCCATCGGATCCCCTGATGCTCTTCTCGGAGATCATCGCAGGATGGACATTCTCATTCCCATGGTTCTTCATCGAACCGCGGCTTTCGATCCTCGATGCATTCGCCTCCGAGGAGGGGCGCATCGGGGAGCTTAAGGAAGCTGTCCCCCAGTATTCGAAGATCAGGATCTCGCTCATAGCGGGAATCGAGATTCCATAGCAAGGAGGAATATATGGAACGCATACAGGGCATCATCAGCAGGAGCGTCGCCATCATCATGATCGCAGCGATGCTCATCGTCTCATGCTCAGTGCCGCAGGCAGGACCGGGAAGGGTCTCGTCTTCGGTCCTGGTCTCCGCCTCGGGGCGTGCGATCGGCATGTATCTGGACGACATCAGACAGTTCGTGGATCCGGAGCTTCCGGAGATGGACCTCCTCGATGGCTCGGACGGCTACGACATCGCTACGAGGACGCTGGAGGAGGAGAATGGAAGGGAATACCTCGAGTTCGCTCTGGAGACATCCCGCTTCAGCAGCGCCGATGACGTCTTCCAGGCGGCTTCCACACTGGTTCCGGAGGCGGAGCTTGAGGAGGTCAAGAAGGTCGTGGAGGAAGCTGAGGAGAGGCTCTTCATCGCCGCTTCCAAGGCCTCTCGCGTGCTCCCGCCTGCCCAGATGGAGGAGTTCTACGACGATCTGACGCTGCTTGTCGTCAAGAGTGCCGTGCTGCTGACATCCGCGATCGTCTACGCGATGGTCCCCGATGTGGTCGTATGGGGCAAGGTCACGGCTGCCTCTGCAGTGGCCATCGCCGCAGGAGTGCTGTCAGCGACGATCATGGCGGTGGTCGAGCACTACAATTCCGATCTCAGCCTGACCCAGTCGTTCGGCGAATGGCTGGAGACCGTGGCGAAGGAGCCAGCGGTGAACTGGGCCCTTGCCGCATCGGTGATCAGCATCAGCAAGTCTCTTGATAGGGGGCCGGTGGTCACGGGCATAATCATCGCGGTCTTCACGCTCTTCGGCGTCGTCGAGGATGCCAAGGAGATGCTCGGGAAGTACAACTTCAGCGCCTGATGTTTCCCAAGGGCGCCAAATGTGGGATAATCATCGCATGCAGATGTTCAAGGATCTGGAGGAGAGATTCCTCCGGTATACGGGATACGATACGATGAGCGCACCTGAGCTATGCGGGATGAGGCGACCCACCACCGCTGGTCAGGAGGAGCTTCTTGAGCACCTAGCAGCGGAGCTCAGGGGGATGGGTCTCGATGTCGGCTATGGCAGCGAGAAGGTCGTCATGGGAACGCTCAAGGGCGATCCATCCCTTTCCCCTGTCGCGTTCATGGCGCATGTCGATACTGCCGATGATGTCCCTGGCAACGGCGTCAAGGCAAGAGTCTGGCGTGATTACGATGGTTCGGACATCGTCCTCGATGGCGTCACGATAAGGACTTCGGAGAATCCCGATCTGCAGCTCTACAGGGGCGGCACCATCATCACATCCGATGGAACGACGCTCCTGGGCGCCGATGACAAGGCCGGCGTCGCCATCATAATGGAGGTCGTCGGATACCTTTCGTCCCATCCTGAGGTGCGGCATCCGGATATCGAGGTGTTCTTCACCCCCGACGAGGAGACGGGCGATGGCATGTCCGCGTTCCCGTTCGATCAGATGAGGAGCCGCATCTGCTACACCCTCGATGGCGGCCCGGAGGGGGAGGTCGAGGCCGAATGCTTCAATGCGGCGTCCGCCTTGGTCGATTTCTGCGGCGAAGCGACCCATTTCGGCGATGGGCGCGGAAGGATGAGGAGCGCTGTGACGGCTGCAGCCGCCTTCGTCTCCATGCTTCCGGGATCGGAGAGCCCGCAGGCCACCGATGGCCGATACGGCTACTATGCCGTCGAACGCATGGAAGGGACGACCGCTTCGGCCAGGGTCGAGCTCCTGATAAGGGATTTCTCATCAGATGGATTCGAGCGCAGGATCGCTGCCGTGCGCGCTGCGGCGGAGGCTGCCGCTCTGATGCACCGCGTCGATGCCGATTGCTCCATATCCGTGTCATACAGGAACATGGCTGATGCCAACAGGAAGAGGCCCGAGGCGCTTGAGGCCGTCTTCCGTGCAGCTTCCAGGCTTGGCATGGACATGCATGAGGCGATCATCAGGGGCGGCACCGATGGCGCGCGCCTTGCAGAGAAGGGCATCGCGAGCCCGAACCTCTTCACCGGAGGCCATTGCTATCATTCGCTTACGGAATGGATCGCGCTCGAGGCAATGGAGAGGAGCGCCTCGCTTGTTCTCGCGATCATAGAGGAGCTTGGACGATGAGAAGGCTTGTCATTGCAGCATTCATCGCCATCCTCGCCATGCCCCTTTCCGCATCCCACATCGTCTCCGATGGCTCGCTGCCGGAGCATGTCCTCTCGACGCTTGCATCCTCGGTCGGACGCGAGACATATGGAAGGGGAGACCTGGACTTCTCTGCCTCCGGATACAGCAGCGATGGCTGGGATGATGGCTGGACGCATTCATCGTTCTATCTCGCTTACTCGGACAAGGAGGTGCTTGTAGAATTCTACGGCAGAAGCGAGGACGAGCTTCTGGAGTCGCTCTCCGATTCGATCCGTGGCATCCTCTTCTATGAGGATTCGCTCTCAAGCGACGCCGACCTCACGCTTGGCTATGCCCTGGACAGCTCCTATTCCACGCTATCCGAGACCACGCTGCGCCGCGGTACGATGCTCAGGGCCATCGACAGCTTCGGAAGCACCAGGGCGCTGTTCGAGGTCGATGACGCATACGGCGATGCCATGACGCTGCAGCCCGTCTATCTGGATTCCCCCTATCCGGGGATGGCCCTCGAGGAGGCCGGTGCATGGACGATCGGCGCCACCGTGGCTTCAGGCTTCGACTTCTCCTCTCCAAGCATCCTGCTTCTCGCGACGCTTGGCAGGACGGATCTGATCTATCCGCTCATTCCCATCATCTCATTGGGCGGCATGTACGGCCCCGATGGCCTCAATGCATACCTAGGGCTGGGAATGGAGGCGTATCTGGATCTCTCCACCGCCTTCCCGTCCGTTGGCTTCACGCTGATCCAGGAAGGACGCATCGGAGGGAATGTCTCGCTCCTGATCGGCGGCGGGGCTTCAGGCTTCGACTGGCGTTCAGTCTTCTCCATCTTCTATGAGCATCGCGCGCTTGCTGGGCTGTCATGGCGCATCGGCTACCAGAACCTCCAGGGCACGCATATGCTGCTTGTCGGCATGGGAGGCATGTTTTGAGGCGCCTGATCCTAGCGGCATCCATCGCGCTCGTCCTCGCATCCTGCACGACGTTCACGTCGACCGAGGGACCGGAGTGGACGAGGGAGGTCCCGCATCCTGCTGGATACGAGGTGTTCGTCGGCTCCGGTGTCGGGGCCGATGAGCAGGAGGCCAGGGCCGCAAGCTACCGCAATGCGCTTGAGCAGGTCGGTGCTGCGCTTGGCTATGATGCGGTGTCTCCATACTACCGCGAGATGCTCTCTCTGGACCGCATCGCCGCCCTCGATGCGAGCGTCACCAGCACCTATGCATCCCCGGACGACGAGGGTGTGGCATACTTCGCCATGCTCCAGATACCTGAGGAGAGGTTCCTCGAGTCCATAAGCGAGGAGTATTCGGAAGCGATCGAGAGGACCGGGGAGATAGGGAATCTGCTGTCGCAGGCGATGGATAGCTACAGGGCGAATGAGGACACGAGGACGCTGGAGCTTGTGCTTGAAGCCCTCGATCTCTCGCTCTCAGGCACCGTGAACGATGAATCCTATACGCCAGAGCAGCTGCTCGGCCTGGCGATGCGCTATCTTGGCAGCATCGGCATAGAGGTAGGCGATGCAGATGGCACCACCATTCCGCTCAGGCTCAAGCGCCTCGTCGGATTCTTCCACCCGAACGTGGTGAACGGGCTCGTTCGCGCCCAGTACACGATGGTCTCCGGCGATGGAGATCTCCTTGATGCCTATGTGATCCTGCGTACGGACCGGAGGGGGCGGACGGAGTATGCAAGGACGAATCCATACATGATCAGGAAAGGGACGGTGCGCTTCTCGGTGAATGTCCCGGATGATCTGGTTGAATCGATCGTCTCCAAGGCTCCGGAAGGCTTCTTCGATCCATTCCTGGATCTGCTGGAGGAATGTACGGTGGAGGCAGCGTACGAGGCAGGTGACAGGCTTGGCGCCGCCACTGCGGTCATCGCCGTAGCCGAGTATGGATACGACGGCCTCCAGCTTGCCCAGACAAGCTGCATGGATGCCTTCTCTGCTTATCTTGCCGCCGCAGGCGCCGAAGGGCTTGAGATCGTGCGCGGCAGCGGGGAGGAGGAGACGGATGTCCTCGAGTGGCTCAGAAGCCAGCATCCCGGCATGGAGAGCTATATCCTCCTCAGGGCTGGGATCACGGACTCCGTCAGCGGCAATGGGCGCGACCATGCAAGGAGCGAGGCGATGCTCTCGATCTATCCTGGCGATGGCGACGAGCCTGTGCTGACCAGATCCGTCTATGCAGTCGGAGCCGGCTCCGATCCCTCCGAGGCGACGGAGGCCTCCCTTGAGCGTGCGGGCGAGGCCGCTGCTGGCATGCTGCTATCAGAGCTCTGAAGCCGCCTTCAGCATCGCGATCTCATCCTTCCATCTCGACTCATCCGGGGTCTCGAGGACCAGAGGTATGCCATCGGTGATGGAGTGGCAGACGATCTCCAGGAATGCCTCCTTCCCGATGAGGCCATCCCCGATGCTGCTGTGCCTGTCCTTGCGAGATGAGAGCGGGACCATCGAGTCATTCAGATGCATACCATAGAGCTTCCCTTTTCCGAAACGCTCAAGGAAGCTGTCGAGTATGGCCGTTGCCTTGTTCCTCACGTCGTATCCGGAGCCGAAGAGGTGGGCCGTGTCGAGCGTGAATCCGATGCTCTCCTGATGCACAGCAGCGGACAGTATCGCATCCAGCTCCTCGAACGTGGATCCGAGGATCGTGCCGGCGCCTGCTGTGTTCTCGACCGCGATGCGTATGCCAGGGACCGACTCGATCACTTGATCGATCATCCTCGCAGAGCGCCTGATGCCATCCTCCCTCGAACCTTCCTTATATGCACCCGGGTGGATGTTGATGACCCCAAGCCCGAGCTTTCGTGTCCTCTCCGCCTCGTCGATGAAGAGGGAGATGGACTTCTTCATCAGCTCCTCATCCGGAGTCGCTGGATTGATGAGATAGCCTGCATGCGGAAGCACCGCCTCCGGCCTGAAGCCATGGGAGGCAAGGCCCTCCCTGAACGCGGCGGCATCGCCGTCCTTCAATGGAGGCGCGGACCAGATCCTCTGGTTCTTCGTGAAGATGGCGAAGCCTGTCGCTCCCAGCTCCGATGCCCTCTCGACGGAGAGGGAGATGCTGTCCTTGATCGATACATGTGGACCTATATAGCGCATGGATGGAGTGTACAGCCTCCATGCGTGCCTTGAACAGGGTATTGTAATCGCGGAGGGTCTCGTTTATCTTCATTCCATGCATGATTTCAAGCTTGGAAGCACGATAGCTGGCTTCAGGGTAGAGGATATAGCGAAGCTCCCGGACTACAGGGCGGATGGCGTCATGCTCATCCACGAGGGCACGGGATTCAAGGTCTACTATGTCGACTCCGACGATCCGGAGAAGTTCTTCGCCTATACGGCATACACGCCGCCTGCGGACAGCAAGGGCATTCCCCACATCATCGAGCATACGGTGCTCTCTGGAAGCCGGAAGTATCCTGTAAAGGATCCGTTCATGCTCCTCGTGCGCAACAGCTGCAACACATTCCTCAATGCGCTTACAGGCGTCGACCGCACCTACTTCCCGGCCGCATCCACGGTCGAGAAGGACATCGCGAACCTCTTCTCCGTATACACCGATGCGATCTTCTCCCCTCTACTGAGGGAGGAGACGTTCATGCAGGAGGGGATCAGGCTGTCATCCGAGGATGAGCTGCACTTCGAAGGTGTCGTCTTCTCCGAGATGCTGGGGGAGATGGCGGAGCATGAGTTCGTCCTCTCCTCGGCCTCCACGAAGCCGCTTTTCGGGCCGTCATCGCCGTATCGCTTCGAATCTGGTGGGGATGCGAGGGAGATCTGCAGGCTGACATACGATGAGTATCTTGCCGCATACAGGCGCTATTACGCGCCACGCAACCTCTCCCTGTTCCTCTATGGCAGCATGGAGATAGAGGATCGCCTTGCCCTCCTTTCCGAGTACCTCGACGGCAGGGATGGCGGCAGCATGATCAGCCGCATTGGGCTATCGCAGAGATGGGACAGGCCCCAGCGCATCGATGCCGTATCCGGCGCAGAGGATGGCGAGGGCGATGCGTCCGTCATGATTTCATGGCTCCTCGGAGACAATGCAGAGCCTGACGAGAGCAATCTCCTATCGCTCATCGTCGATATCCTCCTCGGATCCCCGGGTTGCCCGCTGTATCGGGCCATCGCGGAATCCGATCTGGGAAAGGACCTCTCCAGCGAGAGCGGCATGAGCTCCAGCTACAGGGAGCTGACGTTCTCCGCGGGCTTCTCCGGAGCTAATCCCGATGATGCGGAGAGGATCGAATCCTTCATCCTCGATTCCCTCAGGTCCATCGTGAGGGAAGGCCTGGACAGGAAGGCCATCGAAGCGGCGATCAGGAGGATGGAGTTCTCCCTCAAGGAGATACCAGGCGGCATCCCGCAGGGCATGAGGCTCTTCTTCCAGGCTGAGAAGGGACTCACGTTCGGACGAGATCCATCGCTCTTCCTCAATCCCTCATCCGTCATCGCATCGATCAGAAAGGAGTGGAGGGCCAACCCGCGCTTCTTCGAGGACTGGATCGAGCATAGCCTCATAGACAACCCACACCGGCTCCTTGCCGTTGTAAGGAAGGATCCGTGCTTCTCCAGGGATGTCGATGCCTCGATCGCGGCGGCTCTAGAGGAGAGGCGGGGCGAGTGGTCGGAGGAGAAGGAGGAGTGCTTCAGGCTCTTCCAGGCAACGCCCGATCCGAAGGAGGCCGTGGCGACGATACCGCGCCTCGTGCGCTCCGATCTGCCGAGGTCGTTCGACAGGATCCAGCACTGGTGCAGGGATGGCGTGATCGCTTCTCCGATGGCGTCCGGAGGCATCGTCTATACCGACCTCGTCTTCGATATCTCCGACTTCAGCTACTACGAGATGGACAGGGCGAACATACTCGCCAGGCTCTATTCGATGTGCGATGCAGCCGGGATGTCCTATCCCGAGGTGTCTACGGCGCTGCGGTTCGTCTCCGGAGGCTATGCCTTCTACGTGGAATCGGGATCATCCTCCGATGGGGAGGAGAAGGTCTTCTTCGTATGCCGCCTCAAGTCGCTTCCGGATCTGCAGTGGGAGGGACTCGATCTCTTCATGAAGGTGCTTCTGGAAGGTGTGCTGGACGATGAATCGCGGGTGAAGGCTGCGCTTACGGACATCTCCACGGACTTCTCAAGCTCCGTCGTGCAGAACGGCCATACATACGCCACGTCGCTCGCGGCATCGTCGTTCTCCCCCTCGCTGTACATCGGCGAGAGGCTCTCGGGAGTCACGTGCTGGCAGCGCGTCGTGGACCTCCTCTCATCGGATCTGAAGGCCCTCGGCTCAGAGATGGAGGCAGTCAGGGACCGCATGCTCCGGCGCGAGAGGATGATGATCCACGTCACGACCGATCCGGATCTGATCGACAGGGCGGTGGAGACGGCTTCGTCCTTCCTCCATCGCATCCCCGGGGGAGGACCTGTGGGAAAATGCGTGCACACCGTCCCATCCCTTCCGCGCTTTGCAGGACGCACGCTCTCATCATCCGTGTCGTTCCTGGGGATCTCGGGAATGGCGCCAGGGATCGATGATCCTCGATCCTCATCGGAGAGGATATTCCTCTCCATCCTCTCCCAGACATCGCTCTGGTCTGCGATCAGGGAGAAGGGGGGTGCATACGGCACGGGTGCGTATCTGGACCACATCGAGAGGATCTATTCCTTCTACTCATACCGCGATCCACGCCTCGACGGAACCATCGATGACTTCCTCTCCGAGGCCAAGGCGCTCTCGATCACGGACGAGAAGCTC
>CALXXR010000148.1 GCA_944392735.1 uncultured Spirochaetaceae bacterium | reverse complement strand
TGGGTGAGCGGCACCGCCATCGGCTATGTCGGTGGAACGTTCCTTCCCGAAGTCGTCCAGAAGGCTGCGGTCATCACCGTGTACGCGATGTTCGCATCCCTTCTTGGCTCGGAGGCGAGGCACAAGGCTAAGGCCGTCCTGGTCGCGGCGCTTTCGGCGCTGCTGAATTCCATCCTGATCCTCGTCGCAGGCTTCCAGACAGGATTGGCATTCATCATCTCGATGATAGCAGCCACCATCTTCGGTGCGCTCATATACAGCGATGAGGAGGTGGGGATTGAATAAGCTTCTGATGATCGTCGTCTGCGCAGCAGTGACGATGCTTCCAAGGATCGTACCGTTCTTCGCATCATCTGCGCTGTCGAAGCTTCCACGCTTCGTGAGGAAGTGCATGCTCATCCTTCCCGTCGCGGCGCTTGGAGCGCTCATCTTCCCGCTTGCGCTCACCGACTTCGGCGCGCTCTGGTACTGCGGGCTCGTCGGTGTCATGGCAGCATTCATCACATCCCTTCTCAAGGGTCCGATGATCCTCGCGATCGTAATCGCGCTTCTGTCCACGACCGGGATGCTCATCGCTGTCGGCTGACAGCGGCGCTTAGGCAACGTATCTTCCATGAATGAAGAAGAGCGGCCTGAAGCCGCTCTCCGTCCATTGTTTCCCTATGTTGGGCGCGAGCAGGATCGAACTGCTGACCCCTACCGTGTGAAGGTAATGCTCTCCCGCTGAGCTACGCGCCCGGATAACAGCGCTATCATACCTGCTACGCCGCTCAGTTGCAAGCACTCTGGCGAAAAGCTTCGCATTTCAGGCTCGATCATCTGAGTATGGTCGTGGATTCCCTTAGTATCATCTTCACATCGATGCAGACATTGTCCACGGTGCTCCTTCCGTCGTGGATCAGCTTGTAGAGCGTGTCGAGCGATTGCCTTCCCATCTCCCTGAGCTGGAGGTTGACTGTGGTGAAGTGGAAGTTGATGGCACAGTCCTCGCTGTCATAGACGATCATCGAAATATCCTGCGGTACGTGGACGCCTTGCGTCTGCAGCTGATGCTCTGCTCCATTGGCAACCATCTGATCCATCAGGATCATGCCATTGCACTGCCCACAGCCCTCGAGTATCTTGTCTGCGGCATCCTTGCCTCCCAAATAGGAATACTCGGTGATGATTATCCTGTCGGGATCGATGGGTATCCCGGCCTCATCCAGTGCCGCAAGATAACCCCTCAGCCTTTCGCATGATGAGAATGTAGGGCTTATCGGATTGTCGAGATACTCGATCAGCTCCGCTCCGTTCCTGCAGGGAGCCGTCCAGAAGCTTGCTATGAATGCGATGTCCTTCCGGCCTAGCTGAATCAGGTATTTCGTTGCCATGTATCCGCCTTTGAATCCGTCGTGGTAGATATGCGGCACATCCGGAAGCATGCTTCTTCTCGCGGCAACGACAAGCGGAAGATGCCTGAAGGATTCTATCGAAGGAATGTTCTCTGCCTGGGAAACGGGGATGTAGATGAGGCCATCGAGGATCGATCTGGAGAATTGGTCGATTATCTGCCTCTCCTTCTCTCGGGATCCATCGCATGATCCAGTGAGGACCGATAGGCCGAAATGGCTGGCTTCGGATATGATGCCATCCGCTATGCATGCGAAGAATGGGTGGGTGAGCTCTGGGAGTATGAGCCCGATGATCCCCGTGCTCTGGCCCTTCATGTATCTGGCAGCGACGTTGGGTCTGTACCCTGTTCTTTGGAGGACCTCCTTGATCTTCTGCTCGTTGTCCTTCCTGATGGATTGGCCATTGAAGTATCGAGAGAGCGTTGCGATGGATACCCCAGATAACCTTGCGATGTCCTTGATGGAATAATCTGGCTTGTCCATGGAATCCTCCTGAATATCCTTGATGGTATCACATTTTCCATTGCCATCATCCTTTTTCGGATGGCTGTGTTTTTCATTTTCGCTGAAATGCAATTTCGTATTGATATCTTGTTGAAACAAATTGAATAACGTTAATCAAAATTAGATTGAGAAAAGTGGAATTCTTGTAGAAATTACAGTAAATCCATTCAATCGAATTAAATTTGCAATATAAAATAATTCTTTATATTTAAATAAATTATTTGTAGTGGATTCAGAACGGATAGCTTGAAATCAATTTGCTTGACAGCACAAAAACATGTGTTAATCTGACGCTGATGAAACTGTAAACGTTAATCAAAACAAAGGAGGGCGAATGAGGTACCACATCAATCCATCCGTTCTGTCTGGCAATGCCACGATCCCTGGAAACAAGTCCGGGACGGCCAGAGGCGTAGTGTTCGGTGCGCTTGCAGATGGCGATAGCACCCTGTATAACCCGCTTACGAATCTCGATAGCTATTCCATCGTGAAGATGATGACTGCGCTCGGCGCGGAGATCGATACAAGCGATGATAGGGAGTGGCATATCAAGGGAGTGGGGGGCAATCTCCGTGTGCCCGGCTGCGTGCTCGATGCGGAGAATTCCGGAACCGGATTCTATTTTGCGCTCGCCATAGCCAGCCTCATCGATGGCTACAGCGTGCTGACCGGAGACTATCAGATCTGCTATCGGCCTGCTCAGCCTATGATCGATGCGATAAATGCGATGGGAGGCGTAGCCTTCTCAACAAGGAACTCAGGTACTGCTCCGATCGTCGTCAAGGGAAGGATAAAGGGCGGCGAGTTCTCGATGCCCGGAGTCAATTCGCAGTGGATGACACCTTTCCTCTGCGCCTGTGCATTGGCGGAGAACGATACGCTTATCCATGAATCGAATCTCCTTGAGCATCCGTATGTCGACATGACCATCGGAATGCTGAAGCTTGCTGGAATCGAGGTCGAGAACAGGAATTACGATGAGTTCTTCGTCAAGGGCGGCCAGTCGTTCAAGCCTTTCAAGTACACGCTTCCTGGAGATTGGGGTACATCTGGCTATCCTGTGATCGCGACTGCAGTTACTCCTGGTTCGAAGGTGACGTTCCACGGACTTGATCTGAACGATTTCGCTGGCGAGAAGGCTTTCGTCCAGATTCTGAAGGATATGGGCTGCACCGTAGATGTCGTGGATGAAGGGAGGGGAGGCATAACAGTGCATGGCACCGATGCGCTCAAGGGCATCGAGATAGACTGCTCCGGAACACCGGATGCTGTCCCCATCCTCTCCGTCCTTGGATGCTACGCGGAGGGAAAGACCGTTCTGAGGAACATCGGGGCATGCCATCTCAAGGAGACAGACAGGGCGAAGTCCATTGTCGAGGAGCTGTCGAAGATGGGAGCAAGGTTCGATGACAGCGACAGCGATACGCTGGTCATCTACCACAGCAAGCTGCATGGCGCCGATCTGAATGGTCATCATGACCATAGGATCGTAATGGCATCCTCCATCGCGGCCATGAATGCAGATGGACCATCGACAGTCAGCGATGCCGAGTATTCAGCGGTATCGTTCCCGAACTTCTATGAGCTAATGAAGTCAATCGGTGCTTCAATAGATAGAAAATAAAGGAGGAAGGAAATGAAGAAGGCATTGATCATCATCCTCGCAGCGCTCGTTGCTGTATCCGGAGCATTTGCCGGAGGCGCTGGCGAAGGAGGTTCATCCGCAGGTTCCATCCAGAGGATATCCATAGGAACGGCGGGAACGTCAGGATCCCTCTACCCGATGGGAGTCGCAATGGCTAAGACGATTTCGGATCATGTGCCTGGAATCGCCTGCACGGGAGAGGCGACTGCTGCTTCCGTTGAGAACATAAGGAATCTCACTTCCGGAAATCTGGCGATGGGAATCTCTCAGAGCGAGATCGCGTATCTTGCCTACAATGGCCTCGGAGACTTCGCTGCAAGGAAGGCCGATGACCTCAGGGCGATGTTCAGCACGATCTACAGCTACATCCAGATATTCACGCTTGAGGGAAGCCCCGTGAATACGATATCCGATCTCAAGGGCAGGTCCATCGCCGTCGGTTCAGCAGGATCTGGCGGAGAGATGGCTTCCAGGATGATACTCGAGTACTACGGTCTGACCTACAACGATCTCAAGCCTCAGTTCATCCCCGACTCGGAAGCGGTCACCGCACTGAAGGATGGAAAGATCGACGCCATGTTCGTAACGCATCCTCTCAAGTCCGCTGCGCTGATGGATCTCACGACATCGGCAGATGTCAAGATGATCCCCATCGATGATCCAGACTTCTATGAGAACTTCTGGTTCTGGACGAAGTACGAGATCCCAGCTGGAACATACGAGAATGTCGATGTCCCCGTGAATGTTCCGATCAGCAGGGTCGTCATGCTTACTGCGACCAAGTCAGGGCTGACGGATGACCAGGTCTATGAGATCACGAAATCGATCTGGGAGAATCGCGACGAATGGGCGAATGTAACCAACAGCGTCAGCTCAGAGGTCAAATGGGAGACCGTCATCGACGAGATTCCTGTTCCTCTTCATCCCGGTGCCATAAGGTATCTCGAGGAGAAGGGCGTGGATATTCCTGAAACGCTCATCCCGCCAGAGATGCAGTGATCCGTGAATTCAGCGGGGGCCGGTCAGCCCCTGCTGGATCCTTTCATAACCAATTGGAGAAAAGAATGGAAACCAGACTGAATCCAATAAAGCCTGCACTGAAGATCATGATCCTGATCATGTCGATCTTCATCTGTGCATTCCACTTGTTCATCACTCTCAGCATCTCCGTAAGCGTCATGCAGCAGAGGGTGATACATCTCTTCAGCCTTATGGCTCTTTGGTATTTCTATAAAGCCGCAAAGGATGATGCTCGAACATGGAACATCGTGCTGGATCTCGTCCTCTGCCTTGCGGTGATTGCGCTAGGGATATACTTCATCGTCGGCACTGGGATGGAACAGCTGATGGAGAAGGGCATCTGGGGCATTTCCCTTGCCGATACGATATGCGGCGTGATCCTGATAGTCCTGATCCTGGAGGTTTCGCGAGAATCCATCGGATTGGCCCTTCCCATAATCGCGATCGTATTCCTTGTCTATGCTCTGGCAGGCCCGTATCTGCCGAACCTGATCGCCCATAGGGGCTATGATCTGGAGTACATCACAAGCTATGTGGCATGGACCGGTGAAGGCATATTCGGTACGCCTATCGGAGCATCCGTATCCTTCGTCGTCCTCTATATCATATTCGGTGAGCTCCTCGATAAATTCGGAGCCGGTAAGTTCTTCATCGATATATCCTATGCGCTCACAGGTCGCATGCGCGGTGGTCCTGCCGAGGCATCGGTCCTTTCGAGTGCGCTCATGGGATCGATAAACGGAAGCGCTGTCGCCAATGTCGTCACGACTGGCACCTTCACGATTCCGCTGATGAAGAAGGTGGGGTACAGGAAGGAATACGCAGGTGCCGTGGAAGCGGTTGCCTCCACCGGTGGTCAGATACTTCCACCGGTCATGGGCGCAGCAGCCTTCGTCATGGCCGATATGACGGGAATCCCATATTCCACGATAATCATCGCTGCTCTCATCCCAGGCATACTCTATTACGTGAGCCTCGGCCTTGCGGTGTACTTCGAAGCAGGGCGCTTGGGAATACAGCCGGAATCCAGCGACAAGATCATGAAGGCAAGCAAGGCGCTTAAGGAAGGATGGTTCCATCTGATACCGCTCGCGGTGCTCCTCATATGCCTGCTTGGATTCGGGTTCTCTGCCAGCTACAGCGCGATATTCGCGATCATTGCAGTTCTTCTGATCGGCATCTTCAGAACCGTGAAGAATGAGCATCGCTTCCCATGGGCGGAGCTCAGGGATGTGTCGCTCCATGCTGCGAAATCATCGATCGCCGTTGCGATTGCATGCGCTTCTGCCGGCATCGTCATAGGAATAGTCAGCATGACCGGACTCGGCGTCAGATTCACGCAGATCGTCATCGAAGTGGCGAATGGGCGGATGCTTCCGATGCTGATCATGACCATGGTTGCATGCATCATCCTTGGGATGGGGCTTCCCTCTACGGCTGCCTATGTCATCGCTGCGACTGTCTGTGCCCCTGCTTTGATACAGGGAGGGGTCTCGACGATGGCTGCGAATCTCTTCGTATTCTATTTCGCGATCATCTCATTCATAACACCTCCGGTAGCTCTTGCCGCATATGCTGCTGCAGGCCTGGCAGAGGCTGATGCAATGAGGACAGGACTGAAGGCGTTCATGCTTGGCATCGCAGGATTCATCATCCCGTTCCTCTTCATCTATTACCCAGGATTGATCATCGTGGATTCCACCTTCCCGGAAGTGCTCGTTGCGCTGTTCGTAGCAATATGCGCGGTCGTGATGATGGCATTGTTCTTCGAAGGATGGTGCGGTACAAGGATGAACTGGCCGCTGAGAGCCGTATGCTTCATAGCTGCGGTCATGATGATCCTCCCATATTCGCTCTGCGACATCATCGGAGGAACGATTTCCGTTGCTATGGTCATCTACCTGTTGGTGAAGTACAGGAAAACGAAACAGAGGAGCTGAAGACTCCTTGCAGCTCGGCTCCCTCCCTGCCGTATGGCGGGGAGGGGGATTTCGCTTCCTCTGCATCGTGGAAGAAAGGCATTGCGCCTTCTTCATTCCCCTATGAGCCTGATCGCCTTAGCCATGTCCAGGCGCACTTGATCGCGCACGGCCTCTAGGCTCTCCATCTTCCTGATCGGCCGCAGGTAGTACATGATCTCCAGCGTCATCTGCTCGCCATAGATGTCGCGGTCGAATGCATGTATGTTCGTCTCGATCGTGGCGCGGGAATCCCTGTCGACCGTGGGTCTTGCTCCGATGTTCGTGACGCCTATGAATGCTCCGTCCGACAGCAGCACGCGAGAAGCGTACACGCCTGCGGGCGGAATCTCGCATCCGCGGCTTGGACTGAGGTTTGCAGTCGGCATCCCGACGGTGCGCCCCAATCCGTTGCCGTGGACGATGATGCCATGGAGCGTGGCGATAGGTTCCATCAGAATGTCACCGACTCCTCCGGTGCGGTGAACGACGAGAAGATCGCGGTTGCATCCCTGAGGTAGAACACTTCCGTGTTCCCGTCATCCTCGTCGTACATGCTTCTCAGCTCCGGATAGGCATCGAGCATGCTCTTGCGGGCTTCCCTCCTGTCATCCTCCACTGCATCGGCCGCAATGCGCAGCCATGTGCCGTCCTTGAATGCGCAGATCTCTATCTTCGGATTGTGGTGGATCTGCATCGATACCGATTTCTTCTTCCCTGTCTGTATATAGACCTTGCCTTCGAAGAGGTTCACGGTTCCGAATGGCCTGACCCTTGGCTGTCCTGCATCATCGGTTGCAAGATAATACGTTCCTGCTTCCTTGAGGAACCTGACTGCATCTTCCTTTGTCTTCATAGAAGCCTCCACAGAGAAATATTATCCCTCAATGCGCTTTTGGCAAATCTTGCATTAAGCCGTGGCGCATGCAATCATCGCATCGGAGGATGATATGATCGCCATCACATATTCGACATGCTATGGATCAGCAGGGGAGTATGCCGCTCTCCTTGGAAGAACGCTGGGGCTGGAAGCAATCGAATCGTCATCATACGCGCCTGCTGGCGAGTCGATGGTCATCCACTTCGGCGGGCTCTATGCCGGAAGCATGAGGGGGCTGAAGGATGTCGCTCTACGGATGCCGGACAGCGCCGAGCTCGTGGCTGTCTCCGTAGGTGTTGCCGATCCGACGCTGCCGGACAATGCTTCCAGAATCGATGCCGATATCAGGCGCTGCCTGCCTCAGTCGATGCTGCCGCGGACGACCATATTCCGCCTCCGAGGAAGGCTGCTGTACAGCCGGCTCTCTGCAAAGCATCGGGCGATGATGTGGATGCTCTGCCGGTTCATCGAGAGGAGGAAGGCGAGGAGGGAGGAAGATGACCTGATCCTCTCCACGTATGGAACGGACATCGACTTCTTCGACCCGGCATCCATAGCACCGATATCCGAATACGTCAGGAGCCGGACTCCCAATGCACACTGATTTGGTTTACAATTGCATCGATCATGAGAAGCGTCAGATATCTGATAGGAAGCAATAAGGCGGAGCTCATCGGATACATCCATGAGGATATGTCCGCAGTCGGAGGCATGTACAGGACGAGGCCTGCACTCATCATCTGCCCGGGCGGTGCGTATGCGCGGCTGTCGATCAGGGAGGAGGATCCGATCGCCTTCCCCGTATTCGCGCATGGCTACAATGTCTTCATCCTCCGCTACAGCGTCGGCGATGCGATACGCTCATCCGCTCCCGAGGCGGAGGCCGCCGCTGCCATCGGGGCCATCAGGCACGATGCCGACAAGCTCCTTACCGATCCGGATAGCATAGCCATCCTAGGCTTCTCAGCAGGCGGCCATGTCGCGGCATCGATCGCGTGCCACTGGAAGCGCTATGGCAGGGCATCCCGTCCGGACGCTGCAGTGCTCTGCTATCCCGTGATCTCCACAGGTGCCTTCGGACACGCGGAGAGCACGAGGAACATCACCGGTGGGGATTCCGGCCTGATGGAGTACTATTCGCTTGAGAAGCAGGTCGATGATGATACCGTCCCATGCTTCATCTGGCATACCCTGACCGATGCGTCGGTGGATATAAGGAACGCGATGATGTTCGCCTCCGCCCTCATCGAGCATGGCGTGGAGTGCGAGCTCCATGTCTACCCGCATGGGGCCCATGGGCTCTCCCTCGGATACAGGGAGACCGGAGAGGAGGAGAAGTGCATCCAGGGCTGGAGCGACCTCATGCTCTCGTATCTGGACGGCAGGTGGGGCTTCGCTAGATAGATGAGAAAGGCTCTTGGGATCATCATGGCTCTGTTGCTGCTGCCTTCTGCGCTTGCGGCCGAGTCATCGTCCCTGGATGCCTACATAGAAGCCGTATCAGGCGGTGTGAAGGGCTTTGGACTTGGCCTTTTCCCATTGGGGACCACCTTCGGATTCGAGAAGTACTTCCAGATGCTGGAGGATGAGAGCAGGGCTGAATTCCAGATCGAGCTCTCGTTCGCCTTCAACAATGCCTCGCTCTCGAAGGACTATGACTACCTGACAGGCAGGCCCCGCTGGATGCTGGACTACGACGAGCAGCAGAAGCATCATTTCTTCGGCGGGGCGGGGTGGAACGACGGCGGCGAGCGCAGCCTGTCGTACTTCAACCCGAGAAGCTCGGTCGACATCTATCTCGATCAGGGGTTCTGGACCAATCCCCTCAATGAGAAGGGAACGCTCTTCAATGTGAGGGTCGGCTACAACGCCCGCTATGCCATGAGCCTGGAGGAGGCCACGTTCTCCCTCCCTGGGCATGGTGGGCTTTCCTCCCCGGTCTTCGTCGATATGGCCGGAATTCCGCGTGAGCCGTTCACGGACGTGCTTCCTGCCTATCCATGGCTCAACGGTTCAAGGAACGTCTTCACGGACTTCCTCTACCTGCAGCTTTCGCTGAACATGGATCGCGATACCCCCACCGACGCCGAGTGCGAGGAGGGCATCGGCGCGGATCTCCTTCTTGAGGCCGGACCATCATGGCTCTTCAACAACATGACGCCGATGGGCGTGCAGAGCGACTACTATCTCATGAGCCTCTATGTGGAGGAGAAGATGGCGGTCTTCTCCGTCGAACAGGAGAATGGATGGAACTGGATGAACATGTACATCGGGCATTCGAACACGCTCCAGTACATCGCCGGTCCCGTCGTGCCTGAGAACAGGCTTCCATTGGACAGATTGCGCGGGGGGCTTCAGGACAGGATCTGGATCCATTTCAACGGTCCGCAGTTCATGGCGGGCGACTGCTATACGAACATCGAGTTCAACCTCTACAATACGCTTATGTTCGGAGGCATCGTGAATGAGGTGGATGGAAGCACCTTCGCCGTCGAGCTGCAGTCCAGCTTCACGGCGCGCCTCCAGCTCCGCCTCTTCGGCTTCATGCGCCTCGAGTACCAGGTCGGCTATGATTTCATCCGCGGCGTATGGCCCGATTCGCCTGCATGGTGGCAGAATTCCGCCCTGCAGTTCTATGTGTCGCTATAGGAGGAAGGATGAAGAGGATACTTGCAGCGCTCATCATCATCCTTTCCCAGCCTCTTTTTGCGATAGGCTTCGGCTACCATGTCTTCGAGGTCCGCACCGAGCCGGAGTTCGCCAAGGGCATCTTCCCCTCATCGGTGCTGTACCAGTTCAACTTCCCAGTGCCTGACTTCATCGAGGGCTCGAGCACCGTGCTCGCATTCCGCCTCGACAATGGACTGGAATACCGGACGCTCAGGCAGGACCCGGAGACGGGCGCCATCATGGCCCAGGATCCATCCGCCTATGATTTCCCTCGCGACTACACCGTACACTACGATGAGTTCAACCTCATCTTCTCGCAGGGCTTCATCGAGACGGACTTCTCCGACAGGGATCTTCTCACCGCATACGGCTCGATCGATGGACGCTTCGAGATGGCCTTCGAGAGGCTGTCGTGGATGACGGGACCGGATCGGACTGAAGGTGTCTTCTGGGACAGCAGCGGCGATTACCGCTTCCCAGCCGATGGCTCCTGGATCGGAGCTCCCGAGCTCAGCGAAGACAGATCCGTATTCCAGACGACGCTCTCGATAGGCCTTAGGCTGGATTATATGAAGGACAGCACCACCCGCCGCGACGGTGTCAAGGCTGAGACATCCTGGCGATTCGCTCCATCATGGATGCTCCTTACGGACGGATCGGCATCATTCATGCTGTCGCGCAATACGATCCAGCTGTCGAAGACGCTGTACAGCCTTGAGCGTCCGAACGGACTGGGATGGCTTAGCATCGTCCTCGACGACTGGTTCGAATACCGCTGGATAGCAGGCAGCAGGGTGCCTGCCTACATACAGGGCGGAGAGATGTGGGGACCGGACGTGCCGAACGCCGCGAACGTCTTCACGAACCGCCTCATGCTCACATTCTACGGCCCCCAGATCGTAAGCGAGGATACCTATCCATCCCTCTCCATCTTCTGGGACCTTGGATGGGGGCTTGGCAGGGTGCTGAACACAGATACAGGTGAAAGGATAGCGGAGAGCGTCGGAAGCTATGGCATCCGCGCCTCCTTCGCGATCGCTGGCATCGCGGAGTTCTACTATGAGATAGGCTGCTCATACGATCCCGTGTTCAACGAGGAGATGTACGTGGAGCAGGAGTTCGGTTTCTCGGTGGGCATATGATGAAGAGGCTTGTCGTTCTGCTATCCGCATTGCTGCTGGCAGCATCGCTTCCTGCAGCGGTTCTGGATCTCGGGGGTGCCATCGAGTGGGCATATGACACCAATGCATTCTCCGCTCCGCTGCCTGTCGGCTATCCTCTTGATTCGGGATACCCCAACGGCGGGGAATTCCTCAAGCGCCACAGCATCGGGCTCCAGGTCGATCTGAACGCATACGGCGATGCGGAATCCCGCATAGGCTTCTCATCCTCCATATCCCTCCGCTTCCCGGTTTCCTCCAGGTCGATCATCCCGGAAGGCGAAGGCTATGACTGGGAGTACAGGGAGGAGAACAGCCTCTACAGGCAGCACATGAGCCTATTCATCGGAGCCGGACCGGTCTTCCGCTTCGCCGCAGGAGGTGTGGATATCCTCCTTCCTATACGCTTCAGCCTCGGAAGCTACGACTGGTTCACATCCGGAGTCGTCGTCGGCGCCATGATCGAGCCTGGTCTCAGCATCCACCTTTCCGATAGCGCATATCTTTCCTTCGCATTGATATACGATGCGCATCTCATGAAGTTCTACTACTCGATGAACCAGATATACGACCCTGGGTATATAATGCTTACTGCAGGTGCCCGCATCGGAGCGGGGTTCAGGTTCGGAGGATAGGATGCGTAAGGCGATAGCGGCAGCTCTGATCATCATTTCCATGTCAGCGATCAGCGCAAAGCCGGAGCTCTGGATCGATGCATCGTTCGTCGCTGACAGGAATATGGTCTCGGAGGAGATCGGGGCATCGTTTCCTGCCATGGCGAAGGAAGTCGATGCCATCAGATCTCTTGGCATCGACCTCAGTCTTGCATTCTTTCCTTCGGATATCGCGCGCGTGGGATTCGTGGGAGGCTACAGCTTCCTGATGCCAATCGGCTTCTCCGAGCCCGGAGGATCCAACATAGGCTATGTCACATACGACCTGGACTGCAGGCAGGACCTGTCGATCGGCCTTGCATACTACCAGTTCTTCAGCGAAACGATAGGAGCCTTCCTGATATCGAGCTTCGAATGGTCCTGGTACAGGACGGCAATAGAGCACATCCCAAATGATTCCGCTCCAATGGATTACGTGAAGGTGCATGAATATGGGGTACATGCAGAGCTTGGCATCGTCTCACGCTCCGATGACATGTTCTTCCGCCTTGGAGCAACCGGTTTCTACGACATAAGCCACCAGAGCTCAAGCAGCCTTCGCTTCGGCATCACAGCCGGCGGCGGCATCATCATCTGAAAACCAAACTCATACATAATCAGGCAATAACGTTCACGCAAACAGTAGCTAAACCCTCCCTGATCAGATTTTCAAAAAATTTCCCCCCTTTATCTTGACAACTTGATATTAGGGGGGGTAGAGTTTAGGGGACATTGATTATACGGAGGAGCGTATTAAATGAAAAAGTCAATTTTGATCGGAGCTCTTGCAGCTCTGATGCTGTTCGCATTCGTAGCATGCGACGGTGGTACTGCTTCTGCGGCAGACCGCACTATTGTCGCAATTTCTGTTACAGATGGTCCTACTGAGTATTTCGGTGGAGAGACAATCGATCTCGATGACTACACTGTTATGGCAACACAGGTAAACGGTGACACTGTACCTGTCGAGGCTAAGTATCTTTCCCTTGATGAGGATAAGGTCACAGCTCCTGCTGATAACTCTGCTGTTGAGCCGGGTGTCATTGCTACTGTCACATACAATGGTCCTTTCATGGCAACGTATGGACTTCAGGCAGACATCACAGCTTCTGTTTACAAGCTCGATTCTCTCAATGTAGAAGCAGCTGAAACTCAGGCTACTTACTACAATGGAAGCAGCACAAAGAATCTGAAGGATGATTATGTAGTTACAGCATATGCAATCTATGACGATGAAGTTGTGTTCGAGAGGGAACTTGAAGCTGATGAGTACAACGTTTCTGCTGCTGATTCTTTCATCGTAGCTGATGCATTTGCAAAGGCGGGAAAGGCAGTTCTTACCTTCTCGACAAGCTACAATTCTTCTGCAACAGCAATTGAGGATGGCTCTTTGACGGCTTCTGTGTATGTCCTCAATGATTACATTGAATCATTTGAGTTTGTTATCGGTGGTGATGATGCAACAAAAGAGCCAATAATTGACTCCACAACAACTTCGAATGCTTCAGACTATGTAACTGTTACTTATAGCATGGCTAGTGGAAAGACTGGAAATGCTACTGAGACCGGAGCAACTGGAGTTGAGGTCAAGTGGAACGCTGAAGTTACTGCAGGCACTACAACACTTGAAGAAGGATCAACGTATACAATTTCTGTAACGGCACCGCTTGGAGCAAAGGGTACTGAGTCGACACAGACAAAGACAGTCACACTTATTCCAAACTATATTGCTTCTTTCACAGTAACTGCTGCAACTTCGACAGATGTTAAGGGTGGTTATG
>CALXXR010000147.1 GCA_944392735.1 uncultured Spirochaetaceae bacterium | reverse complement strand
TCGATCGGCTTGGACTTCACCGAGATCGTCGGATCGATGATGAAGCGTGGGATGAAGTCGTATACGATCCAGTATGCGATCCAGTTGAGCATGATCGTGGAGACGACCTCATGTACGGTGAACTTCGCCTTCAGGAGTCCTGAGATGAATCCCCATACGGCTCCAGCGGCCATCGAGGCGATGATGACGAGCGGGATGTAGATGATCCTCGGCATGTCCATCGGGAGATAGAAGGCCAGGATCGAACCGGTGATGCCGCCCATCAGCATCTGGCCGGAAGCGCCGATGTTGAAGAGACCGGTCTTGAATGCGAACGCGACCGAAAGCCCTATGAGGATCAGCTGCGTGGACATTCCCAGCGTGTTGCCGATGCGCCTTGCGTTCGAGAGCGCTCCGAAGAGGATGCGCTCGAAGCCTGCTATCGGGTTCTTGCCGATGCAGAGGATGAAGACGCACCCGGCGATGATTCCAAGGAATACCGCAGAGAGGGAAACAAGGAGAGGGGATGCCTTCCTCTCCTCCAGCGGATTGCGAGCCTTCCTGCCCATCATTCACCCCCTTTCCTTATTCCGGCCATCATGAGGCCGACTGCATGCTCATCGGTTGAAGCTGTGTCGACGATATCGATGAGCCTGCCTCCGGAGATGACGGCGATCCTGTCGGAGAGATTGAAGATCTCATCGAGCTCGAACGATACCAGGAAGACCGCCTTCCCCCTGTCCCTTTCGGCTACGAGCTGCTGATGGATGAACTCGATCGCGCCGACATCAAGGCCTCTGGTCGGCTGCACGGCTATCAGGAGATCGGGATCGGCAGTGATCTCACGGCCGATGATCGCCTTCTGCTGATTGCCTCCGGAGAGCTTTCCTGCAAGGGAGTCCACCCCCTCGCCTGATCTGACATCGAACTTCTCGATGATCTTCTCCGAATAGCTCCTGATCGCGTCGTTGTCCAGGATCCCCTTATGGGAGAACGGCTCATGATCGAATTCCTTTATGACCATGTTCTCCGAAAGCGGAGCGGCCAGTATCAAGCCACGCTTCTGCCTATCCTCCGGGATATGCCCAAGCCCCATGGCATTGCGCTCTGCGATCGAGAGCGACGTGATGTCCCTGCCATTGAAGCGGATGGCGCCGGATTCTGCCTTCCTCAATCCTGAGATGGCCTCAACCAGCTCAGTCTGCCCATTGCCGTCGACGCCGGCAAGCCCAACGATCTCGCCGCCATGGACCGTAAGCGAGAAATCCTTGACGCCGAGGACCTTCTTGCTGTTGAGCACATTCAGATGCTCGATCTCAAGGATCGGCTTGCCGATGCGGGCCGGGGCCTTGTCCACCTTGAACGATACAGGCCGTCCAACCATGGCTGCCGCCATATCCGCAACGGAGGTCGTGGCGACATCGACGACGCCGACGAGCTTGCCACGCCTTATGATCGTGCACTTCGAGGCGACAGCCTTGATCTCATCCAGCTTATGGGTGATGAGGATGATCGACTTGCCCTCTGCCGCGAGGTTGCGCATGATCTGCATCAGCTCATCGATCTCCTGGGGAGTGAGCACGGCCGTGGGCTCATCGAATATCAGGATATCGGCATCGCGGTAGAGCATCTTGAGTATCTCGACGCGCTGCTGCATGCCCACCGTGATATCCTCGATGACCATGTCGGGCTCTATCGAGAGGCCATATCGCTCCGATATCTCCTTTATCTTCCTGGAGGCCTTCCTTATGTCGTAGACGAAGCCTCCTTCCTTTCCCATGATTATGTTCTCGGCAACGGTGAAGTTATGGACCAGCTGGAAGTGCTGATGGACCATGCCTATGCCGAGGTCGAATGCGTCGTTGGGGCTCTTTATATCGACTTCCCTGCCTCTGACGCGTATCGTGCCCTTGTCCGCATGATAGAGGCCGAAGAGGATGCTCATCAGCGTCGACTTGCCGGCGCCGTTCTCTCCGAGGATGGCATGGATCTCGCCCTCCTCTACCTGCAGCGTGATGTCATCGTTGGCTACGATTCCGGGGAATTCCTTGCGGATTCCAAGCATTTCGATTACGTAACTCAATGGCGTCTCCCATCAAAGAGGCCACCCGTTGGGTGGAGTACTAATAAGGCCGCCTGGCTTAGGCGGCCTGTCTGTCATCTATATCCGTCAGGGGATGAGGCCATCGGCTGTATCCTGAACGACGATCGAGCCGTCCCTGATGAGCTCTGCAACCGATGCTACAGTCTCCTCGATCTCGGGGGTGAGGTTGGGGTTGGAGGCCGGGATGCCTGCCCTGTTCTCGGCGACGCCGAGGATGAGGTGCTGTCCGCCCTGGAACGTTCCGTTCGCCGCCGCCATAGCCTGGTCGTATGCAACGCCCGTGACATCCTTCATCGCGGATGTGAGGATGCAGGACTCTCCGTTGCCCATGTCGCCGACGGTGTACTGATCGACATCAACGCCGACTGCCCAGACGTCCTCGCCTGCGAGGCGGCGGTTCTTCGCCTCGTTGATGACTCCGACTCCTGTTCCGCCAGCTGCTGCGAAGATGGCATCCACGCCCTTGTCGTACATAGCCATAGCGAGCTGCTGACCACCGGCGAGGTCAGCGAACGATCCCTGGTATACGAAGTTGGAGGGATCCATGCCGATCGATGTGCCGAAGTTGTCGTTGGCATACTTCACGCCCTGCTGGAATCCCCAGTTGAACTTCTGGACTGAGGGGATCTCGAGGCCACCGACGAATCCGACTTCGCCTTCCTGGAGCTTGAGGGCTGTTGCAAGACCTGCCATGAAGCCCGACTCCTGCTCCTTGAACGTGATGGCGACCGTATTCGGGCCGATGCCTGCAGCAAGCGCGTCATCGATGATGATGATCATGAGGTCAGGGTACATCTCCTGAGCCTGCGCGACAGCTTCTGCGAAGAGGTATCCGGGGCATGCGATGAACCTGTAGCCGTTATCATAGAGGTCGGAGATAGCGGTGAGGTAGTCCGTCGTCGTCGTTCCGGAAGGTCTGAGATATGTGCACTGGAGGCCAAGCTCATCGGCTGCCTGCTGCACTCCCTCGAACGTTCCCTGGTTGAACGAGCGGTCATCTATCGTTCCGGAATCAGTTACCATTCCGAGCATCAGCGAGCTGCCTGTCTGGGAAGCCTCCGCCGAACCTGCAGCGAAAGCCGCAATGGAAAGGACTGCCATAAGCAGAACTGCAAGAGTTTTCTTCATGACGTTACTCCTTTTAGGATGTTATAGCGACATTCTACCCGCCATGCCGGATGCTGTCAAACAAAGCTTGCTGGAGCCACAAACGCGCAAAACTGAATATTTTCTTCTAATATAAGAAATTGATATGAATGGTGAATTCATTGTGGAAGTTCCATGCCGTCTTCATGGAATCGGATTGCAGGGAGCGTTGGAGCAATGGCCGAAGGAGGCATGGCAGGAGGAGCGCATTCGGCGCTGCTGAATTGCATACAATTCATGTATACATATCACTTGCGCGTGCTATTATATTTGACATACCGGCAATAAAGGATAAACTGAAACCGTGTTTCGATTTTGTATCAAGGGAGGGATGGCGATGGGCGTTTCCGGGACTCGATCATCATTCTCCAGCCTGGTGCATCTTCGGGACATCGGCATCAAGTGGTAAACTGCTATATAACGAGAAAAGGAGATTGCTATACATGAAGAATGTCAGTGAAACCGTCAGCAAGCCAGAGCGTCCTGTGAGGATACTCCAGTTCGGAGAAGGTAACTTCCTTCGCGCATTCGTCGACTGGATCGTCGACATCCTCAACGAGAAGGGTGGATTCAATGGCGATGTGATGATGGTCCAGCCCCTCAAGCAGGGCATGGGCGAGATGATCAACGGACAGAACGGCATCTACACGACCGTGCTTCGCGGCGTGCAGAACGGCAAGCCCGTCGAGGAGTTCAGGAAGATCACCAGCGTCAAGGGCTGCATCAACCCGTACACCGAGTATGACGAGTACATGAAGCAGGCCGACACCCCGGACCTCAGGTTCATAATCTCCAACACGACGGAAGCTGGC
This sequence comes from uncultured Spirochaetaceae bacterium, assembly GCA_944392735.1. Classification (GTDB taxonomy): domain Bacteria; phylum Spirochaetota; class Spirochaetia; order Sphaerochaetales; family Sphaerochaetaceae; genus Ornithospirochaeta. The sequence continues at coordinate 5,030 of CALXXR010000147.1, read as the reverse complement.
ATCGCATACCATGAGGGCGACAAGCTCGACGACAAGCCGCAGGTCTCCTACCCCGGAAAGGTCTGCGCATTCCTCTATCGCCGCTACAAGACATTCAACGGAGCTGCGGACAAGGGCATCATCGCAATCCCCTGCGAGCTCATCGACAAGAACGGAGACAATCTCAAGAGGATCGTCAAGCAGTACGCCGAGGAGTGGAACCTCGAGAAGGGATTCATCGACTGGCTCGACACGGCATGCGACTTCTGCAACAGCCTCGTCGACAGGATCGTCCCGGGCTACCCGAGGGCAGAGGCTGAGAAGATCTGCGAGAAGCTCGGATATCAGGACAACCTCCTCGACAGCGCCGAGATCTTCCTCCTCTGGGTCATCGAGTGCCATGGCAAGACGCATGAGGACGAGTTCCCGACCGAGAAGGCTGGCGCCAACGTCATCTGGACGGACGACATGTCCTTCTACCGCACGAGGAAGGTTCGCATCCTCAACGGCACGCATACGATGATGGTCCTTGCCGCATACCAGACTGGTCTCAACACCGTCGAGGAATGCATCAAGAGCCCGCTCATCTTCCCGATGGCGAAGAAGGGGCTCTTCGAGGAGATCATCCCATCGATGGATGGCGACAAGAAGCAGCTTGAGGAGTATGCAGGCGATGTGCTCGAGAGGTTCGCCAACCCCTACATCGTGCATCTTCTCCTCTCGATCTCCCTCAACAGCGTCTCCAAGTTCAAGACCCGCGATCTTCCGTCGCTCCTTGGATACTGCAAGAAGAACGGAAAGCTTCCCGACGTGCTCTCCTTCTCGCTTGCTGCCCTGATCTCCTTCTATGAGGGAACGGAGTATGAGGGAACGGCACTCAAGGGTTCCAGGAACGGCGAGAAGTACCTCATCCAGGACAGCCCGGAGGTCCTTGCGAAGTTCCAGAAGCTCTACAGCGCCAGCTACTCCAGCACTGCTGAGAAGGCTTCCGCAATCGCATCCGCAGTCCTTTCCGACGCATCATGGTGGGGAGAGGATCTGACGGCTGTCCCAGGCCTCGAGAAGAAGATCGAGGGATATCTTGAGTCGATCTGGACCGATGGCATGGCAAAGGCCATCGAGAAGATCTGAGGTGAAGATGGCAAGCAATCTCATAAGGATAAACAGCCGCGACAATGTCGCGGTTGCGATCAAGCCGCTGATGAAGGGGGATGTCGTCACCGTAGATGGCGACACCTTCTCAGTCTTCTCGGATATCCCCGCAGGGCACAAGGTCGCCCTCTCCGACATCCGAAAGGATGAGCCCGTCATCAAGTACGGCTACCCCATCGGCGCCGCTTCTGAGGACATCAAGAAGGGATGCCACGTGCATGCCTTCAACATCCACACGCTTCTGAACGAGAACGCAGAATACCACTATGACAGGAAAGCTGCGGAGGAGGCGATCAGGGAAGCCGAGGACGACAGGATCAGGTGGAAGGACCATATCCCCACCATCAAGGCATACGTCAGGAAGGATGGCAGGATCGGAATCCGCAATGCGCTCTGGATCATCCCAACAGTCGGATGCGTGAACAGGATCGCTATGCAGCTCGAGAGCTGGGGCAACGAGAACCTCGGACTCGAGGATGGCGTGCATGCATACACGCACCCGTTCGGCTGCTCGCAGCTTGGAGATGACCACGAGAACACGAGGAAGATCCTCTCCGATCTGGTGCACCACCCGAATGCAGGCGGCGTGCTTGTCCTTGGGCTCGGATGCGAGAACAACACGATGGATTCCTTCAAGGAGCTCATCGGCGAGGTCGACCCGGACCGCGTGAAGTTCCTTGTTACGCAGGAGTCGGGGGATGAGGTCGCCGATGGCAGGAAGCTTCTCTCGCAGATCGCGGAGGCGATGAAGGGCGACAGGCGCGAGGCTGTGCCGATGTCGAAGCTCATCGTCGGATTCAAGTGCGGCGGATCGGACGGGCTTTCCGGAATCACCGCCAATCCACTTGTCGGCAGATTCTGCAACGAGCTCACGGCAATGGGCGGCACAGGGATCCTCACCGAGGTTCCGGAGATGTTCGGCGCCGAGCAGGTGCTGATGAACAGAGCGGTCAACGAGGAGATCTACGAGAAGACCGTGAAGCTCATCCAGGACTTCAAGCACTACTTCACATCCCATGGGCAGGTGGTTTATGAGAACCCCTCCCCCGGCAACAAGGCCGGCGGAATCTCGACGCTCGAGGATAAGAGCCTTGGCTGCGTCCAGAAGGGAGGCCGGGCACCCATCACCGCTGTCCTCGGATACGGAGAGAGGGTCACGACCCCAGGGCTCAACCTGCTTTCGGGACCGGGAAACGATATCGTCTCCACCACCGATCAGAGCGCGGCAGGTGCGCACATGATCCTCTTCACCACAGGCAGGGGCACTCCGCTCGGAGCACCGGTGCCGACGGTGAAGATAGCAACGAACCACGACCTTGCAGAGCACAAGAAGGACTGGATCGACTTCGATGCCTCCGTGATGCTCGACGAGGATCCGAGGAAGGTTACGGAAAAGCTTATAACGCTCATCATCTCCATCGCGAATGGTGAGACTCGCACCAAAAACGAGATCAATGGATACTCCGAGATCTCGATCTTCAAGGACGGAGTTGTATTATGACGGAATTCATGGGAAAGGATTTCCTGCTCGAAAGCGGGATGGCCAGGACGCTTTATCATGAGCATGCGGCGAACATGCCGATCTTCGACTATCATTGCCACCTCATCCCCCAGCAGATCGCTGAGGACAAGAGGTTCACGACCATCACCGATGCATGGCTCGGCGGCGACCACTACAAGTGGAGGCAGATGAGGACATGCGGCTTCGACGAGAAGCTCATCACAGGCGATGCCGATCCATACGACAAGTTCCTTGCTTGGGCAGAGACGATGGAGAACCTCATCGGCAACCCGCTCTACCACTGGACGCACCTCGAGCTCCAGAGATACTTCGGCATCTACGACGTGCTGAACAGGAAGAACGCGAAGAAGATCTACGATGCTGCGAATGAGCAGTTCAAGTCGAATCCCGAGCTCTCCGTCTTCGGTATCATGAAGAAGTTCAATGTCTATGCCGTCGGAACCACCGACGATCCCGCCGATGACCTCAAGTACCACAAGATCATCAGGGATGAGGGCAAGTGCCCGGCGAAGGTCATTCCTTCCTACAGGCCGGACAAGGCTCTCAACATCGACAAGCCCGACTTCGCAGAATACATCGCAAAGCTCGCCAATGCCGCTGGAATGGAGATCAAGACGGCAGAGGATGTCGTTGCCGCCCTCGAGAAGAGGCTTGCATTCTTCGTTGAGATGGGCTGCCGCGCTTCCGACCATGCACTCATGACATGCCCGCACACATTCTGGACGGCCGCAAAGGTCAACGAGGTATTCCAGAAGAGGATGAATGGCGAGGATCTCACGGCCATCGAGGTGGATGCATACAGGACATTCGTGCTCTCCGCGCTTGCGCGCGCATACAAGAAGAGCAATGTCGCCATGCAGCTCCACTTCGCAGCGATCAGGGACAACAACGGGAAGATGTTCAGGGTCATGGGCCCCGACACAGGCTTCGACGCAGTCTATGACAGCGAGCTCGCAGCCGGCGTTGCGGCATTCTTCTCCGCGCTTACGGACACCGACGACGTTCCCAAGACGATCCTGTATTCCCTCAACCCGAAGGACTACTACGCACTCGGAACGCTCATGGGATGCTATCAGGGCGGCGGCGTAAGGGGCAGGATCCAGCTCGGATCGGCATGGTGGTTCTGCGATCACAGGGATGGCATGGAGGAGCAGATCAAGACGCTCGCGAACCTCGGAGCACTTCCGCTCTTCGTCGGAATGCTCACCGATTCCCGCTCCTTCCTCTCCTACTCGAGGCACGAGTACTTCAGGAGGATACTCTGCAACGTCATCGGCGGCTGGGCAGAGAACGGCGAGGTGCCGGCTGACGAGGAGATGCTGGGAGAGATCGTAAGCAATATCTCCTTCAACAACGCACAGAGGTACTTCGAGGGCTGATATGGACAGAGGGAGAGAAGACGAGAAGCAGATGAGCGCAGTCATGCGCACGATCTCCATCCTGGAGGCTCTTTCGGAAGTGGAGGGCATCAATCTTGAAGCCCTCTCCAGGAAGACGGAGCTTCCGAAGGCGACGCTCCTTCGTTTTCTCTCCACCCTCATCAGCCAGGGATATGTCTACAGGGACGGGGCCGACATGTACCATCTCACGCTGAAGATGTTCTCGGTCGGCTCCAGATCCCTCAGGCACATGGATCTGATCAATACCGCAAAGCCCTTTGCCAAGGAGCTGTGCCAGACCCTTGGCGAAACCGTGCACATGGGCATCCTGGAGGACGGCAATGCCGTCTATGTCCTCAAGGAGGAATCGAGCTACACGCTCAGGATGTACTCGAGGGTCGGGAAGGTCATCCCGCTCTACTGCACAGCCATCGGAAAGATCTTCCTCTCAGAGATGACCGACGATGAGCTGGAGGGCTACTTCAGGACAAACCCGCTAAAGCCCTACACCCCCAAGTCGATCAGGACGCATCAGGCTCTGAGGGAAGAACTGGATCGGACCCGTGAAAGGGGCTGGTCGGTCGATGACGAGGAGCATGAGGAGAACGTCTTCTGCATCGCGGCTCCCGTCAAGGACTATACCGGAAGGACCATAGCAGCCCTCTCCGTCTCATGGCCGATCTTCCGCTTCAATCGCGAAGGATTGACAGAGCTTGCAGGGAAGATAGCAGAGACGACATCGGCGCTGTCTAGGGTGCTGGGGTATATCCCCGAATAGGATCAGGAAAGGATCCTTCCCGACCACAGCCATTCAAGGAATTCATGCCAAGGAAGAAGCATGATGCCATCCTCGGTGGTACGAACGACCTCATCTCTGGATACAAGGATGAATCTGCTGAATATACCCTCTGCCTTCAGTGCCCTGAGTCCTCTGAGATCCCTCTTCTCATTCACAAGCCTGATCGTCTTCGTCTCTATAGCCACCTCATCGCCGATTA
>CALXXR010000146.1 GCA_944392735.1 uncultured Spirochaetaceae bacterium | reverse complement strand
TGCTCTTCCGATCTCCTGCCCCGAATCGGAGAGCTCGGAAGCCGATACGATCTGCACGACGCTCTCCTTTGCTCCCTCGAATATGGCGGTGGCTCTCCTCTCCTCCTCCGTCAGGTCCCATGAAGGCCTGTCGCCTGTGAAGAGTGGAAGATCCTCGTAGCTGTAGTGGATGTCATCGACGGGAACGCCGGCCATCCGCAGAAGCCCCTCCTCCCCCTCATTGGCGATGACGCTCTCAAGCGCTGAGCGGAGCATCTCGGTCTCCTGGGCTTCATTGAGGCTCTTCGTCCATATCGCGAGGAGCGCGAAGACCAGCATCGAGATGATCGCTGCGATTATGATGATGAGCATCTCCGGAAGAGTCAGGCGTCGCTTCTTCATAGGTCAAGTGAAAACATACAGCGCACCGGCTACAGCGTCAACAGAAGCGGACGGAAGGGAACTCCTCGGGGAAGAACCTGAGGAAGACCAGATCGCTGCTCTCGACCGAGACCGTATCCGATACGGTCCTGTTCGACTGCGAGATGAATGACGAGGAGAGCTCCACCCCATCCATATCCCATCTAAGCCCATGGGTGGTGACGGATGCCGTCTCAAGGGGGAAGATGGAGAGACCCGTTCCGACAGGCGCTGAGAAGGAGATGGCCCCGGATGAGGAGATGAGGGAATCGGAGGCCATGAGCCAGCGCTGGGGAGCCGAGAGGCACCTGAAGGCGGCAAGAAGCGAGAGCGTATGGTCAATCCGCCCCTCTCCCCCTCCGATGAGGTCGTAGCAGCCGCAGCTTGCCTTGATCGCGATGGCCGCATCGGTATCGTCCTTGTCGCGCGGGCAGGCCTCATAGCCCATCGCCTCGAGCTCTGCCGAGAGGGCTGTGGAGTCGAAGTCGCCTACGACGATGTCGGGGGATATCGAGAGGCGTCTGGCTGTGTCATAGCCCGAGTCCGCCGCGATGATGCGTCGGTATGAGCCGAGATCCAGGGCTATCGACTCAGGCGCCTTGCCTCCGATGATAATCAGATCCTTCATATGTGCTATAATACACATCGGAGGATGGGATATGAAGGATATCGGATTCTCTCCTGCGGAGATTCTCCTTCCCGCGGAGAACATAGACATGGAGCGTTGGGCGGTCGTCGCGTGCGATCAGTACACATCGGAGAAGGAATACTGGGAAAAGGCCGATGCGTTCGTCGGAGACAGCCCATCCACGCTCAGGATGATACTCCCTGAGTGCTATCTCGAAGGGCCGGGCAAGGAAGAGAGGATACAGAGCATCGAGCGCACGATGCAGGAATACTCGGACAAGGGCATATTCCGCACCTTCCCCGACTCATACATCCTCGTGAAGAGGGACACGGAATCCGGCACGCGCTATGGGCTGGTGGGGAAGCTCGATCTGGAGAAGTACGACTACTCCCCCGCTTCCGTTTCCCCGATAAGGGCGACGGAAGGCACGATACTCTCCCGCATCCCTCCGCGCAAGGAGATCAGGAAGAACGCGATCCTCGAGCTTCCGCACATCATGGTGCTCATCTCCGACAGCAGGCGCAGCGTCATCGAGCCGCTGGCGGAGAAGAGGGAGACGCTTGAGAAGGTCTACGACTCCGACCTCATGCTGGGCGGCGGTCATATCACAGGATACCTCGTCTCATCGGAGGAGGATAGGAATGCCGTGAACAGCGCGCTATCGAAGCTGTCCGATTCCCTCGACCCCGAGAATCCCCTCCTTTTTGCCATGGGCGATGGCAACCACAGCCTCGCCTCGGCCAAGAGCTGCTGGGAGGACATCAAGCAGCGCCTGAGCGCCGCTGAGCGCGAGACGCATCCCGCGCGCTACGCACTCGTCGAGATCGAGAACATCTTCGACCCCGGACTGCTGTTCGAGCCGATCCACAGGGCCTTCTTCTCCATCTCCAAGAAGTCGTTCGATGATATCCTCTCCCATCATGCGAGGAAGATAGAGCAGGAGACGATCAAGAGCCTTGATGAGGCCAACCGCCTGCTCAAGAGGAGGAAGAACAGCTTCATACTCGTCTCAGGCTCGAGCTTCATCCTCTACACCCTCGATGGAACGGAGAAGAGCATGCCTGCCTGGACGATGCAGAGCGTGATCGATGAGATGCTGGGGATGAAGAAGGGAGAAGTGGACTACATCCATGGAATCAATACCGTCGTGAGGCTCGCCTCCGAAGGCGCCATCGGCGTCATCCTCCCGGACATCTCGAAGGAGACGTTCTTCCAGTCGATACTCAACGACAGGGCATTCCCTAGAAAGACCTTCTCGATTGGACACGCGAACGAGAAGCGCTACTACATCGAGGCGCGCCGCATCAGATGATGTAGGCGCCCTGCCTCAGGACCTTGAATGGTGCACACGTGGCGTCGACGAGAGTCGATGCCATGCCGCCACCCATCCCCTTGGCCTCCACGATGAAATCCACCTGATCCTGAAATACGGGGAGTATATCCTCGAACGTCAGCAGGCTCTTCTCGCCGGAGAAGTTGACGGAGGTGGAGAAGATGGGGCCGGAGACAGCAAGCAGCTTCTGCAGAAACGGGTCGGATGGAACGCGGACAGCGTGCGTGGTGCCATCTGATCCTGCCACGATCGCCGTAAGCGGAGCCGGCCACCTCGAGAGGATATCCTCAGGGACCGCAAGACCAGCCTTTTCCACCTGGGAGAGCGTCATCAGCGTGATGAACGACTTCGAA
>CALXXR010000145.1 GCA_944392735.1 uncultured Spirochaetaceae bacterium | reverse complement strand
CTTGCACAAACCGAGAAATGCATGGGCATGAAGCAATCCGCGAAGATAGGATATAGGGAGGAGAAAGCATGCGTCTGATACGTAGTAGGGCCGCTGTCGAATATTGATCGATGAACCACTCCACCGTGGCAGGAATGGATGATTCCGGACGGAAGCAATGCGATCAGCCGCGCATGATGGAGCTTACGAAGGAGAAGATGACCTGCATGGCATTCTCGTTGTAGCCGCCTTCCGGGATGATGATGTCGGCATACTCCTTCATCGGCTCGATGAAATTGAAATGCCCCGGGCGCACGACCTTGGTGTACTGCTCTATGACGCTCTCAACCGTTCTGCCGCGCTCCTTGATGTCGCGCTGGAGACGGCGTATGAACCTGATATCCGCAGGCGTATCCACATAGAGCTTGAGATCCAGGACATCCCTGATCCTCTCATCGTAGAAGATCATGAGGCCATCGAGGATGATGAGATTGCTCGGCTCCACGCGCACAAACTCATCCTTCCTCCGATGATGCACGAAGTCATACTGCGGCATCATGCAGGCCCTGCCGTCCTTGAGATCCCGGAGGTTATCCAGCATCAGGTCCATGTCGAAGGCATCGGGATGATCGAAGTTGTACGCGGTTATGTTGTCGTTGCTGATGAAGGGAGCGCTCCTGTAGTAGCTGTCCTGGGATATCACGACAGCCTCAGGATAAGCCTCCTTGATGCGCCGCACGACGGTGCTCTTGCCCGATCCCGATCCACCTGTTATCCCAATCAGCCTCACTTCCATATCACTCGTCCTCATCGGTCTTCAGGACTGCAAGGAACGCGCTCTGGGGTATCTCGACATTGCCGACCATCTTCATGCGCTTCTTGCCTTCCTTCTGCTTCTCCAGGAGCTTCCTCTTTCGCGAGATGTCTCCGCCATAGCACTTGGCGGTGACGTCCTTCCTGAATGCGGAGACGGTCTCGCGGGATATGATCTGCCCGCCGATGGCCGCCTGTATTGCGATCTTGAACTGCTGGCGGGGGATCTCCTTCTTCAGCCTCTCGCATACAACGCGGCCGCGCGACTGCGCATTGCCCTTGTAGACAAGCTGGGAAAGGGCATCGACGCTGTCTCCGTTGACCAGGATGTCCAGGCGCACGAGCTCCGTAGGCTTGTAGCCTATGACGTTGTAGTCGAATGAGGCGTAGCCCCTGGAGATCGACTTGAGCCTGTCATAGAAGTCGAAGAGCACCTCAGCAAGCGGCATCTCGTAGATGAGCTCGACGCGCTTCTCATCGAGGTAGTTCATGCCCGTCTGCACGCCCCGCTTCTCGAGGCAGAGCGTGATGATCGGACCGACGTACTGCGTCGGCGTGATGATGTCCGCGCTGATGTACGGCTCCTCCGTCATCTCTATCCTCGTGACGTCCGGATACTCCAGCGGATTGTCTATCTCCACGGTCTCGCCGTTCTTGAGGTGGACGATGTAGCGCACCGAAGGGGATGTGAAGACGATCGAGAGATCGAATTCGCGCTCTATCCTCTCCTGTACGACCTCGAGGTGGAGCATGCCCAGGAATCCGCACCTGAAGCCGAAGCCAAGGGCTGCGGAGCTGTCCTTCTCATAGACAAGGGAGGCATCATTGAGCTTGAGGCGCTCGATCGCCTCCTGCAGCTCCTCGTAGTCATTGCTGTCCACGGGATAGATGGAGGAGAAGACGACCGGCTTGACCTCCTTGAATCCCGCCATGGGCTCTGCCGCCGGCTTATCAACGAGCGTGACGGTGTCGCCGACGCGTATGTCGGAGATCGTCTTGATGCCTGCGATGAAGTAGCCTACGTCTCCGGCTGAGAGCTCGGGCCTGGAAACGAGCTGAAGCTGGAAGATGCCAGCGTCCTCGGTCCTGTACTCGGCGCCAGAATGCATGAAGCGGATCTGATCGCCCGCCTTGAGCCGTCCGGAGAAGAGCCTGCAGTGGACGATGACTCCCCTGTATGGATCGTAATGCGAATCGAATATGAGCGCCTTCAGCGGATCGTCCGGCTTCCCCTCCGGAGGCGGGATGAGGTTCACTATCGCCTCATATAGGGTATCGACGCCTTCTCCGGTCTTTGCGGAGACATAGCATGCCGTATCGGGATCGAGGCCAAGATCGTGGTCGATCTGATGGAGGCATGATGGTATGTCAGCGGATGGCAGATCTATCTTGTTGATGACCGGGATGATCTCCAGGTTGTGCTCCATTGCAAGGTAGAGGTTGGCAAGCGTCTGCGCCTCCACTCCCTGGGAGGCATCGATCAGGAGCAGGGCGCCCTCGCACGACGAGATAGCCCTGGAGACTTCATAGGTGAAGTCCACATGGCCCGGGGTATCGACGAGATTCAGCTCATACTCCTCCCCGTCCGCTGCCGTGTATGGGATGGTGACGGCCTGGCTCTTTATCGTGATGCCGCGCTCCCTCTCGATATCCATGCTGTCGAGGATCTGCGTCTGCTGAGGTCCTCTGGACGTGACGAGGCGGGCACGCTCGATGAAGCGGTCCGCCAGCGTCGACTTGCCATGGTCGATATGGGCGATGATGCAGAAGTTCCTTTTGTGCCTGGTGTCCATCATACGAGATCCGTCACATGCTCCACTGGCGGGAATCCGAACATCTCCCTGATCTCCTTGTCGTCGAGGGTCTCCTTCTCGACAAGGGCATCCGTCAGCCTGTCAAGCTGATCGCGATGCTCGGTGAGTATGCGCTTCGTGTCATCCATGCATCTGTCGAGGATCTTACCGATCTCCTGGTCTATGCGCCTTGCCGTCTCCTCAGAGTAGTCCTTGTGCTGCGTGATCTCGCGTCCGAGGAACAGAGGCTCATCATCGTTGGCGAGGGAGATGAAGCCGAGATCCGACATGCCCCACTCCGTGACCATGCGCCTTGCCATCTCCGTCGCCTGCTTGATGTCGTTGGAGGTTCCGGTGGTGGTCTCTCCATAGACGATGTCCTCAGCAACGTACCCACCCATGCAGATCTTGATTCTGTCCTCGAGATAGGAGCGGTTCTTCGTATAGGAATCCTTCTCCGGAAGGCTCATCGTAAGCCCAAGCGCACGGCCATGCGGTATGATCGTGACCTTGTGCAGCGGGTCGACGTACTTGAGGTAGTAATGCAGGAGCGTATGGCCGGCCTCGTGGTATGCGGTGGCCTTCTTCTCCTCATCCGTCATATAGACGGACTCCCTTGCGACGCCGAGGAGTATCTTGTCCCTCGCCTTCTCGAAGTCATCCATGCCGACGGTGGTGCGGTTCGCCCTGGCCGCGAAGAGCGCGGCTTCATTGACGAGGTTGGCAAGGTCCGCACCGGAGGATCCCGGAGTCGCCCTCGCTATGCGCGGAAGATCCACATCGCTCTCGGTCTGCACCTTCTTCGTGTGTATGCGGAGGATATCGAGCCTCTCCTGGACATCGGGAAGCGAGACGACGACCTGCCTGTCGAAGCGTCCCGGACGCAGAAGCGCTGGATCGAGGACATCGGGCCTATTGGTGGCAGCCATGACGATGACTCCAGGATCGGAGGAGAATCCATCCATCTCGACGAGCATCTGGTTGAGCGTCTGCTCCCTCTCATCGTGGCCGCCGCCGAGTCCGGAGCCCCTGGCCCTGCCCACGGCATCAAGCTCATCGATGAAGATGATGCATGGCGCGTTCTTCCTCGCCTCCGCAAAGAG
>CALXXR010000144.1 GCA_944392735.1 uncultured Spirochaetaceae bacterium | reverse complement strand
AACCCCTGCTTCCGAGCCCTGCCAGCAGCGACGGAAGGAAGGACGGGAGCGAATCGTCGTCCCCTGCCCTTGCCGAGCCCTCGAGAAGCTGATCGATGTTGATGAAGAAGACCTCGTCGTCGCCCTCGCCGCCGATGGCGCGCATCATCTCCTCCTCGAGATCCCCGAGGGCGATCTCCCCCTGTGCATAGCGCGACACCAGCTGGGAGATGCGGTCGGAGATCACCTTGACGCCGACCTTCTTCCCCAGTTCGTTCATCGTGAACGAGGTGGAGTCGACGAGCTCCCTGCTCGTTGCCTTGTATGAGGATATGACGACGCTGGATATGCCCGTGTTCCTGAGGCTGTGTATGAACGACGGCGCCCAGATCTGGCCATAGAAGAAGCAGCTGGTGGCCCTTATGCCATAGCATCGTCTGATCAGCGTCGTCATCTTCTCGATCTGCAGCGATCTGTCCTTAGGGGGATTGAGCGAGAGGATAGCCTGGCTGTATGTACCCGTCACCAGCTCAAGGTCCCCCCTCTTCGCGAGGGAGGCTATGAGCATATTCACCTCCGGGCACGATGACGACAGGTACCTGATCATCGCCGAGCTCTGGTAGAGCGACAGCTTCATGCCCGGGTTGTTGTACATGAATGAGAACACCGGCTTATACACGAGCGCAAGGGAGCGCGAGAACGCCGCGAGCGGAGATGATGATGACATCTCTGTGTATATGCCAAGCGCTATCCTCAAGCTAGCTCCTTCTCACGATGCACTTCTGCGGGCATACCTCAGCGGCTGCCGCAGCATTGCTCTGATCCATGTTCCAGTCATTCGACGAGAGGAAGGATTCCACCTTGAACGGACTATCCGCCACCTTCGTCTCGCACATCTTACAGCCTATGCAGCCGACCTGGCAAGCCTTGCGGACCTTGCCGCCCGGCTCGTGGTTGCTGCATGCGCAGATCCACTCCTGGGCATAGGGGACCATCCTGATCACGTGGTTCGGGCAGACTGCCGTGCACTTGCCGCAGCCGATGCACTTCTCCTTATCCACGACGATGTTCCCCTTCTCATCCTTCGAGATCGCTCCCGAGGGGCATACCGCGATGCATGAGCCTAGATGGAGGCATCCCTCCTTGCAGCCTATCGGGCCGCCCTGGAGCAGCGCGGCGGCGTTGCAGTCGCCCATGCCCCTGTATTCATAGTCGGTCTTCGTGACCTCGCCATTGCCGCGGCAGAAGACGAACGCGACCATACGCTCCTTGACCTCCACCTCGATGCCGAGGATGCTGCCCATCTTCTCAGCCAGGGCAGCGCCTCCTGGGGAGCAGAGTCCGGCAGGGGCCTTTCCGCTGTACACGGCCTCCGCATAGGCCTGGCAGCCGGCATAGCCGCATCCGCCGCAGTTTGCGCCGGGCATCGCCGCCTCCAGCTCCTCGAGCTTGGGGTCCTTCTCCACGGCAAGCTTCTTGTCGGCCACGGCAAGGCCAAAGCCAAGGATGAGGCCGAGTATTCCAACGATCAGAAATGCGATAACTACAGACATACCCTTCCCTCCTCAGACGAGATGCAGATTGGTCAGCAGGCTCTGGTCGAACATCATGAACGCCAGCGCCATCAGGCCAGCCGAGATGAATGCGATGGGGACGCCCTGGAAGACCTTCCTGACGGGCGTCATGTCGAGCTTCTCGCGGATATTGCTCATCAGCACGATCGCCATCGTGAATCCCAGTCCCGCAGAGAGTCCTGCAAGGAAGCTCTCGAGGAGATTGTATCCGTTGTCCGCGTTGATGACGGCGATGCCGAGGACGGCGCAGTTGGTCGTGATCAGCGGGAGGTAGATGCCAAGCGCCTGATAGAGCCCAGGGCTCATCTTCCTGATGATCATCTCGACAAGCTGCACAAGCGCCGCGATGACGAGGATGTATGCGATCGTCTGCAGATACTCAAGATCGAATGGGATGAGGAAGAGGTGGCTGACGCCCCAGCAGACGACGGATGTGATGGCGGTGACGAACGTGACGGCGACGCCCATGCCGATCGCGCTCTCGCTGTTCTTGGAGACGCCGATGAACGGGCAGAGACCCATGAACTGAACGAGGATGAAGTTCTGGATGAAGACGTATGTTATGACGATGCCGATGTAGCTCATGCCTCACCTCCATTCGAACGTGCCGTCTTCCACTGGAAGAATGCCTTGAGATAGCCCATCAGCAGCAGCGCGCCGGCTGCGAGGGTGAGGACCCTCACAGGGGACTCGGAGAGACCTGGCACCGTGATGACTCCGCTGAACGAACCGACCGGGAAGAGCGTGATCGTCCCGGCTCCGAGCGTCTCGCGGATGAGCGCTATGAGCGAGAGCGAGAGCGTGAAGCCGATCCCCATGCCGATGCCATCGAGTGCGCTGTCCAGCACTCCGTTCTTTCCTGCGAACGCCTCTGCACGTCCCAATATGATGCAATTGACGACGATCAGGGGAAGATAGACACCCAGAGCCTCATACACCGATGGCACGAATGCGTGCAGCACCATCTCGACGATCGTGACGAACGAGGCGATGATGACGATGTAGCAGGGGATGCGGACAGACTCCGGTATCACCTTGCGCAGCAGCGAGATGAATATATTCGAGCATGTCAGGACGAATATGACGCTTGCGCCCATGCCGATGGCATTCGACACCTGCGTCGATACGCCAAGCGTCGGACACATGCCAAGCATGATTATGAATGTAGGGTTCTCCTTGAAGATACCCTTCGTAAGCTCCTTCATGTGGCTCATACAGCACCTCCAAGGCCCTTCACGAACTCAGAGCCAGCGATGAGGGCGGAGGAGACTCCGCCGAAGGTGATCGATGCACCGGAGACAGCCGCGCCATCATCGGCGCTGAGGTCGGACTTCGAAGCCGGAAGCAGCGAATCGCCGCCAAGTCCCGTGAACATCTCCATATACCATGGCTCCTCGGCCTTCTTGCCCAGACCCGGAGTCTCCGAGTTCGCCATCATCTTCGCCGCCAGCACCGAGCCGTCCGTGGAATAGGAGGCGATGATCGTCATCGCTCCGCCGTATCCGGATGATGAGAGCTCCACGATGTAGCCCGTGGTCGCGCTGCCATCGGAGAGAGGGATATAGTAGTTGACCGTTCCGTCCCCTACCTGCACCTCCTCGCCTATCGCGAGGCCGGAAGCGACATCCTCGAGCGCGGAGATCCTCTCCTTCTCGACATTCTCCGCGATGCGCGGCGCCGTCACCTCATTCACCACAGCGCAGAGGGCTGTGCAGATGGCTGAAATGAGGAAGAGTATGACAGCTGTCCTGATGTACCTTGTCATGCCTTCGCCTCCTTCTCCTTCTTCGGCTTCGGGACATACCCGAATGGCTTGACCTTGACGAACCTGTCGATCGTCGGGGTGATGATGTTCATCATGATGATCGCAAGCGATACGCCCTCGGGAAGCGAGCCGAAGTATCTGATCAGGAAGGTGAAGAAGCCGCAGCCGATGGCGAAGACGATCTCCCCCTTCGGCGTCGTAGGCGTCGTCACCCAGTCGGTAGCCATGAAGAACGCGCCGAGCATGAGACCGCCGGAGAAGACCGGCACCAGTATCTCGCCATGGAATGCGCCAAGCCCGTATGGGATGCCGCCGAAGACCCACGAAAGAAGCGCGAACGAACCGATGTAGATGACGGGGATGCGCCATGCGATGATCCCCTTGGCGATCAGGAAGATGCCTCCAACGATGAGGAGCAGCGCCGAGACCTCTCCGATGCACCCGCCGACATTGCCGAGGAAGGCATCGACGGCATATGGCGAGATGGAGAGCTTATCCGCGACTGCGATGGCCAGATCCGTGGATGGGATCGATCCCGAGAGAAGCTCGGCGCTCCTTCCGGCAGCGCCGCCGGAGATCGCCGTCTTCATCGCCGAGAGCGGCGTGGCGGAAGACATGCCATCGAGCTGCATCCAGCGCGGAAGCGTGAACGCGCTCATCTGCGACGTGAACGAGAAGAAGACGAAGACCCTTCCCGCCAGAGCCGGATTCATCCAGTTGCATCCCAGACCTCCGAACGTCCACTTCACGACCGCGATGGCGAATGCCGATGCGATGATCGGGATGTAGAGCGGAACGGCTGGAGGCATGTTCATGCCGACCAGGAGGCCCGTCACCGCCGCGGAGAAGTCGCGAAGCGTGGATTCCTTCGACACGAGGCCCAGGAGGTATTCGACAAGCATCGCCGACGCGATGGATACCAGAAGGACGGCAAGCGCCCTCAGCCCGAAGGCCCAGACGCCCCAGATGGCCGATGGAAGGAGCGCGATGATGACGTAGATCATCGCCCTGTCCGTCCTCAGCGGCCCATGTATATGCGGACTTGCGGAAACTCTCCTCATTTCTTCTTCCTCCCCATCTTCTTGCCGAGCTTGAAGCCCTGCACGAGAGGCAGATGGGATGGGCATGTGTATGCGCAGCATCCGCACTCCTTGCAGTCCATGAGCCCGAGGTCGATGGCAGCCTGGTAGTTGCCGTACTTGATGTTCCTGAACATCCTGTTGGGCATGAGGCCCATCGGGCAGTGCTGGACGCACTTGCCGCAGAGGACGCAGGGGGCGGAGAAGTCATCGACGAGCTCGGGAAGGGAAAGAAGCCCTCCAGAGCCCTTGACCATCGGAGTGCCGTCATCGTAGACGTCGAAGCCCATCATGGGGCCTCCCGCCACGAGCGAGACGGCATCGTCCTTCTCCCCTTTGCAGTACGCGATGAGATCCGAGAACTTCGTGCCGATGGGGGCGATGATGTTCTTCGGCTCCACGATCGATTCGCCGGAGACGGTTATGACCCTCTCTATCAATGGTTTATGGTAGACGGCGGCTTCGTAGAGCGCGTTGCATGTGCCGAGGTTGCAGACGACGGCTCCGACATCCAGAGGGAGCTTGCCGGACGGAACCTCGCGGCCGATGGTCGCCTTCAGAAGCTGCTTCTCATCGCCCTGGGGATACTTCACCTTCAGCGGCATCACGGATATGGGATAGCCATGCTCCGAGGCCTTCCGGGAGAGAAGCTCAACGGCATCCATCTTGTTCGCTTCGATCGCAAGGATGATCCTGCCGGGATCGACGATGGCAGCAGCGACCATGATGCCCTCGAGGACCTCATCGGGCCTTTCGACCATCAGGCGATAATCCGAAGTGAGGTACGGCTCGCATTCGACGCCGTTGATCACCAGCGCCTCTACGCTCCTGCCCATTGGCACGGTGAGCTTGACGCTGGTCGGGAACGTGGCGCCGCCCATTCCGACGATCCCCATGCTCCTCACGAGCTCCAGGAGATCCTCCTTGGGCATCTTCTGCCAGTCATGCTTCTCCGTCCATGGATCGCTCTGCTCGGGGCTGCACTTGATGACGGCGGCATCCGCGACAGCGCCGGACTGGACGCGCACCCTGCGTATTTCGGCTATGACGCCATCGGCAGGGCTGTGGACATCCGCCGAGATATATCCGGAAGCCGTTCCTATGACCTCTCCACGGGCCACGGGATCTCCCTTCTTCTTGACCAGCGTCGCAGGCGCTCCGAGATGCTGGGACATGGAGACGATGAGTTCCTCGGGCATCGGAAGCCTCTCCAGCTTCCTGTCCTTCGATAGCCGCTTCATGTCATCCGGATGCACACCACCACGTCTGAAAGTGGCAAGTTTCATCGATGTTGCTCCTTTCGAATAATAAAAAGACATTTCAATTGTATAACGTTGACCCAATCAACTCAACACAATATTGCTTGTTCGATGCATGGCTGGAGTATTGGATAATATCTTTATCGATATAAGATTATCTTATATTTGGGTTCACTTCGTCCGCTCCTTCGTGCTAGCATCAGGCCATGGACGACAGGAGGACAAGGCTCGTGCACCCGTTCCCTCCGGTGTGGGACGGGAATTCAAGGCTGCTCGTTTTGGGCTCGTTCCCTTCCGTGAAGTCGCGGGAGGATGGATTCTACTACGGCAACCGCAGCAACAGGTTCTGGCCAGTCATGGAGGGCATCTTCGGAGAGAGGCCATGCACAAGGGATGAGAAGATCTCATTTCTCCTCTCCCACTCCATCGCGCTCTGGGATTCGATCGCATCCTGCAATATCGTGGGCTCCTCCGATGCCTCCATCCTCGATGCAGTCCCCAACGACATCCCCTTCCTGATAAAGCACTCACGGATCGAGAGGATCGCAGCCAACGGCAGCAGGGCATACGATATCTACATGAAGCACATCTATCCTTCAACGGGCATCGAAGCGCTGAAGCTTCCGTCGACATCCCCGGCCAATGCCTCCTGGCGGCTTTCCGCCCTCATCGAGGCATGGAAGGAGGCGCTGATGCCTAAGGATGGAGAAGATGCTATAATCGGCATATGAATCGGATCTTCCAGTTCGCATTCTCTAAGCTGAGGGGAGTCAAGGTCTATGCCCTCATCGGCCGCTCGGGCACGGGCAAGAGCTACCACTCCAAGCTGGTCGCCGCCAAGCATCGCATCGATCTGATCATCGATGATGGCCTCCTGATCAAGGGGGACAGGATCCTTGCAGGGCATTCGGCGAAGCGCGATCCGAACTTCATAGCCGCAGTGAGGACGGCGGTCTTCGATGACGACGATCACCGCAACGAGATCATGAGCGCCCTCCTCAAGGAGAGGTACAAGAGGATCCTCATCATCGGCACATCGGAGAAGATGGTCACGAAGATAGCCAAGAGGCTGGAGCTGCCGCCGCCGGAGAAGATCATCCACATCGAGGATGTGGCCTCCGAGGAGGAGATCGAGACGGCGATGAGGATCCGCTATACGGAAGGCAAGCACGTCATACCCGTGCCATCGATAGAGGTCACGAGATCGGCACCCCAGATCGTCTACGACTCGATGAAGGTCTTCATGGGCAAGAAATGGCACATGAAGAAGAAGCAGACATACGAGAAGACGATCGTGCGCCCCGAATTCTCCCGCCCTGACAAGGAGGAGCTATCGGAGGCGGTCCTGTCGCAGATGGTCAAGCATGCGATCGGCGAATACGATCCGGTGATGAAGGTGAAGAAGGTGCGCGGAGTGCGCAATGCCGACTCCACCTACTCCATAAGCGTCACGCTGCAGCTTCCCGCGCGCCACTACATGGGTACGACGATCTCGGATCTGCAGGAATACATCACGGACTGCATAGAGAAGTACGGCGGCGTCATGGTGAAGGCCGTCAACATAGAGATCGAGGAATGGGGCTAGAGATCGTGCTCCTCTGCCAGCGTCTTCGGCTCCTCGGGAACCGCGATGCGCTCCCCCTTCCCCTTCTTCCTCCTCTTCCTGCGCTTCTTGGCGGGAACGACCGAGAGCTCCTCGTTCGCAGCGCTCTTGCGGCCAAGCGTATTGGGCTTCTTCTTCGGAGCCCTCGCCTCCGCTGAGCGCTTGGGCTTCGATCTCCTGAGTCCAAGGTCCTGAAGCACCATATCCACAGCCTTCTCCAGCTCATAGTTTGGAGGCGTCATCGGCGAGATCAGCACCTTCGCCTGCCTGAAGGCCTCGTGGAAGAGCTCGTCGGCAGATGCATCCTGCGCATTGTCGATGACGAGAAGCGGCTTGATGAATGCATATATCTGCTCCTCCTTGGATACAGCGCCTCCCTCGCCCTTCACCGCCATGACCTTGGCATCGAGCGCCTTCAGCGATTCCCTCACGGCATCGATGGATGCATACATGGACCAGCATGGGAGGATGAACTGCAGGAGCCCATAGCGCCTGAGGTTCATGAGGATGTCATAGGAGCAGCCCGAAGCGAGGATCTTGGCAAGCTCCTCTGTAAGACGCGACGTCGAGCATGTCTCGATGTTCTCCGCATTCTTCTTGATCGCCTTCCTCACATCCCTCTTGAGGTCGAATCCCGTCGTCGCCTGGTATTTGAGGGCCCTTATCATCCTCACGGGATCCTCGGAGAAGGTATACGAAAGCGGGATGAGGGAGCGGATCGTGCGATGGCGGAAGTCGGCCATGGCATCGTTGAAGTCCAAGAGCTGCCCATTCGACGGATTGTAGTAGAGGCTGTTGATGGAGAAGTCCCTCCTCCTGGCATCCTGCTCTATCGTTCCATAGAGGTTGTTCCTGCCATCCTCGAAGTTCTCCTCATCGGAGCGGAACGTCGTGACCTCTATGATCTTGCCGCTGAAGAAGAGATGGACGATGCGGAAGCGCCGTCCGATGATCCTGGCATTCCAGAAGAGGCGCTGGACCTGGCGCGGCGAAAGCGATGTCGCGATGTCGAAGTCCTTCGGCCTGCGCCCCAGGAGCATATCGCGGATGGCTCCGCCTACGATGTACGCCTCGCCTCCCGCCTGCTGTATCTTCCTTATCGCCCAGAGGGCATCCTTGTCTATCTGGCTGTTCGTGATCGGGTGCTCCTTCTGCGTATAGATCTTGGCAACAGGAACGCTCCGACCCTTTCCGTCATTCTTATAGCGTATGAACACAGTGCTACTTTAGTGGAAATGGAGGCATCTCGCAAGTAGAGCACCAAAGCGGCATATCCTATCCATCCAATTGCTTCAGGCAGCTGGAATTCCCTCCCTGCGCCATCTCAGATTGTCCCGCTTGTCGAAATGATGGTATCATCAGGCCATGATTGATCCAGTGGTTCTGAAAGGATTCAGGGACAGCCTTCCAAAGGAAGAGATCCCGAAGAAGAAGATCATGAGGGTGCTCGAGGATGTCTTCACATCCTTCGGCTTCGCTCCTATAGATACGCCTGCGCTCGAATACACGGAGGTCCTCCTTGGAAAGGGCGGCGGAGAGACGGATAAGCAGATATTCCGCTTCAAGGACAATGGCGGACGCGACGTCGCGCTCCGCTTCGATCTCACCGTTCCGTTCGCGCGCTTCATGGCAGCCCACCACGACGAGGTCGGCGTGCCGTTCAGACGCTACCACATCTCGAAGGTATGGCGCGGCGAGAATCCCCAGAAGGGACGCTACAGGGAGTTCGTCCAGTGCGATTTCGACATCGTAGGCGCCGACAACGCGCTCTCGGATGCCGAGATCCTCTCCGTCATGCATGCTTCCTTCGAGGCGCTTGGGATAGATAGGTATACATTCCACATCTCCCACAGGGGGCTCTTCAGCCTCTTCCTTTCCACGCTCGATCTCGGAGATAAGGTCATCGATGTGCTCAGATGCGTGGATAAGCTGAGGAAGATCGGCACCGATGAGGTGAGGAAGCAGCTTGTGGAGATCACAGGTTCCGAGGATTCGGCGGATAAGGTCATCGCCTACATCACGGCAGGCGACGGCAGAAGCTTCATGGAGACGCTCGAGACGCTCGAGGGCCTTTCAGGCGGAAGGTCGGAGGCCTCGGAGAGGATGAGGAGCATATACTCCATGCTCACCGATCTCGGAATCGAGAAGTCCTTCGTCTTCGATCCCTCGAGCACGCGCGGCCTCGACTACTACACGGGCATCGTGTACGAGACATTCCTCGACGACCTGCCATCGATCGGATCGGTATGCTCAGGCGGGCGCTACAACGACCTGGCATCCCTCTATATGAAGGAGAAGACGCCGGGAGTAGGCTCCTCGATAGGCCTGGATAGGCTCCTTGCAGCGCTGGAGGAGCTCGACAGCCCGCTTCTGAAGGACACTGCAGCCGCCGATGTCCTCATCGTTCCCTCGATCGACAGGGAGATGAGCGCCCTCTCAAAGGCTGCGGATCTCAGGAAGGAAGGCATCAGGGTATCGATGTACCTCGTGCCGGATGCCAAGATGAAGAGGATATATGCATTCGCCGAATCCAACAGGATCCCCTACCTCATCACCGACGATGGCGAGGGCTTCAAGGCAAAGGATCTGAGGACGCGCGAGATGCTCTCAGTCGAGGATGCCGTGGACCGCATCAAAGAGGAACGCACGATTTGACATCATTCAGGGACCTCCCTGTCTACAGGCACAGGGAGGAGATCCTCAGGGGGCTCGAGGAGAACCAGACGATCATCGTCGAGAGCCCGACCGGGTCAGGCAAGACCACGCAGATCCCGCTCATCCTCAGGGAGGCGGGATACGACCGCAGCGGAATCATCGGCATAACACAGCCCAGGCGCATTGCCGCCATGTCCGTTTCCGACTTCATCAAGCGCCAGATCGGCGATGAGGGAGCCTACTGCGCATACAAGATGCGCTTCACGGACACCTCCGACAGGACGACGCGCATCAAGATCATGACAGATGGCATCCTCCTGCAGGAGGTGAAGCAGGACAGGCTCCTGTCGCGCTACTCCGTCATCATGGTCGATGAGGCGCATGAGAGGAGCCTGAACATCGACTTCATACTTGGGCTTTTGAAGGAGATCACCCTCGAGCGCAAGGATCTGAAGATCATCATCTCCAGCGCAACGATCAACGCCCAGTCGTTCTCTTCGTTCTTCGACGGCGCCCCCATCGTCTCGATCGATTCGCGTCCATACGACGTCGAGCTGAGGTACGTGCCGGCGGTCCTTTCCCGCGATACAGAGGACTTCTACTACGCGAAGGTCGCATCGATCGTCCGCAAGTGCTGGGATGACAAGGAGGGGGATGTGCTGATCTTCCTTCCAGGCGAGGCGGAGATCAAGCGGTGCGTGGAGGAGCTCATCTACTCCGATCCATCCGGGAACTATCAGATATATCCCCTATACGGAAGGCTCTCGAAGGAGGAGCAGGAGCGCGTCTTCATCCCCACGAAGGAA
Organism: uncultured Spirochaetaceae bacterium; assembly: GCA_944392735.1. Classification (GTDB taxonomy): domain Bacteria; phylum Spirochaetota; class Spirochaetia; order Sphaerochaetales; family Sphaerochaetaceae; genus Ornithospirochaeta. Next base: position 5,279 of record CALXXR010000144.1, on the reverse strand, counting down.
GGCATGATGAAGGTCGTTGTCTCCACCAACATCGCGGAGACATCGATCACGATAGACGGCATACGCACCGTGATCGACTCGGGCATGGCGAAGGTGAACTTCTACAACCAGAAGAACTTCACATCCGCGCTGCTTCCCCTGCCTATATCCCGCGCGTCGGCGGACCAGAGGAAGGGACGTGCAGGACGCACCGCCCCAGGCGTCTGCTACAGGATGTACAGCGAGGACAACTACCGCATGAGGCCGGAGTACTCCGAGGAGGAGATCCTCCATTCCGACCTCGCCGAGGTCGTATTGAGGATGAGCGAGCTGGGAATCTACAACACAGAGTCCTTCCCCTTCATCACGCCGCCGAAGAAGAGCGCCCTGCAGTCGGCTGAGGAGACGCTGATGATCATCGGCGCCATCGAGCGCGACCATCACCTCACCCCCATCGGGGAGATGATGATCATCTTCCCCCTGCTTCCGCGGCTCTCGCGCGTCATCGTCGAAGCGATCATGGACTACCCCGATGTCATATCCGACGTGCTTACCGCAGTGGCCTTCCTCTCAACGAGGACACCTTACATCCTTCCTCCTGGAGAGGAGCTCAATGCGCGTGATGCACACCATGCTCTTGCAGATAAGATCTATGGCGATTTCGGAACGATGCTTACGCTAATGGAGAAGTACAGGAAGCTTCCGGGAAAGAGGGAACGCCAGGCGTTCGCAAAGAGCCATTACCTCGACTACGAGTCGCTGGAGGAGATCGTGCACATCAAGGACCAGCTTGAGTCGATCGTCTCCAGCATGGGAGTCCCCATCTCGGACAAGCATTCGCTTCCTGAATACTTCTGCTGCCTTGCATCCGGGCTGAGGCAGTATGTCTGCATGAAGATCGACAGGTTCTCATACCGCTCGCTGACGGCCGACAAGATCCTCATACATCCCGGATCGGCTTGGTTCTCGATTCCTCCGCAGTACATCCTTGCAGGAGAGATCGTCCAGACGACGAAGATGTATGCACGAACAGTCTCCCCGCTGAGGAAGGACTGGATACAGCAGGTCGATCCATCGCTGCTGGACAGGCTCCGCTGCTCCTCGGGCAAGAGGAAGGACAGAAGCGATGCCATAGACAGCCGGGACGAGATGAAGAGGTACGTCGTCGGCGAGAAGCATGGCAAGGCTGTATATGTTGTGCCCATCGGGGACCTGAAGAAGCTGAAGACGCGCTCGGGATCGATCAAGATGCATCTCAGCTGCGGACAGTGCATCTCAAAAACGCAGGTCAAGGCATCGAGGATCGACAAGGAACTCTCCCTCATCCCCACTGCCAGCGGTCCGCTCAAGTCGAAGATGAAGGGACGCTACGATCCTGCGAAGCGCGAGTTCGGGGAGATATCCTCGCTGCTGGATTCCGCATTCTATCCATTCGCTACGGGGAAGAAGGAATTCTCCTTCCTCGCCGTCGTCGACAGGGGCGGCAAGTATGCCCTTGCGCCGATGCCGAGCGTTGGAGCCGCGGCAAACGAGACGCTCTTCGCACTCTCCTCGATGATAGACAGGATCCCCAAGAAGCAGGAGAAGCTGAGAAAGAAGATACTCCATCTCCAGCAGAGGATAACGGCTGCGCTGGATATCGAGTGAGGATACAGGGAATCCAAGCTGTTTGCTCAGGATCATCCAGCCTGATCTCCCGTTTGCATTCCACATGGGTTTATATTCTGCAGGTGGGATCCGATGCTTCCTATGGATTTGGCGGGGGAATGAGGCAACAAGGATCCTTCCGTGATCTTCGGGATGAATCGAAGAGGGAAAGCAGGCATGGATGATTTCAGAAGATCCCCCAATAAGCAGCTTGAGGATCCCGAATACCAGATCATGAGGGCGATGATCGCGGCAAGGACAGCGGCATGGATGACGCATCACGAGCTTTCGAAGAGGACAGGCCTCAACCAATCGAACCTCAGCAGGATCGAGAATGGCAATCCATCTCCACACTTCAGCGCATCGCATCCGCACCGGGAGAGAAGCTCTCGATTCCATTCGATCGACGCCACCGCGCTGGAGCCGAAAGGGATCCAAGCCCAATCGCAGGATGATCCGCTCACTCTCTTTCGACAGACACCGTGATGGGATCGATGGATGAGATGATCCCTTCGTAGATCATACCGGATACGGCGGTCCTTCTTCCGGGAAGCGCGATGCGCGCCTTGAGGTAGTTTCCTGTCGTTCCCTCATCCCCTTCCTCGGCAAGCACCTCCACGCGCTTTCCAAGCTGCCTCTCGAGATAGCGCCTGCCAAGCTTATCCGAAAGCTGCCTCAGGCGTGCTGCGCGCTCATCCCTGACACGCTCCTCCGGATGCCTTTCCCTATACAGGGGTGTGCTCGGACGGGGGGAGTACGGGAATACGTGCATTGCCGAGAATCCATGGGACTGGAGGAAATCATAGGTCTCCATGAACTCCTCCTCGCCTTCTCCCGGCAGCCCCGCGATGACATCGCAGGCGATGAACGGATCATCCTTGGCCATCCTCATGCGCGAGATGATATAGTCCACATGCTCGATGGAATACCTGCGGTTCGCCTTTGAAAGGACAGCAGGGGATGCCGACTGGATCGGGATGTGGAAATGAGGCTGCATGCGCTTGTCTGAGAGCGTATCGAGGAGCCTGTCGTCGACATGGTCGGGCTCCATCGATGAAAGCCTGAGCCTCATGCCGCCTCCAAGGGCAGCAAGGAGCTTCTCCACAAGTCCTCCAAGACCTTCTCCTTCATGGTCGTACATGGTGAGGTTGACGCCCGTGAGCATGATCTCATGGAAGCCTTCGGACTCGAGCTTGAGCGCCCTTCTCACGACTTCATCGGCCTCCAGGGAAACCGACGGACCGCGGGCGATGGTGGTCCTGCAGTAGCCGCAGGCGTTGTCGCAGCCATCCTGTATCTTCAGATACGCCCTTGAATGGTACTGGAACGATGATGCGTCGAACGCGAATGGATCGCAAAGGCGGCACGTGAACGAATCCACGGCTTCGCGGAGCGTCATGCCCGCCGCAAGCTGGGCGGAAAGGTATCCCGGAAGCGAGAGAAGCGACGCCTTCTCCTTCAACGAGAACAGGACGACATTCCCTGACAGCGAGCGCACCGCCTCCGGATCGACTTCGGCATAGCAGCCGGTGACGATCACGAGGGCATGCCTTGCAAACAGCCGGATCATCCGCCTGGCCTTCTGCTCCGCCTTCTGCGTCACGGTGCATGAGTTGACGATGACGAGATCGGCCTCCTCGGGACCTGTCATCGAAAAGCCATTGGAGGCGAATCCATCAGCCATCGCCTCGCTCTCGGCCTGATTCAGTCGGCATCCGAGGGTGTAGATGAAGACATTCACCCCTCTTCCCTCCTGAGGGCATTGAGGACCTTCTCTATGGCCACCTGCAGCGAAAGCCTCATCTCCTTTGCGTACGGATTGAAGTGCTGGAGATCGTAGAAGAGCTGCAGCGGGTCGTTGCACGTCTGCTCGACGATCGTCATCAGGTTCCTGTATCCCTGCGTGGCTATAGGCGTGGGCTTCATGCCCATCTGATCGAGCGTGCGGCCGACGAAGTGCGTGACGCCCTGGGAGTACGCGGCCTCCTCATCGTGCTCCTCCGCGCTCATCTCAAGCACATCCAGCCCCATCGATGAGAAGAACGCCTTCATCTCGTCATAGGCCTTCCCCTTCGGGGATACGGGGCACATGGCAAGCGGGAGGCCCTTGATCCCATTCCTGCCGGAATCGGGGCCGAACATCGGATGCGTGGCTATGATCGTCCTGTCGGATGGGATGTTCTCCTTCATCCACTTCGAAGGGAGTATCTTCACGGAGCAGGTATCCATGACGATGGTGTCCTTCCCGATGCGCCCTCCGACCCGCTTGAGGACATCCTCGAACGATGAGATGGCGACGCAGAAGAAGAGGACGTGTGCATTGAGCACCTCATCCTCGCTGGCGCGCCTCACGCCTTCGGGGAGCTCGTGCTCTGAACGCGAATAGGCGATGACGTCAGCGCCTGCTCTATATAGGCATTCGGCCCAGAAGGTTCCGAACCTTCCCAGGCCATATACTGCAGCTTCCATATCGCAGAGGATACATTTATTGATGGATGAAGGCAATCAGAAGAGGGAGGATGAGATCGCGATGAGATCGTCCTTGCCCTCGCTTCTGAGCATCAGCTCGGCAACGCTGCCCTTTCGGACGATGACCTTCCTCAGCTTCCTCGCTCCATAGAACGCCCTGATGCTTATATCCGCAACGCTCTGGGGGATGACAAGCGTGGAGATGGATGAATCCTCGAATGCGGCATCGCCGATCGAACAAACGCCGCTGTCGATCACGAGCGTATCGAGCTGGGAGGAGCGGAAGGCTCCGCTGCCGATCCTCTCGGTGCCGGCTGGAGTCAGGAATATCCCCTCGCGCCTCCTTCCCGGATATGCAAGGAGCTCCCGCTTCCAGGAGAAGAGGACGCCATCTATGGAGCGGTATTGGGCATTTCGCCTCTCGACATCGACGCTCTCGGCATTCCCGAGTGCGTTCTCAAGCCCGCGCTTGATCGTGGACGGCGCGTAGATCGTCTTCAGCTGGGATGGGAAGAACGGCTGGGATGACAGCGCGGCGATCTCCTCTATGCCTTCCGGAATGGAGTACGTCCTGCCATCCCGCTTCGGCGGATAGAACAAAAGGCGCCTGCCGCTGATTAGCACTCCCTCATTCTCCTCGGCCTCGCCGGAGGCCGCGAACTCCTCCAGCTCGGGGCAGCATGACGGCTGCACGAGGAATTCCGAAAGCCTCGACGAGAGCACGATGCGAGAGAGGCGGCATCCAGCGGAGAATGCGGTGGAGGCCACCCTTCCAAGCTTCTTCGGAGCGGCGTACTCATTCCCTCTCCTCATCGGTGGATAGTAGATGAGGCTGTACATGGAGCTGTCATATAGCACGCCATCCTCGGAGCGGAACGACCTCGAGCCCTTCTCGACATGGACGGCGGAGAGCGTTTTAAGCGTCGGATAGAGCGCTTCATCGATCTCCTCGACACAGGCGGGGATGGTCAGCGTGTCGATGGCATGGCCCTTCCTCATGAATCCAGGTCCTATCTGGATGGTCCTGTACTTGCCGAATGAGGCCGGGATGACGACATCCCGCTCCTCCCCCTTATACTGCACGACAGCGCATGATGAGCCGTCGATCTTCCTTATCTCGAAATCACCGGAACGCATGGGCGTATGGTAGCAGACAAGAAGATCTCCGGGGAGTACCCGGAGAT
>CALXXR010000143.1 GCA_944392735.1 uncultured Spirochaetaceae bacterium | reverse complement strand
ACCGAGAAGACGGTCAAGCAGCTCAGGGCTGAGGGATTCGAGTACATCTTCGTCTCCATAGGCGCCGAGAAGGCAGGCGATGCCGGAATCAGCGGCAATGGACCTGTCGAGAGCGCAGTGTCGTTCCTCACGCGTTCGAAGCGCGGCGAGGCTGTGGAGATCGGAAGCAGGGTCGCTGTGATCGGAGGCGGCAATACCGCCATGGATGCGGCCCGCATGGCCAAGCGCACTCTGGGCGTCGAGAGCGCCAGCGTCATCTACAGGCGCACGGAAGGCGAGATGCCCTGCGACCGGGAGGAGTACCTCGAGGCGATCGAGGATGGAGTGGAGTTCCTCTTCCTCTCGGCACCTGCGGATCTCACCGATGGCGTGCTGACTGTGAAGGAGATGGAGCTCGGCGAGCCGGATGCCTCCGGCAGAAGGCGCCCAGTCGATACGGGACGCACCCACACGCTTCCCTGTGGCTACGTGATAACGGCAATCGGCGAGAAGGCCGATCCTGAGGTGCTCTCCGCGATCCTCTCCGGCGAAGGCGAGGATGATGGGGTATTCATCATCGGAGATGCCTCCACAGGTCCATCCACGGTCGTGAGATGCATCGCATCTGCCCGCGATGCCGTCGATAAGGCCATCGACATGGTCTACGATGCCATCCTCGAGGAGGATGAGGACGAAGAGGAATGCGGATGCGGCCACGATCACGATCATGACGAGTGCGGATGCGGGCATCACCACGAGCATGGTGAGGAATGCGGATGCGGCCACCACCATGACGAGGAGGATGGCGATGAGGAAGAGGAGATGGATGATGATGAGCTGAGGGCTGCCGAGGACAGCTTCTTCAGGAACATCATCCACAAGAAGAGCCGCCTCAAGCCATCCGTCGATCCGGATGATGACTTCTTCGCGCGCACTGAGGCGAGGAGATGCACGGAATGCTCGTATCTCTGCCTCAAGTGCACGGATGTCTGTCCCAACAGGGCTAATGTGGCGATCGATCTGAGGGAGACGGGTCTGTTCGAGGATCCGTACCAGGTCGTGCATATCGATGCGTACTGCAATGAATGCGGCAACTGCGCGACCTTCTGCCCTCATTCCGGCCAGCCCTACAGGGACAAGTTCACCCTGTTCTCGACGATGGAGGATTTCGAGTCCAGCAGCAACAGCGGCTTCATCGTGGACAACGATGAGGTCCTGATAAGGCTGCCTGGAGGAGACAGAACGACAGGAAGGATCGCGAAGGATGGCGAGCTCGAGGCGGAAGTCCCCGATGAGATCAAGGCGATCATCGAGGAGATATTCCTCTCGTACTCCTATCTTCTAGGTCCAGTGGAGGAATGATATGGCTGATATCCTGATCCGTGGCATTACGATCATGCAGACGATGCCTCCGTTCGAGGTGACGGAGAACGCCGATGTCGTCATCACCGGCAGCACGATAGAGAAGGCAGGCCCCGGTGCAGGGGATGGCGTCCAGGCTGCCAAGGTCATCGATGGCAGCGGCAAGATACTCATTCCGGGCAATGTCTGCGCCCATCATCACTACTACTCGGGACTCTCAAGGGGCATGCTCATATCCGCAGGCCCGCAGACGGACTTCATCCAGGTCCTGAAGGAGTGGTGGTGGAGGCTCGACAGGGCACTCGATGAGGAATCCATCTACTACTCATCGCTCATATGCTCGATGGAGGCGGTGAGGCAGGGAACGACGGGAATCGTCGACCACCATGCATCCCCATCGTTCATCGACGGCTCCCTCTCCGCCATCGCCAAGGGCATGGAGGATGTCGGAGTCCATGGAGTCACCTGCTACGAGGTGACGGACCGCAATGGCGGCATGGATGAGGTCAGGGCAGGCGTCAGGGAGAACGTGCGCTTTTCAAAGGAGACGGATGAGCGCATCGAGCGCGGCGACAGGCTCGTGACTGAGGCCATGATCGGAGGGCATGCTCCATTCACGCTTCCCGATGAGGCGCTTGCGCTGATGGGCGATGCCGTGAGGAGCACCGGACGCGGCATGCATCTCCATGTCGCCGAGGATAAGTACGATTCGGTATGGTCGCATCACTTCCATGGCGAGGACATCATGGCCCGCCTCGACCGCTATGGGCTTCTGGGCGAGAAAACGCTCCTCGTGCATGGCGTAGCGCTTTCGGAGGATGAGATTGCGCTGATGAATGAGCGCGGTGCGTTCCTTGCCCACAATGCGCGTTCGAACATGAACAACCATGTCGGATACTTCCCCCATCTCAAGGATGTCAGTAAGAGCGTCATCGGAACCGATGGCTGCGGCGGCAATATGTTCGAGGAGCTCAAGATCGCATTCTTCAAAAACAGGGATGCCGGCTGCCCATGGTGGCCCGCGGACTTCCTCGCAGCCCTATCGAGAGGCAATGAGCTGCTGGAGTCGGCTTTCGGGAATAGGGCGAAGTTCGGCCGCATAGAGCCTGGATACAAGGCAGATCTCGTCATCCTCAGCTATGCGCCGCCGACGCCGCTCGTGAGCGCCAATGCCGCAACGCACTTCGTCTGGGGCATGTGCTCCGGCGATGTCGAGACCACGATGGTCGATGGCAGGATCGTGTATGAGAACAGGCAGTTCACCTCGCTCGATGAAAGGGAGATCTTCGCGAAGGCGAGGGAAGCGGCAGAGAAGGTCTGGAGACGGGCCGATAAGATCAAGGCATAAGGAGAAGCAGATGATAAAGGATAGGATCGCCGAACTCGGCGAGAAGTACAGGGATTACACGGCGGAGAACCTCTCCAAGCTCGTACAGACGAAGAGCTACAGCTCCAAGGAGGAGGATGTATGCCGCCTCATCGTCAAGCTCTGCGAGGAAGCGGGCTTCGATGAAGCGAAGATCGAAGGGCTTGGCTCCGTAGTTGCCAGGATCGGCAATGGACCCAAGAAGCTCGCATTCGATGCGCATATCGACACGGTCGAGGTCGGAAACCTGAAGAACTGGAGCTTCGATCCGTTCTCGGGCGCCATCGAGGACGGGCTCGTGAAGGGAAGGGGCGCTTCCGACCAGAAGGGCGGTGCCGCTTCGATGATCACCGCCGGCCGCATCCTCAAGGAGCTCGGCTATGGCGGAGAGTACACGATCCTCTTCACATTCACCGTCATGGAGGAGGACTGCGACGGCATGTGCTGGAAGTACATGATCGAGGAGGAGGGCATCAAGCCGGACCTCATCGTCTCCACCGAGCCGACCAGCTGCCGCCTCTATCGCGGACACAGGGGCAGGATGGAGATCCGCGTGATCCTCCGCGGAATCTCATGCCATGGATCTGCACCGGAGCGTGGCGTCTCCGCGGCGTACAAGGCTGCGCGTGCGGCGCTTGCCATCGAGCAGCTGAACAAGGACCTCCAGCCCGATGACGACAACTTCCTCGGCAAGGGAACGATCACGGTATCCCAGATCGATGTGAAGGGCCCATCGCAGTGCGCTGTCCCTGACTATGCGATGCTCTACTGCGACCGCCGCCTCACATGGGGCGAGGATGCGGATCTCGCGATACGCCAGGTCAAGGAGTATGTATCCAAGGCCACAGGCGATCCCGAGAGCGACATCATCGTCGAGATGCCCGATTACGACAAGACCGCATGGACTGGAACGAAGTACTCGCAGGAGCTCTACTTCCCGACATGGAAGCTCGATGAGTCCCATCCGCTCGTGCAGGCTGGAATCAAGGACTATGAGGACCTCTTCGGAAAGAAGCCAGTCGTGGACAAATGGACATTCTCCACGAACCTCGTTGCCACGACAGGGCGCCACAAGATACCGGCAATCGGCTTCGGACCTGGCGATGAGGCACAGGCCCATGCTCCGAATGAGATCAACAGGGTGGAGGATCTCGTGATCTGCTCCAAGTTCTACGCGATGCTCCCATATGCTCTCGAAGGGAAGGAATGATTCCCTCCGAGCTCTTGGATGCAATGGACAGCGGGGTCATCTACGATCCCGCTGATCCATCCCTTTCCGCCATCCAGCGCGAGCGCATAGCGATGGTCGCCGAGTACAATGCAAGCGATCCAAGGAACTTGGATCAGCGCTATGCGATGCTGAGGCGTATGTTCGCCTCCGTCGGCGAGAGCGTGTGCATCGAGGCTCCGATGTATGCGAACTGGGGCGGCATGAAGGTGCATATCGGAAGCCATGTCTACATCAACTTCCTCTGCACGTTCGTCGATGATTCCCCGATATTCATCGAGGACCATGTGATGATCGGTCCCCGCGTCACGCTTGCGACAGCCACGCATCCGATCGATCCCGAGGCAAGGCGCAAAGGGCTGCAGTACAACAAGCCCATCCGCATCAGGGAGAATGCATGGATAGGGGCAGGTGCGATCATAAGCCCGGGGGTGACGATAGGCCGCAACAGCGTCATCGGTGCAGGCAGCGTCGTGACGCATGACATCCCTGATGACGTCGTCGCATATGGTATCCCTGCAAGGGTCGTCAAGCGGATCGAATAGTCCGAAAATCTGCATTTTTCGAAAAATAAATGTCAGAAAATCTGCATTTTTTCAAAAAATATGGTCCAGAAATATGCATCGATAGTTGATTGTCATCGTTGATATGATATACTAAATCCATGCTTAAGAGGAAGATATATGATTTTCTCCTGCACTGGAAGCAATCCAAGAAGAATGAATGCCTCATCATCAAAGGAGCTCGACAGGTCGGA
>CALXXR010000142.1 GCA_944392735.1 uncultured Spirochaetaceae bacterium | reverse complement strand
ATCGGACCTGTCTTCCCTCTCCGAGCCTCCGACGAAAACTCCGAGCCTCAGCGCAAGCACACCCATCGCCCACACCATCCTGCCATCGTCGTTGAGCTTCATGTAGAAGGCCTTGATGTCCTTCGGGTAGTCGGTGACGATGACAGGGCGCTTCGCGACCTGCTCAGTGAGGAACCTCTCGTGCTCGCTCTGTATCTCCACTCCCCACTTCACGGGGAATTCGAACCTGTCGTTCTGCGGTTCGAGCACCTTGATCGCATCGGTGTATGTCATGTGCTCGAATGGGCTCTCGATGACGTGGCGAAGGGTATCCTCGACGCCTTCGAGGACGAACTTGGAGAAGAACTCCATGTCCTCGGCGTTCTTCTCGAGCACAGCGGAGAAGATGTACTTGAGGAACTTCTCCGCCCATTCCATATCGCCTTCGAGGGTGCAGAACGCCATCTCCGGCTCGATCATCCAGAACTCTGCCAGATGGCGTGCCGTGTTGGAGTTCTCCGCACGGAATGTCGGTCCGAACGTATAGATGTCCTTCAGTGCCGTGGCGTATGTCTCTCCCTCCAGCTGGCCGGAGACGGTGAGGTTCGCCATCCTGCCGAAGAAGTCCCTGCCGTAGTCGACCTTCCCGTCCTTCGTCCTCGGGAGGTTCTCCAGATCAAGCGTCGTGACCTGGAACTGCTCTCCAGCGCCCTCGCAGTCGGAGGCGGAGATCAGCGGTGTATTGACGTAGACGAATCCATTCTCCTGGAAGAAGGAGTGGACGGCGTATGCCATCGTGTTCCTTACCCTGGCGATGGCTCCGAAGAGGTTGGTGCGCGGCCTGAGGTATGCCTTCTCGCGAAGGAACTCCACCGTGTGCCTCTTCTTCTGGAGAGGGTAGTCGGATGGGCATTCCCCGACGAGCGTCAGATTGTCGACGGCCATCTCCGTCTTCTGGCTTCCGCCCTGGGAGGCGACGATCCTTCCCTCAGCTATGACGCTTGCGCCCGTGCCGATCCTGTCGAGCACGGCGGCCTCGATCCTTTCCTTGTCGATGACGGCCTGGAGCCCCTTGAGGCATGATCCATCGTTGATCTCCAGGAAGCAGACATTCTTGCTGTCCCTCTTGGTCCTGACCCAGCCTTCAGCCCTGACGATGGCGTCAGATGGCTCCATCTGCAAAAGAGCCTTGATCCTTTCCTGCATTCTCTACTCCTGGCTTTGGATTATGGCGCACAGAAGCCATCAATTGCAATGGAGGCGAAAGGGCAGTTGGCGCTCGCGGCGGGCGTCTGTTAATATCTATGGGAAGGAGGGGCGATGCATTATCTCGTGCTCACCACGGGCAGCTGCGGCAATTGCTATATTTTCTCGACGGGCGAGGATACGATCATCATCGATGATGGCGTCACATACAGGAAGATAACGGAGAAGATGGCGGAGAGGGGGATATCCACCTCCAGCATCCGTGCCCTCTTCCTGACGCACCTCCACCCAGACCATTCGAAGGGCGTGGGCGTGCTGCAGCGCAAGCTGGGCATCCCAGTGTACATATCATCGGTCTCCAATGCGCGGAACCAGAGCATCCTCATGAGGCAGAAGATCGAGAGGGAGATGCTCCGCACCTATGAGTTCGGGGAGACGATCGAGGTCCCTGGATTCTCCGTGACTCCGTTCCCGACATCCCATGACTCCGATGGATCGGCCGGCTACTCGTTCTCATCGGGTGGCCGCGAGTACTTCCTCATGACCGATACCGGAGTCGTTCCGGACGAGGCCTGGGAGCCTGCAAGGCGCGCGGACGTGGAGTTCATAGAGGCGAACTACGATGATGGGATGCTCGATGGCGGAAGCTATCCCGAGTTCCTCAAGCAGAGGATACGCGGAGAGCGCGGCCATCTTTCGAATGCCGTGGCGATGGATTTCGCAAAGCGCACCGCCGAGCGCGGCAACAGCCTTTACTTCGTGCATCTGAGCGCGAACAACAATACCCCGCAGATCGTGCGAGATCTCGCAAGGCGTGAGGTGCCTTCCGGCATCTTCTGCAAGGTCTGCGAGCGCGGGGAGCTTTTCGAGGGGTTCACCGATGAAGAGGAATGAAAGGATAACGGAAAGGGACTGCAGGCGCATCAGACGCTCCGATGGCCTCAGGATGAAGACGGTGAAGGGATACACCTTCCCGGACTTCATGGATTCGATCTCCTCCCGCTATTCGAAGAGGACGTGCTACAGGGTCTTCCGCACTGGAGAGGAGAACGATCTGACGTACAGCCAGCTCGTCTGGAATGCCCAGGCTGCGGCTTCCTACCTCCTCTCCTTGGGGGTGGGGAAGGGCGACAGGATCGCCATCATCGGCGAAAGCTGCCCGGAGTGGATGACGATGTATCTTGCAATCGTCTCGATCGGAGCGATCGCGGTTCCGATCCTTCCGGACTTCTTGTCGCGCGACATGCATCAGATACTCTCCGACAGCGGTGCTAGGGGATGCGCGGTCAATGCGAAGCACTGGCCGAAGGTCTCCGATATCGGAGGCCTGCTGTTCCGTCTCGACGACCTCGTGCATATACCATCGATCCCTGAAGGTGGAAGCTTCCAAGAGGCGCCGGGATTCCCGCTCCGCACGCAGAAGATAAGGAAGAACGATCTCGATGCCGCAAGGCCCGCCGAGAGCGATACCGCCTCGATAATCTACACATCGGGCACGACGGGCACCTCGAAGGGTGTTGAGCTCTCGCATATCAGCATACTGCGCACCGCGGATCTGGCAACGGATGTGTATGTGCGCCTCAAGCCGGGGATGAAGGCCCTCTCGATCCTGCCGATGGCCCATGTGTATGAGTTCACGATCGGACAGATACTGCCTCTCATGAAGGGGCTCGAGGTGAACTTCCTCGGCAGGCAGCCTGCCGTCTCGATACTGCTGCCCGCGCTTGCGGAGATCAGGCCCCATGTCATGCTCTCCGTCCCGCTTCTCATCGAGAAGGTCTACAGATCGGCTGTCGCTCCCGTCCTCTCCGGAGATGGCAGGATAGCGAAGCTTGCGGGCAATCCGCTCATGCGCCCATTCGTCCTCCGCACGATCGGCAGGAGGCTATGCAAGACATTCGGCCACAGGCTGAAGTTCTTCGGCATCGGAGGCGCTCCGCTCGATGGGGAGGTCGAGAGGTTCCTCCATGAGGCGCATTTCCCGTACGCGCTCGGCTATGGGCTGACCGAGACGGCGCCGCTTGTCGCCGGATGCGGCTCGCGCCATCGCGACCAGAAGCCAGGGTTCATCGGCAAGGTCGTCTCCGACGATGATGTGCGCCTCATCGGGCTCAACGAGGAGGGAGTCGGCGAGATAGCCGTGAAGGGCATCAACGTCATGAAGGGCTACTACATGAGGCCTGACCTGACGGCCGAGGTCTTCACCGAGGATGGATACTTCCTCACCGGCGATCTCGGATACCTGGATAGGAGGGGACGCCTCGCGATCCGCGGAAGGGTCAAGACGATGATCCTCGGCCCCGGCGGGGAGAACATATACCCAGAGATGATCGAATCCCTGATCAACAGCCAGGACTTCGTCGAGGAGTCGCTGGTCGTGCCGGATAACGGAGGGCTGCTTGCCTTGATCAGGATCGATGTGAAGATGATGGCTGAGAAGCTGAGGATATCGGTGCAGGAGGCGCAGAAGGAGGCTGAGAAGTACATCGCTTCGATCAGGAAGGATGTCAACAAGCAGCTTTCGGCATTCTCCAAGATCTCGAGCGTTGAGCTTCAGGAGCAGCCATTCGAACGTACGCCCACCCAGAAGATCAAGCGCTTCCTCTACACGAAGCGCAGGCAGGGGAAGGACAGGAAGGATGGAAAGGAGTGATGCATATATGAAGAACATACAGGACCTGAGGATACAGAGGATCGATCCGCTCATGTCTCCATCGGAGATGGAGGCGATATGCCCCGTGTCGGATGAGGAGGCTAGGAGGATAGCCTCGTTCCGCCATGCTGTGAATTCGATCATAAAGGGAGAGGACGACAGGCTGCTGGCAGTCATCGGTCCATGCTCGATCCATGATCCGGAGGCGGCCTTGGACTACGCTAGGCGCCTGAAGAAGCTTGCCGATTCCGTGTCGGACGTCTTCTTCGTCGTCATGCGCACCTATTTCGAGAAGCCCAGGACGGCGCTTGGATGGAAGGGCTTCATAGCGGATCCCGACATGGATGACAGCTACGATATAGAGAAGGGGATAAAGCTCGCCAGGAAGCTCCTCGTCGAGATCACGGATATCGGGCTTCCCGTCGGCTGCGAGGTGCTCGATCCCATCGTTCCACAGTACACCGATGAGCTGATGAGCTGGTCGTCGATCGGAGCCCGCACCTCCGAGAGCCAGACGCACCGCTCGCTTGCCTCCGGCCTGTCCGTTGCCGTCGGCTTCAAGAACAGCACCTCCGGCGATCTTACGGCAGCCGTCAATGCGGCAAAGGCCGCCTCGAGCCCAGCGTCATTCATCGGCGTGGAGCGCGATGGAAAGCTCGCCGTCTACCGTTCGACTGGAAACGAGGTGTCCCACCTCATCCTCCGCGGCGGCGACCACGGGCCGAACTACTACGAGGATGATGTGGAGGAGGCGGCGAGGATGATGGAGAAGGCGGGGCTCAATCCCGCGATCATCATCGACTGCTCCCATCAGAACAGCAGGAAGGACCATACGAGGCAGAAGAGGGTGCTTCGCGCCGTCATCGATCAGGTGAGATGGGGCGAGCGCTGCATCCGCGGCTTCATGCTTGAATCGAACATCAACGAGGGCTCGCAGAAGATCCCGGAGGATCTGTCCGAGCTCAGGTATGGCGTCTCCGTCACCGATGGCTGCATCGGATGGGATGAGACGGAGCGCATCGTCAGCAATGCAGCGGGCCTTGTCCGCGAGGCAAGGGCGCATGGAGGAAAGGTGGAAATACTATGAAGGCGATCGTTTTCCTAGCTGAAGGATTCGAGGAGGCGGAGGCCATCTGCCCGATCGACGTGATGAGGCGTGCCGGCATCGATGTCGTCGTGGCTGGAGTCGGTTCGGACGCGGTGACGTCATCGCATGGCGTCACGGTGAAGGCTGATGCAATCGTCGATGACATCGGAGATGGATCGTTCTCCGCTGCATTCTGCCCCGGCGGGATGCCCGGAAGCGTCAATCTCTCCCAGTCTTGGAGGGTGAATGAGATCCTCGTGGAGACGGCGCAGACGGGGATCGTCGCCGCCATCTGCGCTGCTCCTGCGGTCGTCCTTGCGCCGCTTGGGCTCCTCAAGGGCCGGAACGCGACATGCTATCCCGGCTGCGAGAGCTATGCGCCCGATACGGTCTTCTCCTCCGATGGCGTTGTTGTGGATGGGAACATCGTGACGGCGAAGAGCGCTGGATGGGCGCTCGACCTGGGGCTCCAGCTGGTTTCGATGCTCAAGGGGCCTGAGGCTGCCGAGAAGGTCAGGGCAGCCATCTGCTACCGCGATTAGGCGATCAGCCTGAGGATGAGGGCCCTGAGGCCATGCGCCTTCTCAAGGGCCCTTGCCCTTGCGCTTCCGCTCCTGAATACGAAGCCATTGCCCTCCGCATCGTAGAGGGCAGGGAAGAACACGCTCTTGATATCCTTTTCCGCAGCAAGCGGCAGCGCTCTATCGGTGTTCAGCTCGCTTATGATCGGAAGGAATATCCTCTCCTTCCATTCCGATGCAGCCTTCTTGAACGAGAGGCTGCGTCCTGCCTTGCGCTGCATCCTCCTGTAGTTCTGGATGCTGCCATAGATCGAGGCGGTCTCTCCGGGAAGCATGCTCCCGGTCATCTTCTCAACAAGGATCCTCTCGTCATCAGTCATGCGACTCCTCCAGAAATCCCTCTCTTTTGTCGGCTATAGGATGATGAAAGGCCGCATCTCTGTCAACACATCTATGTGAAATTCATAATAAAGCTCTGTTAATTCGTTCATGAACAAAGCGATAACAACAAAAAAAGGAGGCCGTGGCCTCCTTCGTGCAAGTTCTCTTCGATCACTTGCTGCTCTTGAGAAGATCCCTGATCTCCGTAAGGAGTTGGATGTCTGCAGGAGGAGCTGCCGGTGCAGCCGGTGCTGCTGCCTTTGCCTCCTCTTCCTTCTTCTTCGCGTTCTCCTTGGCTGCATTGAATGCCTTCACCATGAGGAAGAGAGCGAATGCGATGATGATGAAGGAGATGATCGAATTGATGAACATTCCATACCTGATGGCGACAGCCTCGCTCGTCTCCGTTGCCGGCCTGAGGACGATCTGGAGGTTCGAGAAGTCGATGCCTCCGATGAGAAGTCCGATGATCGGGTTGATGATGTCGTTGACGAAAGAATTGACGATTGCGGTGAATGCGGCACCTGCAGCGATGCCTACTGCCATATCAAGCACATTGCCTCTGGCGATGAACTTCCTGAACTCTGCAAAGAAACCTGTATCCTTCATGTTTTCTCCCATATTCCGCCTACCTGCGGCGGTCGCATTTTACACAATGGGGAATATAATGAAAACCACTAAACAAAATATTAGTAAAATGAGATAATGCCTGCATGTATTTTCCAGAAGACTACAGGCCTCTACTCGGTCAGCACGAGACCGAGAAGGCTATTAAGGATGCAAAGGATACGTTCGAGCGCTCCCTTTCCGGAGCCCTGCGCCTCTCCAGGGTCACATCCCCGCTCTTCGTCCCATCGGGTTCAGGCATCAACGATGACCTCAACGGAGTGGAGAATCCGGTGAGGTTTGCGGTGAAGAACCTCGGCGGCGAGCAGATGGAGATCATCCAGTCGCTTGCGAAGTGGAAGAGGATGGCTCTTGCCGATTATGGCGTAAGGCCCGGCAGGGGCATATATACGGATATGAACGCCCTGCGCCCCGATGACGACATCGACGCGATACACTCCATCTACGTCGATCAGTGGGACTGGGAGAGGGTCATGGCCGACGGAGAGAGGAACCTCGACTACCTCAAGGATACGGTGAGGGCGATCTACAGCGCGATCAAGCGCACGGCCTTCCTCCTGGAGGAGGATTATCCTGTGCTCCACGATACGCTTCCGGAACAGATCGTATTCGTGCACACCGAGGATGCTGCCCGCGAGATGCCATCCCTCACTCCTCAGGAGAGGGAGAGGGAGCTTGCAAGGCGCTATGGAGCTGTCTTCCTCATCGGCATCGGCTACGGCGATCCACCGCACTCGGGAAGGGCTCCGGACTACGACGACTGGTCCACGGAGACGGAAGGAGGCTGCCATGGCCTCAATGGCGATATCATCGTGTGGGATACGGTCCGCTCGGATTCCCTCGAGCTCTCCAGCATGGGCATACGCGTCGATAGACAGTCGCTTCTGAGGCAGCTCGAGATCAGGAACTGCATGGAAAGGAAGGATCTCTACTGGCATAGGAGGCTCCTTGCAGGGGAGTATCCCCAGACGATAGGCGGAGGAATCGGCCAGTCAAGGCTCTGCATGTTCCTCCTCCACAAGGCCCATGTAGGGGAGGTCCAGGCCTCGATCTGGCAGCCGGATGCAAGGAAGGAGGCTGTGGAGAGGGGAACTGCCCTTCTGTAATTCCTTCCAGCGTTTCCATATAGGATCGGCAGCTGCAGAAAATGCACATTTTGCTGCCGATTCTATTGACCAAAAACGCTAAATGCCCTAGATTCTATGTTTGTCGAGCGGTCGTGGTGGAATTGGTAGACACGCTAGCTTGAGGTGCTAGTGGCGAGAGCTGTGCTGGTTCAAGTCCAGTCGACCGCAGCGGAATCCTTCTGGTTGAAGCCGGAAGGATTCTTCTTTTTCCAATGCTTCTGCATCGATGCATGCATTGTCTGGAGCGTTTGGCTTCTCCTCTCGCTGCTGGAATGATATGGGAGCAGAGAGGCAGTGCCGATGCCGGCATCCCAGCTCATGATATCCCCGGCAAGCCGATCTGCCGCCTTCCGGACGATCCGTCCGCTTTTGCCCCTTCCTTGAACGTCTGGAATGCAGGGATGCGTTGATGGCGTTCGGAGCAGGCATGAGCTCTGCTTGTTCCATGCAGCACGGTTTTGATCTAGAATCATCAGCGGAGGTCGAGATGCTTGCAGCTGGAATCGATGCGGGAACGCAGAGCGTCAAGGTGCTTGTCTACGATAGTGATGAGAAGAGCGTGAAGGCGCTTGTCTCCGAGCCGATCGCCATCATCGAACGCGATGGTGGGGTCAGGGAACAGGAGGCGGCATGGTGGATCGATGCTGTGGTCAGGTGCTTCTCCCGAATCGATGAAGGCATCAGACGACGCATATCCGTCATCTCCGTATCCGGCCAGCAGCATGGCTTCGTCCCGCTTTCGGCAGCCGGTGAGGTGCTATGCAGCGCGAAGCTCTGGTGCGATACATCCACATCCTTGGAATGCAGGGAGATAGAGGAGGCCCTCGGCGGGAGGAAGGCTCTTTCCTCGCGCATCGGCAACCCGATCCTTCCAGGCTATACGGCAAGCAAGATCAGGGCGCTGCATAAGACGCGTCCGGATCTCTACGATAGGCTTGGCACCGTCCTGCTTCCACATGACTATATAGACTTCTTCCTCACCGGCGAACGCGTCATGGAACGAGGCGATGCCTCAGGGACTGGGCTGATGGATATCTTCAGCGGTTCATGGGACGAGGAAGCTGTGGAGGCGACGGCTCCAGGACTGATGGAGAAGCTTCCCCCGATACTCGAGTCTCCCGGAATCATCGGAAAGACAACAGCTTCGGCAGCAGAGGCCCTTGGGCTTCCTGATGGCGTGAAGGTTGCCTCCGGCGGCGGGGACAACATGATGAGCGCGATAGGAACAGGCGCTGTCGAGGATGGCGTCATAGCAATGAGCCTAGGGACATCGGGAACGCTCTTCTCGACATCATCCAGGCCCTTCTGCGACAGCGGCCTCAGGCTCGCATCGTTCTGCTCATCGACCGGGGCTTGGCTTCCGCTTCTGTGCACGATGAACTGCACGGTCGCCTCCGAGACTATGAGGGATCTCTTCGATCGCGATGTGAAGGCATTCGATGGGATGGCCCAGAAGGCCGGTGCCGGGGCAGGTGGATTGCTGCTGCTTCCGTTCCTCAATGGCGAGCGCATTCCGGATTTCCCCAACGGCGAGGGCGTGCTCTTCGGCATGCATCCGTCGAACGTGACGCAGGAGAACATCGCAAGGGCAACGCTGGAGGGCGTGACATACGGCTTCATGCTTGGACTGGAGGCATTCAGGGATAACGGAGTGGATCCGAAGTCGCTGATCCTCACGGGCGGTGGAGCGAAGAGCCGTGTATGGCGTTCGCTCGTTGCGGACATGACGGGACTTTCGGTGAAGGTTCCCTCCATGAAGGAATCTGCGGCATTCGGTGCGGCTCTCCATGGCATCTGGTGCCTCTCCGGAGGCGATATCGAGGACATCGTCAGCGAGCATGTCGGATACGATCCAGAGCTTTCTGCACAGCCGGATGAAGGGGAGATGGAAATCTACAGGGAAGGGTATGGAAGATGGCTGAGGTGCTGCGAAGCGCTTTCCCCGATCTTCAGGTGAGATATGGCTGAATACGCAAACCCGATAATCTACGGAGACTATTCGGATCCCGACCCGATCAGGGTCGGTGATGATTTCTACATGGTGGCATCATCGTTCACATATGCCCCTGGCATCCCGATCCTCCACTCGAGGGATATGGTGCACTGGGAGATCGTGAACTATGCACTCCGCACGCTGCCGTTCGAGAAGTATTCGAAGCCATCGCATGGCTCCGGTGCATGGGCGCCTGCGATCCGCTATCGCAATGGGGAGTTCCTGATCTTCATCCCATTCGTCGATGAAGGGATCATGGTTGCAAGATCGAAGGATATCCTCGGGGAATTCGAGCTGGATATGCTCGCGCCCAATCCCGGCTGGATCGACCCATGCCCCATATGGCTTGATGATGGCAGAGCGTTCATGGTCTTCGCATATGCGCGATCGCGCGCTGGAATCAACAACGTCATCGCGCTGGTGGAGATCGATCCGGAGTGCCGCAGGGTGCTGGGCGATCCTGAGATCATCTTCGACGGGAACCTCATCGCCCCGATATCCGAAGGGCCGAAGGCCTATCTGCATGATGGGGATATCCTAATCCTCTTCCCTGCAGGAGGCGTGGAAAGGGGCTGGCAGTGCTGCATCAGGGGTAGGGACATCCATGGTCCGTATGAGTATCGCGTCGTCATGCATCAGGGGCGCTCCTCCACGCGTGGAGCCCATCAGGGCGGCTGGGTCACCGCCCCAGACGGCTCCGACTGGTTCCTCCATTTCCAGGATGCGGGGGAATTGGGGAGGATCATCCACCTCCAGCCGATGCGCTTCGTCGATGGCTGGCCGATGATGGGTGCGGACATCGATGGGGACGGCATCGGAGAGCCCGTGCAGGGCTGGCGCATGCCTGTCGACGATGCTCCGCTCTATTCGATCGCCGCCTCCGACGGCTTCGATTCAGAGAGGCTCGGACTGCAGTGGCAGTGGCAGGCGAACCCCGATGATGGGGCCTATTCGCTTTCGAGGCGCAATGGGTTCCTTTCCCTCCGCTGCATGAGGAATAGGGATAGGGAGAACCTCATGTGGTATTCTCCGCATGTGCTGACCCAGATCCCACAGAGCGACTCCTTCATCGCAACCGCCTATGCGGAGCTGGATGGAATGGTCGATGGGGATTATGCCTGCATTGGCTTCTCCGGGCATCTCTATGGGCTCATCGGCATCGCATACGATGGCAACGGCTATAGCATCCGGGCATATAGGGGGCGCGTGACTGGGACAGCATTCGAGGGAGAGGCCGAGGAGAGCCTCGTGGAGGTGCATCCGATGGAGAGCGATCATGCATACCTTCGCATCGAGCTGAGGAAGGATATGAACTATGTGCTTTCATATTCCGAGGATGGCGAGCATTTTTCTTCCATCAAGCGCATATTCCCGCTTGTGAGGGGAACGTGGACCGGCGCCAAGCTCCTTCTCTGGGCTTCGAACAGGAAGAATGCCGAATCGGAAGGATGGGGGGAGTTCGACTATATTCGCATCACGCGTTGAGAGATCGATCCAGGAAGTCCGCGACGGTCGAGAAGTAGAGCTCGGGGTCGCGGAGATAGGACTCTCCATGTCCGGCATCCTGCACCAGGAGCTTCTCCTTCGATCCGTGCGTCTTTGCCGCGAAGTTCCTTTCCAGCATGTACGTGCCGACGAAATGGTCGTCGCTTCCATGGATGAAGAGCATCGGAATCGTGGACTTCTCCACCATCCTGAGGCTTGAGGCCTTCCTGGGAGAGTATCCTGCGATGAGCGATGAGAGCATGTCGAAGATGCAGAGGATGGGGAAGGGCGGCAGATGGTAGATCGCCTTGAGCTCATCGCAAAAGATGTCCCATACGGATGTGTATCCGCAGTCCTCCACTGCAGCCCTGACATTCTCGGGCAGGTCGAGGCCGGATGCCATCATGACCGTGGCGCCACCCATCGAGATGCCATGGATGATGATCCGGGCCTCATCGTCGCATTCCACGATCCAGTCGATCCACTTCCTGATATCGTCCTTGTCCAGCCAGCCCATGCCGACCCATCTGCCATCGCTTTCGCCATGCGCCCTGTTGTCAGGCAGCAGCGTCGTGTACCCCCAGCCTGCGTAGACGGCGGCAAGATTCCTCATCTGCCACCTCTCTCCCTTGTATCCATGGATGAGGATGGCATAGCGGTGGCCATCCTTCCTGTGGATCTCTCCTCTGAGCGTGAGTCCGTCGGAGGAGACGATCGAGACGGGCTCTGGAGGGCATTTCTCCATGAAGCCCTCCGTAAAGCTCCTGAACCTCTCTGCATTGCCATCGATGATGCGCTTCCTCTCCGCCTTCTCCGGCGACGGTTCCTTCTCCTTGTCCGGCATGATCCTGAAATCGAAATCCCGTCTCATCAGCGCAAAGCGCACGAAGTAGAGCCCGAGAAGGAGAAGCGCTATGATGATGGATGCGATGATTGCTGCTGCGATTGCCATGCTGTGATTATCCACGAAATGCAGGAGGAATTGAAAGTCTCTGCGGAGGAATCCAGGTACTTGATATTCATCCAGCATTCTGCTAAAGTCTCATTGTTGCCTAGGCAACGGATGGCGAGATAGCTCAGTTGGTAGAGCAAGCGGCTCATATCCGCTCGGTCAGGGGTCCGAGTCCCTTTCTCGCTAGAGTCCCGGAGAAGCGATTCTTCGGGATTTTCCTTTTCCAAGCGGATCCTGTTCCATCTGCCTGCTTCTCGGTTAGAATCGTAGCATGGATTTTGATAGCTTCATCGATGGAATCGGCGGAGGCGAGTACGCCGATGCCGTCTTGGCATATGATGTGGATGAAGGGGAGCTTGGGCTCTTCTTCGATGACTTTGAGGCATTCGTCTCCAGAGGGAGGGAAGCGGACGACCCCGGCATGTTCTTCCTCTCCTCGTTCCTGCGTCTTGCATATTCCAGGCATGCCGACTACATCAGGCAGGGAATCCCCGATGATGTATTCATAGCCACGTATTCCGACATCAGCCTCTGGGCTGAGGAGTACAGGAGGAAGACGGGAAGGATCGGACTGGACAGGATATTCTGGCTGCAGCACCACATCCGCATGGAGCTCTTCCGCCTCGGGCAGCTCCAGTTCGAGATCGTCAGGGATCTGCCGCAGCCGCCATGGCCTCAGTTCAGGGAGGGGGTGAGGCTCCTGAACGTACATATCCCCAAGGGCTCGGATCTCTCGCTTGCCGAGGACTCGTTCTCCAGGGCCCTCTCCTTCTTCCGCGAGGATAGAATCGTCTTCCTCCTCCATTCATGGCTTGCATCCCCTCAGCTCCAGACGCTGCTCGATGATGGTTCCCGCATCAAGGCTTTCGCCTCGCTCTTCACCATCGTGGGAGAGGATGACGATAGGCAGGCAGAGGAGAGGATCTTCGGATGCATCTCCGACGATCCTTCGGCGTATACGGTGACGACGACGCTCTCGGCGAGGGCGAAGCGCCATCTCATGGATGGTGGGAGGATCCTCTCGGGACTGGGATATCTGGAGAGGCCTTAGCCTTCCGTCTCCTTCTGGAATGATCTCAGGTGGAGATAGACCGTATTCTTCGAGATGTCCAGGGCCTCGGCAACGGAGGCCACGGCATCCTTGACCTTGAAGATGCCCTTCTCGTACAGGATCCTGATCAGCTCCTTGTTCTTGTTCGTCGAGGGGATCGTTGGGTTCTGCATGACGATCTTGCGTGCATTGCCTATCGCCTCAGACAGCGCCTCGGGCATGCTTGATGCGAAGTACTCGCTCTCTGTGCGGCTTCTTGGGTTCCCCGTTATCGACTGCACGATCTCCGAAAGAGGGGAGTCGAGGTAGAAGTTGATGCACAGCATGCCGATGACGCGTCCGCCATCTCCAAGGATGGGGATCGTCGATGACTTCAGATGGTCGCCTGTGTTGGTCACGGTGTTGTATGAGGTGTAGGAGGACGTGGATGATACGCCTTCATCGTTGATGCGCTTGAGCATGTTTATCGCGAGATCCGTAAGGGGCGCACCGACGACGCGCCCGGAGTGGTATCCATTCATGATCTTCACGACCGAATGGTTGTAGTCCTCGAGGCTGTGGAGGCTTATCTCATATGCCGATCCAAGATACTCGGAGAGCCCTTCGATCATGGAGGCGTAGGAATCCATGATCATCCTGTCAATCTTCGTAAGCTTCATAAAACCGTACGTTTTCCTTTTTCTTTGGATGATACCACGTTGCAGGGGAGTCCTCAATGAAAAATATAACAGCAGATGAAAAGTATTGTATTGACAATAAAATATTTCATTCGATAATAAAAATCACAGAGGAGGAGCAATGGGCGCATCGCTTGTGGAGATTGCCTCGCCTGAAGGCCTGTACAGGCTCAAGTGGGAGTGGGAGCGTGAACGCACGGGATATTCCGATCTCCTGTCGTTCGGGACCGCGGATATGGATTTCCGCACGCCTGCGCCTGTCCTGGACGCGCTCAAGGCTGTCCTTGACAGGGGGCATCTCGGATACCCGGGAGCCAGGGAATCCTTCTACGAGGCGATAGAGCGGCATTTCGGCAGCATCGGCTGGCATTTCGATGCCCGCAGCTCCGTCGCCCAGAACGTCGGCATCTACATGTCGGCATTGAGTGCGATCGAGTCGTTCACTTCGCCCGGCGATATGATAACCATCCTCACTCCCGTGCATTTCTGCTTCCGCCGCATGATAGTCCTCAATGGCAGGATCCCTATCGAATGCCCCATCATCCAGGGCGAGGATGGACACAGCATCGATCTGGCGAGGCTGGAAGCGTGCCTGAAGAGCGGAAGCCGCATGATCTGGCTCTGCAATCCGCATAATCCGATCGGACATGCATGGAGCAGGGAGGAGCTGGAGAAGGTTGCCAAGCTTGCAATCGCAAACGACGCGCTGATCATCTCCGACGACGTCTACTCCGATCTCATGTTCCCCGGCCATCGATACACGCCGATAGCCTCCCTCTCCAAGGAGATCGCATACAGGACGGCCACATTCCATTCCACCAGCAAGGCATTCAACACCACGGGCCTCAAGCATTCGTTTGCGGTCATCGAGAACCCGGTGCTCTTCAGGAAATACATGGACACGCTGGAGAGGCAGGACCTTGAGTATGGGCTTTCCATCATGGGCATGGCGGCGGTCGAGGCGGCATACAGGGAATGCGGGCAGTGGCTCGAGGAGCTCATGGCCGGCATCGCAGAGCGCCATTCGTTCATTTCATCATATGTCTCGGAGAATATCCCGCAGCTGAAGGTGCTTCCTTCCAATGCGGGATATTTCGCCTGGATCGACATGCGCGCGCTCGGCATGGATCCGAAATCGATCAGCTACGCGCTTGAGACGGAGGAGCATATGATCCTCGCCAATGGCGCGGAGCTCGGAAAGGGCGGGGCAGGCTTTTCAAGGATGAACCTCGCAACGAGCATGGATAACATCAGGGAAGGAGCAGAGCGGCTTGGACGCTTTGCTGAACGCCATTCATAAGGAGGAATCCCATGTACGAATTCGATAGGACCCCGGACCACAGGAACAACCATTCCTACAGATGGGACATGCCGGATATGCCGGATGATGTCATCGGAATGGGCACCGCGGACCTCGACTACTTCTGCGCACCATGCATACGCGATGCGCTTCTCCCCATCGCTGAGGAGAACTGCTACAACTACCGCCAGCGCACGGATGAATACTACGATGCCGTCTGCGGATGGTACAGGAGGAATCATGGCCTTGAGCTGAGGCGGGAATGGCTTTCCAATGTGCCGAGCACGATCGGAGCTGTGCGCATGGGGCTCGGCATCTATGCCCACCCCGGCGATGCCGTGATCGTTCAGACGCCTGTGTTCCAGCCCATACAGTGGGCGGTCGAAGGCGCGGACTGCCGCCTTGTTGACAATCCGATGAGGATCGTCGATGGCCACTACGAGATCGATTTCGAGGATTTCGAGAGGAAGATCGCCTCGGAGCATCCTTCCGTATATCTCATGGTCAATCCGCATAATCCCACGGGAAGGGTCTTCACGGAATCGGAGATGAAGAAGCTTGTCGATATCTGCTATCGAAGCGGCGTCACGATCATCTCCGATGAGGTCCATGGCATGATCGTCTATGAGGGAAGCAGGTTCATCCCGCTCCTGGCCTGCGATGAGAGGGCCAAGGAGATCGGCGTGCAGATCACGAGCCTCAGCAAGGGGTACAACATCATGAGCCTTCCACATGCGATCATCGCAATCGCCGATGAGGAGAAGCAGAGGCTCTGGATGAGGCAGATACAGGCGTTCTCGTTCGGCTACGCGACCAACAGCTTCGCGCTTGCCGCCGTAACCTCGATCATGAGGGGCGAGGCGGATGGCTGGATGGCGGAGCTCAGGGAGTATCTAAAGGGCAATCTGGATCTGATCCTCTCGTTCATCGAGGAGCATGGCCTGCCGCTCAAGGCATTCAGACCCGAGGGCAGCTTCCTTCTCTGGATCGACTGCCGCGATGCCGGAATCGGGGAGGAGCACCTCGACAGGTTCTTCATGGACAGCGCGCACATCCATCTCGACGATGGGGAGGATAACTTCGGACCGGAGGGAAGGGGGTTCATCAGGATCAACTTCGCCGTCACGAGAAGCATCCTCAAGGAGGCCCTGGAGAGGATCCTCCGTGCGTTTGGAAACAGGTGAGACCACACTTGAAAGGAGAGAAATATGAGTGATGGGAAAGAGAAGAAGGTCCGTTCGATGAGGGAGATGTCCACAGGGCTTGCGCTCTTTGGCTTCCTCGGGCCTATCGTCATCCTGGTGCTTCTGATCGCACTGGGTGCGGAAGTCACGATTGCGTCCGTCGTGTCGCTCTTCGTCATGATCTGCTTCTGCCTCTATATGGGCTTCAGCTGGGAGAAGCTCGATGGTGCGATGGCGGAGGGAGTGCGCCAGATAGCGACAGCTGCCATGATCATGCTCCTTGTCGGGTGCATGGTCGCAGTCTGGATGGCATGCGGCACGATCCCTACGCTGCTGTACTATGGCATGAAGATCATTACGCCGAGGCTGTTCCTGCCGATCTGCTTCATACTGCCGGCATTCATGGCTGTGTGCTCTGGAACGAGCTATGGCTCGATCAGCACGATCGGCGTCGTCCTCTGCGGCATGGCAGCGGGACTTGGAATCCCCGTCGGCATGGCAGCTGGAGCCGTCATCTCCGGTGCGTTCTTCGGAGACAAGATGAGCCCCCTTTCGGATACGACGCTCCTTGCCTCCTCATCCGCTGAGGTCCCGCTCTTCGACCACATCAGGTCGATGTGGTATACGACGATACCGGGAACGATCATCTGCCTCGTCGTCTACACCATCCTCGGCATAAGCGCTTCCGGAAGCATCGACAGCGTAGCTGTTGCAGAGCTTTCCAACGGCATGGCCAGCACATTCCACATCAGCCTGATCCACGTCATCCCCGTCGTGATCGTCCTCGTGCTCTCTGTCAAGCAGGTTCCTGCATTCCTCACATTCGGAATCGGAATCGGCCTCGGATTCATATGGGCGATGATATTCCAGGGAGAGAGCTTCACGGCCCTGCTCGGATATCTCATGAATGGCTTCTCCGTCGAGAGCGGCGTCGCTTCCGTCGATGCGCTCGTCAACCGCGGAGGCTTCTCCAGCATGCTCTCGCTGGTGGGAATCCTCTTCGTGCTCGGTATGCTCAGCGGGCTCTTCACCGAATCCGGTGTGCTCAACGTGCTTGTCACCAAGCTTTCGAAGAAGCTCAATACGCCCGGTACGATCATGTTCGGCGTATGGCTTTCTGCCCTCATCATCTGCCTCATCGGCGGACAGTATCCGGCGATCGCCATCACGGCTGTCGCGTTCAAGGATGTCTGCGATGATATGGACATCAACAGGTGCGTCCTTTCAAGGACCCTCGAGGATGTCGGCACCATGATCGCCGCCATCGTGCCATGGAGCGCCTGGGTCATCGGATACGGCGTCGTGCTCGGAGGAATCTCCGTATGGGATTTCATCCCCTATACGTTCCTGCCGATGCTCTGCCCGATCCTGGCGCTGATCTTCAACTTCACCGGCGTCGGAATGCTCCATTCCAACGATCCGGTCAAGTACCGCCCGTTCTATGTAAGGAAGAAGGGCTGATCGATTCCGATCGAAGCTGTGCGGCCTCCCAATGCGGAGGCCGCTTCTGTCAGCCGATCCTGTTACGAAGCACTCCCAGTCCTTCAATCTCGATCTCGACGATGTCTCCTCTCTGCATGCCGGAGATGCCTCCCGGCGTACCTGTGGAGATGACATCCCCTGGAAGGAGCGTCATCACGTGGGACAGATAGGAGATGAGGTAGGGGACGGGGAAGATGAGGTTCGATGTGTTCGAGAGCTGCTTCGTCTCGCCGTTCACGCGGCTTGTGATCATGAGGTTCCTCGGATCGACTTCATCGGAGATGAATGGCCCTAGGGGCATGAATGTGTCGAAGCCCTTCGCGATCGTCCACTGGCCGTTCTTCGGCTGGAGGTCGCGTGCTGTCACGTCGTTGGCGATCGTGTATCCGAGCACGTAGTTCAGCGCATCCTTCTCTGCCACATCCTTGGCCCTGCGGCCGATGACGACAGCAAGCTCCGCCTCATAGTCCAGCCTGTGGCACATGGCGGGGTAGATGATATCCTCTCCGGGCGCTGCCGCCGATGTCGATGGCTTTAGGAAGACCACTGGAGCCTGGGGGATCGGAAGCCCGAACTCCTTTGCATGGTCGCGGTAGTTGAGCCCGATGCAGACAGCCTTCGAGAATGGCGTGGGCGCAAGGAGTCTTGCATCCTCCATCTCGATCTTCATGCCCGTCATCCTCATCCCCTCATCGAATGGCGTTCCTTCCATGATCTCGATGCAGCCATCGGCCATCACGCCATAGCATGCCCTTCCATCCATCTCGACGCGTACGTATTTCACCTTTTCCTCCTCATCAGAAGCCAGCACCCCGCATCCTGAAAACCCAGCGATCGGTAGACGCCAGCTGCGGCTTCATCATCATACCAGAGGGAGAGCCTCCTCATCCCATTCTCGGAGAAGGATATGTCGACGATCTCCGATACGGATGACGAGGCATAGCCCCTCCTTCTCCTTTCCGGAAGCGTGGCCACTCCGGAGACCATCGCATTGCTTCCTCCCGCATTGCTGAGATAGCAGCCGGAGACGGCCCTGCCATCCTCGAAGAGGGCGACTGCCGTGAATGGGAATGGGCGCGAGAGGAAATCCTCCGCATTCGCCCCATCCTCAGAGCTCTGGAATCCTCCTTCCATCCCCGGTACGGAGCGGTAGAGCCTGAATAGGGCCAGGAAGTCCTTCTTCGTCCTCAGCACCCTGATGCGGGGATCGCGCTCCTTCTTCCTGAAGACGCCAGGCGTCAGCGTCATCATGCGGCGCTTCTCCACGTTCCAGTCCGGCATGAGGCCAACCATCTCCTCCATCGACTGCGGCACGATCAGGATATCGGCATCGATTCCTGACGCTGCCTCTGCAGCCTTGGCTCCATCGCCGATGGCGACGGCGAATGAATGGAAGTCGGCAATGAGGAGGTCATCATCCTCGCGGACATCCGCCTCGCGCTCCTCCAGATCGTTCGCAAGGAAGATCAGGCCCTCTCCTCGAAGGCGGGCTATGAGCGCTGGCTTCCGCTTCTCATCGACTGCTCTGAGCATCCTGATGCGGCGTGTAGAGATAGTCGAAGTATGCCATATCGGTGGAGAGGACCTTCTCCATCGCAGGAAGCGTGCTGCGGTAGCTCTCCAGCGTCGTCCAGAGCCTGAAGAAGCCGGGATCGGAGGAGTATGCCCTGCTGTAGATCTCCGCAGCGGCGGCATCCGCCTCGCCCTTGATCCTCTCGCTCTCCGCATAGGCCTGGGAGAGGATGGTGCGCTTGTCGTTCTCCGTCCTTCCCTGCCATGACAGGAGCTGTCCGCGTCCATATGACCTGTATGCCTCCGCGATCTGGCTGCGCTCCTTGATCATCCTGGAATAGACGCTGTCGGTGAGGTCGTCGGAATACCTGATCTGCCTGATGATGATGTCCTCCAGCTCGATTCCGTACTTGAGCGTCAGCGGAGCGGCATCCGAGAGCATCATGTCGGAAAGCCCGTCGCGTCCGATGAGGATGCTGTCCTGCTGCGCCCTGGTGTTCGTGAGCGATCTGAGCGTCTCAGCATCCTCGGCATCCTCGACTTCGCTGTTGAAGTCCTCCTCGTATTCGAGCGTATTGATCCTGTTCGTGGAGCGGACCGCCTCATTGAGGTAGTTCTCGGAGATGACGGTGCGGATGGTCGAATCGAGCACGTCGTTCAGCCTTGCGATTCCTCCTTCGACGGTCTTGACGGTCATGTAGAAGAGGGCGGGGTCGGCTATCCTCCATCGCGCGGTCGCATCGACCCAGATGAACTGGTTCTCCTTCGTGGGGACCCTCTGCGCATCCCCATCCCATGAGAGGAGGGTGGAGGGATAGCGCGTGACGGTGTCGACGAACGGCAGCTTCAGCTTGAGGCCTGCCTCCGTCTCCGTATCCGTGATGCGCCCGAAGCGCGTAATTACAGCCTGCTCGCCCTCGGTGACGATGAAGAAGGGCCCCATGAGCAGGAATACGACCAGGATGATGGCGATCGCCACGAGCGCTGTCGCAAGCTTCCTCATTCGGCGCCTCCTATCATCTGCACGGGCAGGTATCCATCGAGCGATCTGTCGATGAGCGTCGCCGTACCATCAGACGAGAGGATATCCTCCATCGTCTCTATGTAGAGGCGCTTGGCCGTCGTCTCGCTGTCCTTTCGATACTCCTCGAGCATGGAGGAGAAGCGGGCTGTGTCGCCCTCTGCGCGGTTGATGCGCTCCGCGGCATAGCCCTGTGCCTCTGCGATCATCTTCTCAGCCTCTCCGCGGGCCGCAGGGATCTCCTGGTTGTAGTACTGCTTTCCTTCGTTGATGAAGGTGTTCATGTCCTGGATCGCCTTGTTCACATCCTCGAATGCATCCTGCACCTCCCCCTCGGGTGGCATGATGTTCTGCAGCTTTACGGCCACGATCTCGATGCCTGAGTCGTAGCGATCGAATATCTCCTGCATCGCAGCTTGGGCCTCATGTTCGATGTTCGTCCTCTCGCTCGTCATTATGGCGAGGATCGGAAGGTCGCCCACAAGCTGGTTCATCACCGACTGGGAGATGTCGCGTATGGTGGTCTCCTTGTCCCTGATGGAGAAGAGGTACTTCCTCGGATCGCCGATCCTGTACTGGACGATCCATTCGACGCTGACGATGTTGAGGTCTCCCGTGAGCATCATCGATTCGTCGGGATTGAAGTATGCGCCTGAGAGCGACGTGCCGGATGGATCGGTCGCCCTGTAGCCGAACGTCAGCGTCTGCACGACGGCTGTCTCCACATTGCAGCTTCTCTCTATCCCGAATGGCAGCTTCGTCTGCAGCCCCGGCCCAACGGTCCTGGCATAGCGGCCGAGCCTCAGCACCACGGCATTCTCCGTCTGGTCCACTGAGAAGAAGCTGGTGGCAAGCGCCGATAGAACGATGATCGCAGCGATCGCCGCGGCGACGAGTCGTGCCGAGATGGTGAATCCTTTCCTTCCTTCCATGCCGATGATTGTATCAGAATAAGGGCCAAGGTGCATCCATTCCAACCGGGGGCGGGTTGCCGATGATCCCTCCTGCGGCTATACTCGGTGGCATGAAGAAACGTTTGATCACCTCAGCATTGCCATACGTGAACAACATTCCGCATCTGGGCAACCTGATGCAGGTGCTCTCCGCCGATGTCTTCGCGCGCTTCTGCCGCTCCCGCGGCTATGAGACGATGTACATCTGCGGTACGGATGAGTATGGCACGGCAAGCGAGACGAGGGCCCTTCAGGAGGGCGTCACGCCGCGCGAGCTCTGCGACCATTACCACGAGATACACAAGAAGATCTACCAGTGGTTCGATATCGACTTCGACTACTTCGGACGCACAAGCACCCCGCTGCAGACGGAGATCGTCCAGCATATCTTCGAGATGTGCGACAGGAACGGATACATAACGGAGAAGGAGACCGAGCAGCTCTACTGCCCGGACTGCAGGCGCTTCCTTGCCGATCGCTTCGTCTCCGGTACGTGCCCGCACTGCGGCTACGATGGAGCAAGGGGAGACCAGTGCGAGAAATGCGGCACGCTCCTCGATCCCACGGAGCTCGTCGATCCCAAGTGCTCGGTCTGCGGCGCGACTCCTGTGCTCAGGAAGACGAAGAACCTCTACATCGACCTGCCTAAGATCCTCCCTGTATTCAAGGAGTGGATGGATAAGGCCTCGATAGAGGGCTTCTGGGCGAAGAATGCCGTGCAGATCACATCGTCCTGGCTCCGCGACGGACTGCAGGAGAGGTGCATCACCCGCGATCTCAAGTGGGGCATCCCCGTCAACAAGCCGGGCTATGAGGACAAGGTCTTCTACGTCTGGTTCGATGCTCCCATCGGATACATCTCCATAACCGCGAACAAGACGGAGGACTGGGAGCGCTGGTGGAGGGACCCTGAGAACACAGAGCTCTATCAGTTCATAGGCAAGGACAATATCCCGTTCCACACCGTCGTCTTCCCCTCATCGCTGCTTGCAACGGGGGAGAAGTGGACGATGCTCTACCATATGTCATCCACGGAATACCTCAACTACGAGGGTGGCAAGTTCTCCAAGAGCAAGGGCATCGGAATCTTCGGCAATGATGTCGAGGAGACGGGCATACCCGCCGATGTGTGGCGCTTCTACATGTTCTACAACAGGCCGGAGAAGTCGGACTTCACGTTCACCTGGGCGGACTTCCAGGAGAAGGTGAACAAGGAGCTCATCGGCAACCTCTCGAACCTCGTCAACCGCACGCTCACCTTCGTGAAGCGCTTCTACGATGGCTCTGTCGGTTCAGGCGCGCTCGATGAGGGGATCGTGAAGGCTGCGAGGGAGAAGGAGGCTCTGATCACCCAGGCGCTCGAGAGAGCCGATGAACGCGATGCGATAAGGGCGATCTTCGAGCTTTCCGACATCGGCAACAAGGCATTCCAGGACGGCGAGCCATGGAAGGTGAGGAAGGAGGATCCCGAGAAGGCTGCAGTCCTTCTGCGGACGCTCCTCCATCTCATCCGCGACCTTGCCGTCATGATAACGCCATACATGCCTTCCACGGGCAGAAGGATACTCTCCTGCCTCTCGGCGGAAGGGGCCGACTGGAAGAGCGTCGGTTCGTTCGAAGGCGAGGTGAAGGTCGGAGAGCCCGAGCTGCTGTTCCAGAAGCTCGAGGATGAGAGGATCAAGGAGCTCAGGGAGCGCTATTCCGGCTCCCAGGCAGAAAGGATGGAGAGGGAGAAGGAATCCCCGAAGGAAGAGGTTTCTAAGATGGACAATACGGAGAATGCAGCAGAGAGCATTGCGGATCAGTTCGCCCGCCGGGTGATACTGAAGGTTTCCAGGATCGTGAAGGTGGAGAAGCACCCCGGCGGCGACAAGCTCTACATCCTCACGCTCGACTGCGGAGAGGAGGAGCCGAGGGTGATCGTCTCATCCATCGTCCCGTTCTACAGGGAGGATGAGCTTCTTGGGCACAATATCGTGCTCGTATCCAACCTCAAGCCGGCGAACTTCCGCGGCGTGAAGAGCAGGGGGATGCTCCTTGCCGCTTCCGATCCGACGGCAGACGATCCGCATGAGACATGCGAGGTCATCTTCGCCGATGATATCGAGCCTGGTACTGTCATCAAGGCAGAGGGGGAGGGAGAAGTGGAGAAGGTCACGACGTACATCAAGCCAGAGCACTTCTTCGCGATGCCCATGAAGACGATCGATGGCTATGTGACCATCGATGGCAGGAAGCTTGGATACGGAGGCACGTTCCTCCGCGTCTCGAAGTACGTCAACGGAAACGTTGGCTGAGGAGGGCTTATGGCGCTCGATCTCGATGCCATACATGTAAGGCTGTCGAAGGCCCAGGGCCAGATCGCGGCTGTCGACCGGATGATAGCGTCCGGCGACAGCGCCGAGCGCATCTTGGTCCAGATCAATGCAGCCAAGTCGGCGCTGCACAAGGTCGCGCTCCTCGTTTCAGAGGATGCGATCTCCAGGATGATCGATGAGAAGGACAGCGAGGAGGCTACGGTGATCCTCGAGCGCTTCTCATCGCTTCTCTGAGAGCAGCTTCTGCACCGCCTGCCTGAATTCGGAGCCCCGTTCGAACTCGTTTGCGAAGTATTCGTCGGCATAGGCTCCGGGCGAGAGCAGGATGATCTCGGACGTGTCCCTTGCCCCCCTGTGGCCAAGGGCCGATCCATATGCGGAGGCCACGGCCTCCTCCATCTTCTCGAATGGTCCGCTGAACATCAGTCCGCTCCTTCTCACAAGCGGCAGTAGCTTCTCCGTGAGGCTTCCTGAGAGCAGCGTCACCGATACCGCCTCATCCAGGGGCTCCATCAGCTCCTCCGCATCGATGTTGCTCTTGTCCGTGCCGCCCACGATCAGATGCACGGCCGTTCCCTTCATCCCCCTCATCGAGAACGATACGGAGAGGGGGAGCACCGACGATGAATCGTTTATGAAGGATATCCCATCACGGAGGGCAACAAGCTCGAGCCTGTTCGGAATCCCCCTGTAGCCGCTGAGCGCCTTGGATATCTGCTTGCGTCTGAAGCCCATGGCCTTCATGCATTCGTAGGCCAGCTCCATGCCGGGCCTTGACCGGTACGGATTGCCTATCGATGGGTATCCCTGGACCTTCGCCTTGGGGATGATCCCGGAGAAGAGCATCTTCTCCTTGAGGGAGCGGGGTATGATGAGCTTGTGCACCCATGGTCCGATGAATAGCGCACCTTCCTGCGTCATATCCGACGGAGAGGTCGGGATCGTGATGGAATCCGTTATCGCGGCGATGTCGATCCGCGGCCATGTATAGCCCAGCGAGAGCGCAGTATCCTTGACCTGCCATGCCGACATCTCGATGATGGCCGCGTCGTAGAGCTTGTCGTCGTTCTCTATATCGGAGAGGAAATGGAAGGCGGAATAGCCGAGGCCTTCCGAGAAGGCGGCCCTGATGCCCATCTCGTTGAGCGCATCGGAGAGAGCGGATGCGGTGCTTGTCTTGCCCTTTGCGCCAGCGATGACGATCCTCGTCATCCTCTCCGTCCTCGGATTCTCCAACAGCGCTGCGATATCGTTCGTGATGCGCTTTGCGCGGCGCTTGACGAGATAGGGGATTGGAACACCGGGGATCTTCACGACGAGATCCGCCGCATCCACGGCATCCATGATGCCATCCTTGGTTATGAACGATGCGCCCTTATCCTCGAGAAGCTGGACCATAGGTTCGCTCTCCCTCTTCTGTGGGGAGCCTATGATGTCTACGCTATGGCCAAGCTTGAGATAGTACTCGGCTGCCTCGGCGCCGCCTCCCGACGATCCGAGGCCAAGGATCAGGACTTTCATCAGCTATAGATTATAGGCATATTCCCCTTCGTGAGAAAGGAGAATCGCAGCATGCGGCATAGTGCATCCAAGCCATCCGGAGCCGTCATCATCGACTGCTGAGGGCTTTGGCGAGACACTTGACAGCTGAAAGCGAAAAACGCACAATGAACCGGTAATTACAAAATTCCATATGGATAAGGAGCAGCATTGTGCCTTGCGGAAAGAAAAGAAAGAAGCATAAGATAGCGACACACAAGAGAAAGAAGAGACTCAGAATGAACAGACATAAGAAGAAGTGATCTTCTTTCAGCTATCTTCGAGGCCACCGGTAGGAATATCGGTGGCTTTCCATTTCTTCCTATGGACTTAGCCCCTGCATGCATATAGACTTTTCCTGTATTGGGGGATCCGCATGAGGAAGCTTACAGCACTGATCATGGCAATCGTGTTCATCCTGCTCCCTCTCTCTGCTGCCGATCTCTCGGAGACTGGCGTAGGAAGCACTAGGGAGGAGGCCATCGCTGCAGCCGACGCCGCTCTGGCTCAGCGCATCGCGATGACGACGACCTCGGAGATGAGGACCATCAGAGCCGATGACGGCTCCGATTCCATCGATTTCATGGTCATCAACGGCCGCAGCTTCTATTCGACGGAGTTCCTTGGATCCTCGTTCGAGACGGAGCAGCTCGCGGACGGCACATGGATCGCGACAAGGACCATACCCGAATCATCGTACAGGCTGTACCAGAAGAGGCTCCGCGAAAGCGCCTCGATCATCAATGACATATACGATAGCATCGAGCTCTTCGGAATCGACGGGGAAAGCTACACGCGCATCTACTCCCAGCTGAGGGAGTATGAGCGCAATGCCGTCATCGTCTCGATGCTCCGCAGCAATGCATCGATTCCGGAGATACCGACCAATTCAGTCGACATAGAGGCGATGTACCAGAGCTATCTTGCCGAGAGCATCAACGCAACGGAGCAGGATGTCAGGAGGCTCGAGGTCCAGCGGGAGCTCGGCATCATCGGAGAGGCGGAAAGGACCAGCCTCGACGAGGCGACGGCAAGGCTGGAGTCGGCAAGGCTGGAGCAGCAGGCGCTTCAGGAGGCCCAGCGGATGGAGGCCGAGGCCGAGCTGGAGGTGTTCAGGAAGGCACGTACGCAGGAGATCGCGTCGTATTCATTGAACATCGCCCCTGTCGATTCATCTGCCGACTCAGCAGGCGAGCTCATCAACGAGGTCGAGGCCATGAGTGCGGCATTCTCCGAATACCGTGCGCAGATGGAGGCGATCTTCAGCGACCTCG
>CALXXR010000141.1 GCA_944392735.1 uncultured Spirochaetaceae bacterium | reverse complement strand
GGAGATCAGAAGGCTCGAGGGAGAGATCGAGAAGAACTCCAAGCTCCTCGAGGGCTCGGAGAAGAAGCTGCAGAACGAGAACTTCATCGCCCATGCGAAGCCGGAGGCGGTGGAGAAGGAGAGGTCCAAGAAGGCAGAGTTCGAGGACAAGATCCAGAAGGCGAAGGAGCACATCGAGCTTCTGGGATCGTTCTGATGGAGGAGGGCCGCCTGGGAGGGCGGCCTTCATCGTCAAAGCTCCTCTATGATGTACATCCTCGTGCCGTTGTCTCCGATCACGCGGATCCCGGGCTGGATGCCATTTCCCATGAACTGCGGTTCAAGCGCGATGCCGCATGTCGCGAGGATGGAGCCGGAGACGATGATGTCAGTCTCCTCGTTCTCCTCCTTGCCATACTTTCCATAGAGATCCCCGAAGAACTCCTTTGGCATGATGATGCGCCTGTTGCGGATCCTGTATCGCCTGTCCTTGCTTAGGAATGGGATGCGGAGCCTGTCGCAGCAGCCGGGATGTACCCTGTTGCGCTTGACTGCCTCCATCGCTATCGTCGTATGGCCATCGGTGACGGTCCACCAGACGGGGTCTGCATCCGCTGGCGTGAGGGGCCTGAAGGTGCCGAACTGGAGAAGCTTCCTGTGCTCCTTGTAGAAGGCGATCTGCCTCCTTACGGCCTCCTGATCCATCTCCGAAAGCCTGTTGAGGTCCAATTCATAGCCGAGAGTGCCGAATGCCGCGATATCGAAGCGGCTCTCTATAAGGCTTGTCCTGAGGCTCTGGTGTCCGGGGGAGGCCGAGATATGCGCCTCCATCGCCGATGGCGGGAAGCCCCTCAGCGTCCCCGCCTGGATGGCGATCCTGTCCAGGAGGTCGGTATTGTCGCTCGTCCAGATCTGCGGCATGAAGCAGAGCATTCCCAGGTCGAACCGGTTGCCGCCCGAGGCGCATCCTTCGAAGAGGATCCTCGGGAAGCGCTTGACGAACATATCCATCAGGCTGTAGAAGCCGAGGACGTAGCGATGGGTGAATTCCCCCATCGACCTTAGGTCGCTGTTCTCCGAATGGAAATCGGTGATGGTCCTGTTCATGTCCCATTTGACGTAATCCACGCCGCAATCGGAGAAGATGGCTGCGAGGTGCTCGAAGAGGTAGTCCCGCACATCGCTCCGGGTTATGTCGAGCGTCAGCTGATGGCGGCACATCGCGGGCCTGCGTCCAGGGATGGCCACGACCCAGTCCGGGTGCGCCCTGTAGAGGTCGGAATCGGGGTTGACCATCTCCGGCTCGATCCAGATGCCGAACATGAGGCCGCGCTCCTTGATCTTCTCTCCGAAGCTCCTGAGCCCGTTGGGGAACACTTCCGGAGAGACGACCCAGTCCCCGAGTCCTTTTGTGTCGTCCCTTCGCGAGCCGAACCAGCCGTCATCGAGCACGAAGAGCTCGAAGCCCAGCTCTGCGGCCTTGTCGGCGAGCTTCAGGAGCTTCTCCTCGCTTATGTCGAAGTATGCCGCCTCCCAGCTGTTGACGAGCACCGGACGCTCCTTTCCCTTCCACTCTCCGCGGATGATGAAGCGTTCGGCGAAATGGCTGAATTGGATCGCTGCGTCATCGATGCCTGAGGCGGAGTAGGTCATCACGGCCTCCGGCGTCTCGAACGACTCGCCGCTTTCCAGCACCCATTCGAAGTTCCATGGATTGATTCCGGAGACGATCCTCGTCTTCCCGAATGGGGATACGTCGATGCTCTCCCTGTGGTTCCCCGAGTAGACGAGGTTGAATCCGAACGCCTCGCCGGTGGACCTCCTCACGAGATAGCACAGCGGACTGTGCTCGCTGGAGGTCACGCCGAGCCTGCTGTCCAGCACAGTGATGCCGGGAAGGAGGCTGCGCCTGTGCTCGTTCCTCTCCCTTGCCCATGCTCCATCGAAGGAGACGAGGTCGAAGTCATCGTATGGGAAGTCGACGGAGAGCGATGCCGCGCCCTTTATCCGTATGCAATGGCCGGTGCCGTTCTCGATCGATGCGGAGCGGAGGATGACATCCTCCTTTTCATAGACCGTATACCTCAGCCTCACGCCGATGCCGATGGCCTCATCCTCGAGATCGATCTCCAGGGTCTCTGTCCCATCGTCTGAGAGGGCATGGGCAGGGAACGATGTATCCTTGCCCTTGATGATCCTGCAGCCCCTGTAGAGGAGCGTGAGCGTGGACAGCCCGTTGCCATAGTCCACCTCGAGCGCACTCTCCCTCGTGTCTCCCGAGCCGGATGTCGGGTATTCGGAGAGGATCCTTGCCGGGAAGAGCCTGGGGTGCTCCTCATCGAAGTAGGGGATGGTCACGAGATTCATCCCGAATGACTCGCTGACGTTCTCGATCCCCGTCTCGTCATCGATCCTGCTGCCATAGTGCACATGGTCCAGAAGCCCCGTGTCGAGCACCCTCATGATGTATGAGCTGCTCTTGGTCGCGATATGGAAGAAGCCGTTCTCCGCTTTGATCATGGAAACCCTCCAGAGAGAGTATAAGGCACACCTGTCTTCGATTCCACAGGGAATCAGGCCATGGCGATCGGAGGCTATGCCTGCCTTATGCGCTCGATCATGGCATCGATATGCTCGTGCGTGAGAGCGGGGTTGAGAAGCGTGAACTTGAGCATCGTGCGGCCCTGGAAGACGGTCTGCCCGATGACGGTCCCTTCGGATAGAAGCTTCCGGCGTACGGCCTTGTTCCGCTCATCACCTCCCTTGAGTGCGAAGACGACGGAGCTGAGCTCCGGTTCGACAGGGGCAATGAAGGCATCGTCGGCCTTGATCCTCGAATAGAAGTGCATGGCGTTGCCGATGGCCCTGTCCATGATCTCCCGGTAGCCGTCGCGGCCCCTCGTGCGGAAGGAGACGAAGACCTTGAGCGCATCGAAGCGCCTCGTCGTCTGCATCGACTTGCCCACGAGGTTGATGTATCCGTCCTCCTCATCCTCCTCCCTGTTGAGGTAGTCGGCATGGAGCTGGAATGCGTCGAGGAGCGTGCTGTCCCTGACGATCAGGGCGGAGGCGCTGATGGGCAGGAGGAACATCTTGTGGAAGTCGATCGTGATGGAGTCCGCGAGTGAGAGATCGCCGAGCCTTTCGCTGTATGACGAGAGGATGGCTCCCGAACCATATGCGGCATCGGCATGGAGGAGCATCCCGTATCCGTCCGCGATCCTCTTCAGCTCCTGGATGCTGTCGATGCTTCCGAAGTCCGTCGTTCCGATCGTCGCCGCGATCATGAATGGCATGAGGCCGTTCCCATAGTCGCGCTGTATGATCCTCTCGGCCTTGGGTATGTCTAT
>CALXXR010000140.1 GCA_944392735.1 uncultured Spirochaetaceae bacterium | reverse complement strand
TGCCGCCATCCTTTCCCTCATCATCCTTATACACCTCGAGGGCTACGCGGAAAGCCGCCCATGCATTGGGCCATCCTGCATAGAACGCCACATGGGTGAGGATCTCTCCCATCTCAGCCTTCGTCACTCCGTTCTTCTTCGCTGTCTGCATATGGTACTGGAATGAGGAGTCTATAAGACCTTTCGATACCAGCACCGTAACCGTGAGTATCGATCTCATCTTAAGCGAGAGCTGATCCTCCCTCGACCATACCTCTCCGAAGAGGATGTCATCATTGAGATGGGCGAACTCATCCGAAAATCCCGTAAGGGCATCGCGCCCTGCTGTCTGCTTGACCATATCCACCTCCATGGATACCGTATTGATAAGACATGAAGCTGACTTCAGGTCAAGATAATTCCGGAGGATTCCATGGATTATTCGATTGGACAGGTGTCCCAGATGCTCGAGCTCCCGATCTCCACGCTGAGATACTACGATAAGGAGGGGCTCCTTCCCTGCCTCAGGCGCAGTTCCGGCATCAGGAGGTTCTCCGATACGGACATAGAAGCGCTCAGGGTGATCATCTACCTCAAGAAGTCGGGGCTTGGCATCGATTCGATCAGGAAGTTCATGGCATGGAATGATGAGAGCCGGGAATGCTTCGGAAAGCGCCTTCAGCTGCTCGAGCGCCAACGCAATGAGCTTGCTGAGGAGATGGAGAGGCTCCAGGGCGCGATGGACATGCTCACCTACAAGTGCTGGTTCTACGAGGAGGCGCTCAGGACAGGGCACCGTCCGGACCCATCGTGCGCTGACATGCCTGATGATGTCCGGAAGGCCTATGGCAATTCACTTGGCCGGTGCCTCTGCTGATTCAGATCCTCTCAGGCTGGGCAAGCTGCGTGCGCACATAGTCCTCGTAGGTCTCCGCTCGCCTTATCATGCATATCCCATCGCCATCGATCAGATACTCGGCATGCCTGAGCTTGCCGTTGTAGTTGAATCCCATCGCATGGCCGTGCGCTCCAGTGTCGTGGATCGCCAGCAGGTCGCCCCTTTCGATGATGGGAAGCTGCCTGTCTATGGCGAACTTGTCGTTGTTCTCGCAGAGCGATCCCGTGACATCGTATAGATGGTCCTTTGGAAGATCCTCCTTCCCGAGCACGGTGATATGGTGGTAGGCGCCATACATCGCAGGCCTCATGAGATCGGCCATCGAGGCATCGAGTCCGACGAAATCCGTGTACTTGTGCGCGACATGCCACACGCGTGATATCAGCCAGCCAAATGGCCCGGTTATGCAGCGCCCGCATTCGAATGAGATCCTCAGGGGAGCAAGCCCCTTTGCTTCGATCATCGTTGCATAAAGATCCCTTATCCTCTCCGACAGAGACCTGAAGGATATCCTGTCATCCTCCGCTCTGTAGGGAATGCCGATGCCGCCTCCCAGATCGACCTGCTCGATGGCGATCCCCGTTTCGTTCCTGATCTCATGGACGAGCGCAAACAGCATCCGCGCAGTCTCCACGATATAGTCCTCGTTGAGCTCGTTGGATGCCACCATCGTGTGGAGCATGAAGCGCTCGGCGCCATTGTCCCTCGCGATGCGGAAGCAGGCCATCAGCTGATCCTTCCTTACCCCGTACTTCGCTTCGACGGGGTTGCCGATGATCGCATTGCCCGTCCTGTCAGGTCCCGGGTTGTAGCGGAACGAGATCGCCTTAGGCATCCGATTGCCATTGAGGGCCATGACATCAGCGATGTGCGTCATATCGTCGAGGTTGATGATGGCCCCCATCTCGAGCGCCTTTTCGAATTCATCATCGGGAGTGTCGTTCGATGAGAACATGATCCTCTCGCCGGGAATGCCTGCCTCCTCTGCAAGCAGAAGCTCGGGCAGCGATGAGCAGTCGGCGCCGAAGCCTTCCGAGGCAAGGATCCTGAGTATGTTCGCATTCGGCAGTGCCTTCACTGCGAAGTAGTTGATGAAGCCATCGGACCAGGAGAACGCATCCAGCATCTCCCTTGCGTTGCCTCTTATGGCATTGCCATCATATATATGGAAAGGGGTTCCGACTCTAGATGCTAATTGCATGAGCTCGTTATCGGAAAGCGGAAGATTCTTCTCCGTCATAGGTTCTCCTTCATCGATGCGATCGCTCTCTCTATATCCTCTCTGTGGCCATATGCGCTGATCCTGACGAATCCCTCTCCGCATCTGCCGAATCCAGATCCAGGCGTGACCGCGACATGCGCTCTATCCAGCAGCAGATCGAAGAAGTCCCAGCTGGACATGCCGTCGGGGCATTCGGTCCAGATGTATGGGCTGTCGATGCCTCCATAGCATCTGAGGCCGCAGCTGCCGACACCCTCCAGAAGGAGCCTGGCATTCTCCTTGTAGTAGCCTACAAGCGACATGCATTCCCTTCTTCCCTCGGGGGAGAGGGCGGCGATGCCTCCCGCCTGGGCGATATTTGAGGCGCCGTTGAAGAACGTGCACTGACGTCGGTTCCATAGCCTGTGGATAAGACCCGGCTCTTCACCATCCGCCTTGAGGCTCTCCGGAACGATCGTCCACCCGAGCCTGACGCCGGTGAAGCCCGCGTTCTTGGAGAACGATCCGATCTCGATCGCACAGTCCTCCGCTCCCTCGATCTGGTAGATGGAGCGCGGAATGCCCGGTGTGGAGATGTAGTCGGAGTATGCGCTGTCGAAGATGATGACGGCGTTCTCCCTGTGCGCATAGTCGACGAATGCCTTCAGCTGGGACTTCGTAGCTGCTGCTCCGGTGGGGTTGTTTGGGAAGCATAGGTATATGATGTCTGCATGCGCCTTAGGCGGAGAGGCGATGAATGCATTGGATGCATCGGCATCCATGAGCACGATGCCGCTGTAGCCCTCGGACTCTTCATCGTATCCTCCTGTATGCCCGCCAGCTACGTTGGAGTCGACGTATACGGGGTAGGCTGGATCCTGTACGGCCGGAATGGAGCTATGGGAGAAGATGGACTGGATGTTCGCCGCATCGCTTTTCGCTCCATCGGAGATGAAGAATGCGGAGGAGGGCAGCTCTACGCCGCATTCCTCCCTGTAATGGATGCTTAGAGCCTCCCTGAGCGCCGTATCGCCCTGTTCGTCGCCGTAGCCTGTATAGCTTTCCCTCCTTGTTAGCTGGTCGACCTTCTCCCTCATCGCTGCGGCGATGTGCGGCGTGATGGGCTCTGTCGTATTGCCTATGCTGAGCCTGAGCACGGAGGCACCGGGGTTGCGCTCCTGCCAGGCGCGTATGCGTCTTGCCACCTCTGGAAACAGGTAGCCCGACCGAAGCTTCATGAAGTCCTCGCTAGCACTTGCCATCAGATCGTTCCCTCCTTTGCCTCTTCCATCATGCGATCGACGACCGATGATAGCGCTGCCCTGTGCTCGGATGACTCGAGAGGGCACATCGGCAGCCTGAAGGACTCCCTGCACCAGCCGGCCCGTGCCATCGCGGTCTTGATCGGGATGGGGTTGGTTTCGATGAAGCAGGCCGAGAAGAACGGTGAGAACCAGGTGCCGAGCCTATCTGCCTCATCCCATCTTCCATCGAGCGCTGCATGGATCATCCTCACCATCTCCGACGGGAAGAGGTTCGAGGCCACGGATATCACGCCATCGCCGCCCCTCCTGATCAGCTCCAGCGCGAGGTTGTCGTCGCCTGAGAGCACCGAGAAGTCCTCTTCTGTGCTCTCTATGACATCCTGCATCTGCTCAAGGGAGCCTGAGGCTTCCTTCACGGCTATGATGTTGCCGCATTCCTGAGCGAGCCTGACGAGCGTCTCCGTCTCGAGGTTCACTCCGGTGCGTCCCTTGATGTTGTAGAGGATGCAGGGGATCTTCACAGAGTCCGCGATGGCCTTGAAGTGGAGGTAAAGCCCCTTCTGCGTTGGCTTGTTGTAGTATGGGTTCACCAAAAGCACTGCATCCGCTCCGGAATCCTCCGCGTGCTGGGACAGCCTTATCGCCTCGGTCGTCGCATTCGATCCCGTTCCTGCGATGACGGGCACGCGCCCCGCTGCATACTTCACCGTCTGCGCGATGACCCTGTCGTGCTCCTCATGCGAGAGGGTGGGGCTTTCGCCAGTGGTTCCGCATGGCACCAGTCCATCGATTCCTGCCTCGATCTGGCTGTCGACGATCCTCTCAAGCGATTGGTAATCCACCGTTCCAAGTTCCGTGAACGGTGTTATCAGCGCTGTGTATGCTCCTCTGTATCTGTGCATCATATTCCTCCATGCAGTGCGGACGTGAAGTCGTCCATCGTATATAGCCCCGGTTCCTGGCATGCAATCCACTCGGCTGCCTTGATCGCTCCCGAAGCGAATCCAGATCTCGATCGTGCCGTGTGCCTGATCTCGATCGTGTCGTCCTCTCCGTCCAGCGTGACGGTGTGCGTTCCCGGTACATGCCCTACGCGTAGCGAGGAGATGCCGATCCTGTCGTCCGGGATGCGTCCCTCGGGATTGCCTCGGATGATTCCCGTCTTCGCGTGCATGGCTGAGATGAGGCGCTCTGCAGCCATCAGGGCCGTTCCAGAAGGCGCATCCGCCTTGCCGCGGTGGTGGATCTCCTCGATGGCCGCATCGTAGCCGCCTGATCTATCGATGAGGCGTCCGGCCTCTTCGACAAGCTGAAGGAATATCGCGACGCCGATCGAGAAGTTCGCGGAGCAGATGATCCTCGCTCCTTTCCGTTCCACGATGGCTTTTGCCTCATCCATGCGCTCGTACCATCCCGTGGTCCCGATTGCGGCGGGTATGGAGGCCTCTGCATAGATGCCGATGTTCTCCAGCGCCTTCTCCGGAGCCG
Organism: uncultured Spirochaetaceae bacterium; assembly: GCA_944392735.1. Lineage (GTDB taxonomy): Bacteria > Spirochaetota > Spirochaetia > Sphaerochaetales > Sphaerochaetaceae > Ornithospirochaeta. The sequence goes on along the minus strand of CALXXR010000140.1, from coordinate 1,112 downwards.
TGAAGTCAATTGCGGCATCTGAAGAGGCGAGGGCGTCTGCGGTGAGCTCGCGCGATGTGATCCCAGGACCCTCTGCATATGGGTCTATCACGGCGGAGACGGTGTGCACTCCCGATTCCACGATCTTCCCGTATACCATCCTTCCCATTCGGCCGAAGCCAACGATAGCGATTCTCATGTCTTCCTTCCTGTGACAACTATATCAGAAACATTACAAATATGTCTATATTATAACATAATGTTATTATTCTTACAAAATAAGGAGATGAAGACATGGATATGCCCGGAAGCGATGGGGAAACGCCATGGGGATTCATCCTCATCATCCCAGTAGAAAAACGGATAGCGCAGTCTGTATAATCACCGCAGAGGTTGGTTATGACATTGGATTCTCTTCATGTCGGCGAGAGCGCAAGGATACTCTTCGTCTCTGGCGATGGCGCGCTCAGAAGGCATTTCCTCGATATGGGACTCACTCCCGACACCGTCGTCACCCTGATCAAGAAGGCCCCGATGGGCGATCCATTGGAGATATTCGTGAGAGGCTATGAACTGACGCTGAGGAAGGAGGATGCCGCGCTCATCGCATGCGAGGAGGCCGCCGCTCCGAAGATCGGCCCTGCATCAGCTCCGCACAGGATGATCCAGCATCCCCATGTGGGAGAGCTCGAGACGCACAGGCCCGGCGATAAGCCGCTCATCCCCGAGACGACGCCTATCGTGTTCGCCCTTGCCGGCAATCAGAACTGCGGCAAGACGACTCTCTTCAACCAGCTGACGGGATCGAACCAGCATGTTGGGAACTTCCCCGGCGTCACCGTGGACAGCAAATCAGGCAGGATCCGCGGCCATGAGGATGCGACCGTCGTCGATCTTCCAGGCATCTACTCGCTATCGCCGTATACGAACGAGGAGATCGTCACCCGCGATTTCATCCTCAAGGGCAGGCCTGACGGCATCATAAACATCGTCGATGCGACGAACATCGAGAGGAATCTCTATCTGACGATGCAGCTGATAGAGCTCGACGTCCCGATCGTCATAGCGCTCAATATGATGGATGAGGTGCGCGACAATGGCGGAACGATAGACATCAACCAGCTCGAGGAGAG
>CALXXR010000139.1 GCA_944392735.1 uncultured Spirochaetaceae bacterium | reverse complement strand
GTACGGACATCATCGAGCCTATCGTATGCTGGAACGATCTCGATCATCTTCTCCTCCCCATCCATCCCGTCCTCCAGAGGTACGCCGCGAATACAGAAGCGGAGATGAACCATGTCAGCGGATAGGCCGAATACACGATGATGGGATCGTGGAGGAACATGAGGGCGACGTTGACGTATATGACCCGGAAGATGCACCACGAGCCAAGAAGCACGAACATCGGCACGAATGCCTTCCCAGCCCCGCGGAGGATGCCAGCGCTCCCATGCGAGAAGGCGACGGGGAAGTACAGCAGCGCCTCGATGCGGGCCTGCATCGCACCGTATTCGATCACCAGAGGATCGTCGGAGAATAGCCCGACGAGAAGCGGAGCGAAGATCATGAGCATGATGCCGATCGCCTCTGCAGCAGCGATGTTCATGCCCATGCCGATCCATGCCCCCTTCCTGGCCCTTTCAGGATTCCCTGCGCCCATCGTCTGCGCGACGAACGTCGTGAGCGCAAGAGAAAGCGATGTGATCGGGAGAAGCACGAAGCCCTCGATCTTGCCGTATACGCCGAAGCCCGCGATGACATATGAAGGGAATGTGTTCACCGATGCCTGTATGACCGTATTCGCAAGCCCCACGATCGAGTTCTGGAGCCCTGAGGGCAGACCGAAGCGGAGGATCGCCTTCATCTCGCGCCTATCGATGCGAAGATGGGAGAAGCGGATGCGTATACCCCGCTCCCCTCTTATGAGCCTTAGAAGGCAGAGCACGGCGCTGACGGCCTGCGAGATGATCGTGGCAAGAGCCGCAGAGCCGACGCCCATTCCGAAGGCTCCGATGAAGACGAGATCGAGGACGATGTTCACCGCCGATGAGATGATGAGGTAATAGAGCGGATGGCGGCTGTCGCCGAGGGCATTCATGATCCCCATCAGTATGTTGTACATGACGGAGAAGAAGATGCCTGCGCTGTAGATGCGGAAGTATTCCGAGCTGAGTGGCATCAGATCCTCGGGGGTCGCTATCCAGCGAAGGATCATAGGGGTCATGACGACGGCGAAGATGGTCAGCAGCACCCCAGAGAGGATTCCGAACGCGATGTCGGTATGGATGGCCCTCTCGAGCCTCTCCCTGTCCCCTGCCCCGAATGAATGCGATATGACGACGCCGGCTCCTACGGCCATGCCGTTGAAGAAGCCAACCATCATGAAGATCAGGGACCCAGATGAGGAGACGGCAGCGAGCGCTTCGGCGCCGAGGAAGTTGCCGACGATGAGCGTGTCGGCAGCATTGTACAGCTGCTGGAAGAGGTTCCCCAGAAGCAGCGGAATGGAGAATGCAATGATGCTCCGCCCAATCGGACCGGAGGAGAAGTCTACTGCCTTATCATCGCCCATGGCCCGATTATCCTCCCCCGATGGGGAGAATGCAACAGGTTGGAGAAGAACAGAGGAAAGGCACTTCTCTGAAATGGAACGATCAGGGCTGAATGCCGTTCTTCATTGCAAGCCAACGCGGAATCTGCGTCGAAGATTCCTCACCGATCCATTGGAAAAACCTACGTATCCATCATTCATGAGACGACCAAGCAGAATCGACGGTTCCCTGCCAATTGCTTTCGAGAATTGCATTATGGAATTCCTATCGAAGCGCCCTGCCTCAAGGAAACGCCTGTACTCGGCAGAAGGAATGAGCACGTCCTGCGCAAATGCATTGGCTTTGATCTCCTCGTCGCCAGCCTCCTCATCGAATGAAGCTCCGAGATCCCCGTTCATTATGTGGCCGACCTCATGCATGAGGGTGAACCAGAATGTATCAAGGTAGCCATGCCGATCATTGACCATGAGCATGATGCAATCCCCAACTTTCTTCGCAGCTCCATTGATCCTCGATCCTGGGATATTGGGCAGGGCCATCAATTTGACGCCTGCCTCTCGGAAAAGCCGACGGATGGAAGGATAGAAGCTTCCATATTCCGATGTAAGCTCCAGCGATTGCCGTACAGCCATCTCCAGCTTCCTGCGATTGAATTTCGGAGCTTCCTCACTCAACGAGAGATTCACTGCTATCTGCACCATGGCATTTGCTTTGATGATGCTCTCCTCGTTCAGCCCCTTCGAAGATGATCTGAAGCTTACTGCCATATCAGGCTTTTCCAGAACCGTCAGGGAAGCGACATCGAGGAATCTCCGCAATTCCACGACCTGCTCCTTCCACCTGCGGGGGTGATCCGGGAGGTCGAAATTGTCACGGAAGTATCGATAATCGAGGATGGACAATATCCGCTTCTCCTTCTCAAGCTCCTTATCCGATTCGATTCCCGCCACGATGGAATCGTAGCTCGCCTGAAGATTCATCCAGTAGTCAATGCTGGTATCCAGCATTCTGGCAAGCTTCATAGCCATATCAGGCGACAGGCTCTGCTCGCCTCTGATGAGTATACTGAGGTTCTTTGGCGTAGTGTCGAGCCTCTTCGCGAAATCCGCATGCGAAAGCCCGCTATCATCGACGATCTCCCTGATATAGTATCCGGGATGGAATGCGATCCTGCCATTGTATTCGATGTACTCCCTATTCATAGTGCTTGCTGATCTCCTTGACCTCAATTATCTTGGCATCCATTGCGATTACATCGATGCCGCGTCCATCGAATGGCTTAAGATTCGAATCCAGCGGACGAACCAGCATCCTCCATTGCCGCCTAACCGTCTTCACGTCGATTGCAAAGAATCCTTCAAGATCCTTTCCACGCTTTTCCTATTGAGCTTGTGGAAGCGGAATGACGGCTGATTGATTATGTCCTTTATGGTCACTGCACAACGGAACGCATTGATCCGTGAAAACAGGCTTCTGGCGAGAGCCTTATCCCCACCGAAGTGCTTCTCGGCCTTTCTGAGATCCGTGCAGACTTCCTCAACCCTGCTTGAAGAAAAAACAATCCTCAACGCTCCCCCTGAATATTTAGATTACCTGTCAGGTAATTTGATTCTACAGGGAGACAGAACAACCGTCAAGAATACAGATGATAGTACGGGAAGCTGGGAATGATATCCACTGCATTCATCTTGGCGTAGGCCTGCTCATGCTGCAGCAATTCCACTAATCCGCGATTGATGCTAATCTTCATCTATGGAAAAGAGAATCGGTTTCATTGGTCTTGGTGTAATGGGAGCCTCGATGTCCTCCAGGCTCATCGATGCCGGCTATTCCCTCTCCGTCTACAACAGGACGAAGTCCAAGGGAGAAGCTGTTGTCGCCAAGGGCGCCATCTGGTGCGATACCCCGCGCCAGGTCGCAGAGTCATCGGACATCATCTTCACCATCGTCGGCTATCCGAAGGATGTCGAGGAGGTGTATCTGGGAAAGGATGGCCTCATCGAAGGAGCCTCCTCTGGAAAGATCTTCTGCGACATGACCACAACCAAGCCCTCTCTCGATATCATGATCGCCTCGCGCCTTGCAGAGAAGGGCGCGCATATGGCGGATGCCCCGGTCTCCGGCGGGGACACGGGAGCGAGGAACGGTACGCTCTCGATCATGGTCGGCTGCAGCGATGAGGTCTTCCAAGCCCTCCTCCCCTGCTTCGAGGCCATGGGGAAGAACATAACGCATATGGGACCTGTAGGATCGGGCCAGCACACGAAGATGGCGAACCAGATCGTCATCGCAGGAACGATGTGCGGAGTCTCTGAGGCGCTTGTCTATGGAGCACAGGCAGGACTCGACCTCGAGAAGATGGTAGCCACCATCTCCAAGGGAGCTGCAGGCTGCTGGACGCTGGACAACCTCGCTCCGCGCGTGCTGAAGGGCAACTACGAGCCTGGATTCATGGTAGAGCATTTCATCAAGGATATGGGCATCGCCCTCGAGGAGGCCGAGAAGATGGAGCTTCCGCTTCCATCCCTGGCGCTTACCAGACAGCTCTATCTCGCGATCAAGGCCCAGGGAATGGGCAGGAAGGGAACCCAGGTGCTCGTGAAGGCGCTCGAGTCCCTCAAGGGAAAGGAGATCCTATGATGGTAAGGGAGAAGGATGCGGCCCTCATAAGGCTTTCAGGCGGCAAGGAGTTCTATGCCGACATCATCACCGACAGCATGGGCGAGAAGTCGATCGACATCACATCGCTCCGCAAGGACACGGGATACATCACATACGATCCCGGCTACGTGAACACCGGCTCATGCATGTCATCGATCTGCTACATCAACGGGGAGAAGGGCATCCTCAGGTACCGCGGCTACGATATCGCAGACCTCGTTGCCAAGTGCGACTTCATCGAGGTCGCATACCTGCTGATCAAGGGACGCCTGCCGTCGGCTGAGGAGAGGATCGGATACCAGAAGCTCCTGAACGAGAACTCCCTCCTGCACGTGAACATGCGCGATTTCTTCCGTGCCTACCCCCACGATGGCCATCCGATGGGAATACTTGCGGCGATGGTCGCATCGCTTTCGGCATTCTATCCGGAGCTGGAGGACAGGGATCCCGAGGAGAACCTCGACCTCACGGTCACGAGGCTGCTTTCGAAGATGAGGACGATCGCGGCATTCACGTACAGGCAGATGAATGGACTCGACTTCGTCGAGCCGCAGTACAACTACTCCTACTGCGCGAACTTCCTCAACATGATGTTCCATACATCAGTGAACAACTACGTACCTTCCCCTGTGCATGTGGCGGCGCTCAACAAGCTGCTGATCCTCCATGCCGACCATGAGCAGAACTGCTCGACAAGCGCAGTGCGCCTCGTCGGCTCCTCCGATGCGAACCTCTATGCTTCCGTCACTGCAGGCGTATGCGCGCTCTGGGGCTCCAAGCATGGCGGTGCGAACCAGGCTGTGATGGATATGCTGCAGAAGATCGAGTCGGAGGGCCTCTCCGTAGATCAGGTGATCGAGAAGGCGAAGTCCAAGGAGGATCCATTCCGCCTCTACGGATTCGGCCACAGGGTATACAAGACATTCGACCCGAGGGCGAGGATCGCCAAGGATCTCACGATGGAGGTGCTTGGAGCGAGCGGGAAGACGGACAGGCTCCTGGATATCGCGCTGGAGCTGGAGGAGAAGGCCACGCACGACGACTACTTCATCGAGCGCCACCTCTACCCCAACGTCGACTTCTATACCGGCATCACATTCCACATGATGGGCATACCGGTATCGATGTTCACCGTGCTCTTCGCCATGGGAAGGCTTCCTGGATGGATTGCGCACTACCTCGAGTGGAGGCACGACCCGTACCAGAAGATCGGAAGGCCAAGGCAGATCTATTCCGGACCGGAGGCAAGGGATGTCGTTCCCATTGCCGAGCGCTGACGGATACGTATTCGACTTCAACTGCACGCTATTCTGGGACTCTGATGAGAACAGGCGGGCGTGGGACAGCACATCGGAGAGGATCAGGGGCAGAGCCCTCTCCGATGAGGAGTACTCGCTCCTCAATGGCCGCACAGATGGAGAGACGATCGACTACCTCGCTCCGCATGCCTCGAAGGAGGAGAAGGATGGCTTGGTGCTGTACAAGGAGACGCTCTACCGCAGCTTCTGCATAGAGAGCGGCCTTACGCTCTCTCCAGGTGCGGAGAGGGTCCTTCATGCGCTGAAGGAGCGCGGGCTGCCGATGGCGATCGCTTCATCGGCTCCCAGGATCAACATGGATTGGTACATACCGGAATACCGACTGGAGAGGTTCTTCGACAAAGGCCGCATCATCGCGGGCCGCACAGACATCCCCTCCAAGCCGGATCCTGCCATCTTCCGCCTCGCAATGAGGGCAATCGGCACCGATCCTGAGAGGACCGTCGTGTTCGAGGACTCCGCCTCAGGGGTGAAGGGAGCGCTTGCGGCAGGTGCGATGATGGTCATCCGCATCCTCGAGCCGGGTGCCCCGAGCATCAGGGATCCCCGGATCGTGGAGATATCCTCATTCGAGGAGCTTACTGCAGAAGGCCTATGATCTCCTCGGTGAATGCGCTCGTCGAGAGGCACTCGCCCTTCCTCCCCTCCTTCTCCATGAGAAGGAAGAAATCCCTTGTCACACGGCCAGAGGCGATTGCCATCCTCACAGCGCTGCGGATCATCTCCGCCGCTTCGTTCCAGCCCATGTACTCAAGCATCATCACACCCGAGAGGATGATCGAAAGGGGATTCACGATATCCTTGCCCGCGATATCCGGTGCCGTTCCGTGCGTGGCCTCGAAGATGGCCGCTCCCGTTGAGTAGTTGATGTTCCCTCCCGGTGCGATGCCGATGCCTCCGACCTCGGCGGCAAGGGCATCCGAGACGTAGTCGCCGTTGAGATTCAGCGTTGCGATGACATCGTAGTCCTCGGGCTTCAGAAGGATGTTCTGCAGGAACGCATCGCAGATGCAGTCCTTCATCTCGATATCCCCATGGGGGGCTGGGATGAAGATGCGCCCATCGCGATCGATGGCGCCATACTCCTCCTTCGCCAGCTCATAGCCCCATGAGCGGAATCCGCCCTCGGTGAACTTCATGATGTTCCCCTTGTGCACCAGCGTCACGGAGCGCCTGCGATGCGCGATCGCATAGTCGATTGCGGCCCTGATGAGCCTTTTGGAGCCATCCGGGGATACGGGCTTCACGCCGATTGCGGAGGTTTCGGGGAATCTGATCCTGGAAACGCCCATATCATCCTGCAGGAAGGAGATAATCTTTCCCGCCTCCTCGGAGCCGGATGGCCATTCGATGCCTGCATAGATATCCTCCGTGTTCTCCCTGAAGACGACCATGTCGACGTTCTCGGGGTGCCTGACAGGAGAAGGCACGCCATCGAAGTACTCGACGGGACGCAGGCAGACGTATAGGTCGAGCTTCTGCCTGAGAGCCACGTTGAGGGAGCGCGCTCCCTTGCCTACCGGGGTCATCAATGGCCCCTTGATCGCAACAAGCGACTCCTCGATCGCCTCAAGGGTCTCATCGGGGAGGTTCGTCCCCGTCTGCTGGATCGCCTTGCCGCCTGCAAGCGCTTCCTTCCAGAGTATGCGGCGCCTGCCTGCATATGCCTTCTCGACAGCTGCATCGAGCGTCTGGCGCATGCGGACCGTGATCTCCGCCCCCACTCCATCGCCTTCGATGAAGACGATCTCCGGCTCATCCGGGACGATGAGCCTGCCATCCTCCATCCTGATCCTCATAGCTTCACCTCGTTGAGCCTGCCGCCCACGCGCAGCATGGATTTCTGCTCCTCGGATGCGAAGAGCCTCATCGGGATCCTCAGATCCTTCGTGATGTCGTGCAGGGTGAACGATCCGCTCTCGAGCGACGCGATGGGATCGACAAGCTCCAGCTCATCGCCCTGCTCGATCTTCTGGTAATCCTCCTCATCCTCGAACAGGAGCGGGAGGATGCCGAAGTTGCAGAGGTTCGCCTGATGGATCCTCTCGATGGAGATTGCGCAGACCGCTCTGATGCCAAGATACATCGGACAGATTGCGGCATGCTCCCTCGAGGAGCCCTGCCCATAGGATGCGCCTGCGATGATGAAGCCGCTCTCCCCCTCATCCCTGAGCTGGGCAGCCCTCTTGGGGAATTCCGGATCGACGGATTCGAAGACGAACGTCGAATAGAGCGGGATGTTGGAGCGGTACTTGAGCCTAGCGCCTGCCGGCATGATGTGATCGGTCGTGATCTTGTCTCTCACCTTTATGGCGGCATGGCCCTTCACGATATGCGGAAGCGGCGTATTGCGAGGCGGTTCGCCGATGTTCGGCCCCCTCTTCACATCAAGCGAATAGGTGGGCTTCAGGAGCATCGAGTCATCGATGAGGAATTCGTTCGGCATGGTGATGTCCGAAAGGTCGGCATCCGACTTCCTCGGATCGGAGAAGACTCCGGTTATGGCGGAATAGGCAGCCGTCTCTGGAGAGACCAGGTACACCGATGCCGAAGGCGTTCCCGAGCGTGCGTAGAAGTTGCGGTTGCTCGTTCGAAGCGAGACGCTCTCCGTCCCCGGGCTCTGATGGTTGCCGATGCAGAAGCCGCAGGCGCTCTCGAGGATCCTCGCCCCTGCCTTGATCAGCGTCTCGAGCGTACCATCCTCGGTTATCATCATGAGCACCTCGCGAGATCCGGGAGCGACGCCCAGCGATACCGATGGAGCCGCATGATGGCCTTGGAGGATGCGCGCCGCCTTCCTCAGGTCCATGAGGCTGGAATTGGTGCATGATCCGATGAGGACCTGGTTGACCGCCATGCCCTCAAGCTCGGAAACGCTCCTGATGTTCCCAGGGCTATGCGGACAGGCGGCAAGAGGCTCCAATGACGAGAGGTCGATCTCGAAGACTTCATCGTACTCGGCATCCACATCAGCCGAGAGCGGAACAAAGCCATCCCCCCTGCCCTGGGCCTTGAGGAATGCCTTGGTATTGCCATCGGAGGGGAAGAGCGAGGTCGTGACGCCGCACTCGGCTCCCATGTTCGCGATCGTAGCCCTCTCCGGCACCGACAGCGTATCCACGCCATCTCCGAAGTACTCGAAGACGGTATTCACGTTGCCCTTCACGCCGAAGCGCTCGAGGACCTTGAGGATGACGTCCTTCGCCGATACGAAGGGCCTGAGATGTCCCGTGAGCCTGATGCCCACGACCTTGGGGGCGATGATGGAGAATGGAACGCCGGCCATCGCAAGCGCTACATCGAGCCCACCGGCTCCTGCAGCGAATGATCCGATCCCGCCTGCCGTCGGCGTATGGGAATCGGAGCCGAGGAGCGTCTTCCCGGGAAGCGCAAAGCGCTCAAGGTGCACCTGGTGGCAGATGCCGTTTCCGGCCCTCGAGTAGATGACGCCCTTCCTGTCCGCGACGGTCCTGAGATATTCATGGTCATCGGCGTTCTCGAAGCCGACCTGCACCGTATTGTGGTCGACATAGCTGACTGCCAGTTCGTTCCGGACCCTCTCCAGCCCAAGGGATTCGAATTCCAGATACGCCATCGTGCCCGTGGCATCCTGGGTAAGCGTCTGATCTATCCTTATCGAGATGCTCTCGCCCTTCCTGAGCTCTCCGCCCACGAGATGGGATGAGAGTATCTTGTAGCACTGTGTCTGTCCCATATGCTCTCCTCGCTGTGCATTATAGGGAATATGGAGAAGATTGACCACGTCAGTAGACGATGCTAGGCTCCTAGGCATGGAGAAGCTACTGCAGAATATACCGCTGTTCTCTGCTGCGTTCGCATTCGCGGCAGCACAGCTGCTGAAGCCCATCATAAGCGCCATGCTCGGCAATGGATGGAAATGGAGGTACCTCACCACCACCGGAGGCATGCCCTCCTCCCATTCGGCGGCAGCTGCGGCGCTCACGATCTCCGTAGGAATGGAGAGCGGCATGGACAGCACGGCATTCGCCATCTGCGTCTTCATCGCCCTCGTGATCATGAACGATGCGATGAACGTGCGCTATGAGACGGGAAAGCAGGCCGAGCTTCTCAACCAGTGGTCGGAGATACTCTCCACGATCCACACCGACGGCACGTTCTCCCCCACGGCACTCAAGACGATGATCGGGCATTCCGCCATCCAGGTGATAGCAGGAGCTGTGCTCGGGATAGGCGTGGGAGCGCTCCATACATACCTGAGGATCTTCAATGCCTAGGATATCGTTCGATGATTTCTATGCCGAGCAGTATGGGGATAGATGGAATGCCCTGAAGGAGGCCATGCTCTCCGGAGAGGAGGACAAGGCATCCCCGGAGGAGCTTCTTGAGCCCTACTACATGGACAGGACCTCGATGGAGGTCGCTGCCCTGCTCCCGATAAGCGAAGGCGATGCGGTGCTCGACATGTGCGCGGCTCCAGGAGGGAAGACCATCGTCATCCTCACCAGGCTCAGAGGCACTGGCAGCCTCGTCTCCAACGACCGCTCTCCCGACAGAAGGGAACGCATGAGGCGCGCTGTGTCGCAATCGGTGCCTGAGAAGTGGCGGCAGAGCTGGAGCATCACCGGCCACGACGCCTCACGCTGGGGGCTCTATGAGAAGGAAGCGTACGATGCCATCCTCCTGGATGCCCCATGCTCATCAGAGCGCCATGTCCTCCAGAGCCCGGAGCATTACGCAATGTGGTCGCCATCCAGACCCAAGAGGCTGCAGGCGCTGCAGTACTCGATGCTCGCATCCGCCATGCTCGCATTGAAGAAGGGCGGAACGCTCGTATACTCCACCTGCGCCATCAACCGCAATGAGGATGAAGAGATCATCGAGCGCTTCATGCATAGGCACCCGGGAGAAGCCGAGGAGCTGGAGATATCCCTCGAATATGGGGAGAAGCGGCCCCACGGCATGATCGTGCTGCCAGACTCAAGCTGGGGACGCGGTCCCATGTACGCCGCGATGCTGAGGAAGATATGACAGGACTCGCAATAACCGAATGCAGGGAATACACCCCATCCGAGCTCGATGGAGCGCTGAGGAGGATCATCGCAGCCACATCGTTTCCGGATGTTTCCGGAAAGACCGTGCTCGTCAAGCCGAACATCCTCTCCGACGCTGCTCCGGAGAAGGCCATAACCACCGACTACAGGGCCATCGATGCGCTGCTGTCCATACTCGAGGAGATGGGGGCGAGGACAATCATCGTAGGCGATTCGCCCGGCACGCAGACCGGAAGGCTCTCCGCAAGGGCATCCCGCATCGCACAGGTCGTGGAGAAGCATGGAGCAAGGCTCTCGGATTTCAGGGAGGAGAACAGGATCCACGAGATCGACGGACTGAGGATCCCCATGGCCTCCGCACTCGATG
>CALXXR010000138.1 GCA_944392735.1 uncultured Spirochaetaceae bacterium | reverse complement strand
AGGAATGCTAGTCAGGCAAAGCATGAGAAAGTGGATGTGACAGCCTCCAATCTTAAGCTTCAGATCATCAAGATCCTTAAGAACGAGGGCTTCATCAAGAATTTCAAGAAGGTCACGAAGGATGATGCGACATACATCCGCATCTTCCTCAAGTATGGCGAGGATCAGTCCCCCGTGCTCCATGGCCTTAAGCGTATCTCCACACCCGGCCGCCGCGTATACTGCGGCTACAAGGATATGCCTTCCGTCTACAACGGAATCGGCATCGTGGTTGTCTCTTCCTCTACGGGAGTCATCACCGGCAAGAAGGCCAAGGCGGCCAAGGTCGGCGGTGAGCTTCTCTGCACGATCTGGTAAGGAGGCTGAAAGTGTCTAGAATCGGAAAGCTTCCGGTGCAGATTCCGGAGAAGGTGGAGGTCAAGGTCGAGAACGGTCTTGTCTCCGTCAAGGGACCCAAGGGAGCTCTCGAGCTTCAGACGAAGCCGGAGATCAACGTGGAGGTCCAGGGCAATGAGATCGTCGTCACCAGGAAGGATGATGAGAAGCAGTCGAAGAGCTATCATGGGCTCTATCGCCAGCTGATCCTGAACATGGTCACCGGCGTAAGCACCGGCTTCCAGAAGGTCCTTCTGATCAACGGCGTAGGCTACAGGGCAGAGGTCAAGGACAATATCCTTACCCTCAACCTTGGATACTCAATGCCGATCGAGTACATCATTCCTGAGGGCATTGCCATCGCAGCTGACGGTCCTTCCAAGCTCACCATCAGCGGCATCAGCAAGGAGAAGGTCGGCAAGTGCGCCGCAGAGATCCGTTCTCTCAGGGGACCTGAGCCGTATAAGGGCAAGGGCATCAAGTACGAAGACGAGACGATCCGCCGCAAGGTCGGTAAGTCCGGTGGCAAGAAATAAGGCGGTTTAGAGTATGAACAGAATGATCGATAAGAACAGAAGGCATGCCAAGAGGAAGGCCCACATCAGGAAGAGGATCTCCGGCACGGCCTCAAGACCGAGAATGACTGTTTTCAGGAGCAACTACCACATGTATGTCCAGGTCATCGACGACACGGTAGGACATACGCTGGTCTCTGCCTCTACCGTTGAAGCCGATCTCAGGAGCATGAAGAACACAACCGCTGATGCTGAAAAGCTCGGCGAGATCGTGGGAAAGAGGCTTCTTGAGAAGAACATCGATTCCGTGGTCTTCGACCGCAACGGCTATATCTACCATGGAATCGTCAAGAGCATTGCCGACGGCGCCAGAAAGGCCGGAATCAAGTTCTAGGAGAGCGGTATGGAAAAGAAAGACAGAGAAGTCAAGGATGGATGCATCGAGAAGCTTGTCAAGCTCAACCGTGTTGCCAAGGTCGTCAAGGGTGGAAAGAGATTCTCCTTCTCCGCGCTTGTCGTCGTAGGCTATGGCGATGGCAGGGTAGGATACGGCTTCGGCAAGGCCAACGATGTCTCCGACGCTATAAGGAAGGCTACGGATAAGGCAAAGGCCCACCTGATCAACGTTCCCCTCAAGGGAACCACGATTCCCCACGACATCATCGGCAAGTACAAGAGCGCTTCCGTGCTCCTCAGGCCGGCTGTTCCTGGAACAGGTGTCAAGGCTGGCGGTGCTGTGCGCCTCGTCTGCGATGCCGCGGGTATCAAGGATGTTCTTTCCAAGTCGCTCGGCTCCAGGAATGGAATCAACACCGTCAAGGCAGCATTCGATGCTCTCGAGCATATGTACGATGCCGCAGCGGTGGCTAAGGGCAGAGGCAAGACTCTGAAGGAAATGTGGAGTTGATTATGGCAAAGCAGATCAAGATAACACTCGTCAAGGGGCTTGCGGGAACACTCCCAGTCCAGAGAAGGACCATCAAGGCCCTCGGACTCGGCAAGATCTCCAGCTCCGTCATCCGTGAAGCGAACCCTGTCAATCTTGGCATGGTGCGCACAGTCTCACACCTGGTGAAGGTTGAGGAGGTCCTGTAATGGCACAGATCGTAAAGCCAGCGGGCGCTACGACCCGCAAGACCATAGTAGGCCGCGGCAACGGCTCCGGTATCGGACGCTCATGCGGACGCGGCCATGACGGGCAGAACAGCCGCTCCGGCGGCGGTGTCCGCCTCGGATTCGAAGGCGGCCAGATGCCCCTCTACAGGCGCATCGCAAGGCGCGGCTTCTCCAACTATCCTTTCAAGGAGGAGAGGCAGGCTATATCCCTTGCTGCGCTTGACAAGGCATATGCCGACGGCGAGACGGTCTCCGATGAGACGCTTCGCGAGAAGGGGCTTCTTAAGGGAAGGATGGCAGCCAAGATCCTTGCTGATGGCGAGGTGACGAAGAAGCTTGTCATCGATGGAGTGAAGATTTCCGGCTCTGCATCTGAGAAGATCAAGGCAGCTGGCGGAGAGATCAGGTAAAAGAGAAGGGACACAATGGCAAACACTCTGGTAGAAATGCTCAGAATGAAGGATATCAGGAAGAAGGTGCTCTTCACCCTCGGGCTGCTTGCAGTGACGAGGGTCGGTGCAGCTCTTCCGATTCCTGGAGTGAACCCGGGAGCTGTCCTCAGCTATTTCGAGTCCAACTCCAACTCCTTCACGGAGTACCTGAACTTCTTCTCCGGCGGTGCCTTCGCGAACTTCTCGATCTTCATGCTCGGGGTGATGCCATACATCAGCACGCAGATCATCATGCAGCTCTTGATGCTCGTCATCCCGTCGCTGAAGAAGCTAGCGCAGGATCCGCAGGGATCTAAGAAGATCCAGCAGTACACCCGCTATGGCACTATCGTGGTCGCAGCTATCCAGTCGCTTGCCGCATCGATGTATGCGCGCAGCATCCCTGGAGCGCTTGCAATCGGACCCGGGGCGTTCACGATCGTTTCGATCATCTCCGTCACGGCCGGTTCCATGGTAATGGTATGGCTTGGAGAGAAGATCACGAAGAACGGTGTCGGAAACGGTATCTCCCTCATGATCTTCGCAGGTATCGTTGCCCGCATCCCGTCAGCCGCATACACGATGGTGAGGAGCGTCTCCAATGGTTCCATGAACCCTGTTGCGCTCATCGTCGTCGTCATCATGTTCTTCTTCGTAGTCGCGCTCGTCGTCTATGAGGAGAAGGGTCAGAGGAAGATCCCAGTGCAGTATTCCCGCCGCGTTGTCGGAAGGAGGATGTATGGCTCGCAGAGCTCGCACCTCCCGTTCAAGATCAACCCGTCTGGAGTCATCCCGGTCATCTTCGCTTCGACTCTGCTCTCATTCCCGCTCCAGCTTGGCTACAACTCGAACATCGGATGGCTCAGGGCTGTCGCGAACTTCCTCAATCCGCAGGGCGCGCCGTACCTCATCATCTATACTCTTCTGATCATCGCGTTCGCTTTCTTCTATACGCAGATTTCGCTCAACCCGATCGAGATGGCGAAGAATATAAGGGATAACGGTGGATCGATTCCGGGAGTAAGGAACGAGAAGCTCGAGGAGTATCTGACGAAGGTGCTTAACCGCATCGTCCTCCCAGGTGCTATCTTCCTCGCGTTCATCGCGCTGATTCCGACTCTGATCCAGATGTTCTTCTCATTCCCCTCGAATGTTGCTATGCTGTTCGGCGGAACATCGCTCATCATCCTCGTCGGCGTTGACCTCGAGACGATGAGGCAGCTCGATGGACTGATGAAGATGCATCACCATGACGGCTTCGTGGATGCAAGGAAGCGTAGGATTAAGAAATTCTGATAGGAGTTTTGAAATGAAGGTCAGAGCTAGTGTAAAACCGATTTGCGACAAGTGCAAAGTTATAAGACGTGCTGGCGTTGTGCGCATCATCTGCGATAACCCGAAGCACAAGCAGAGACAGAAATAACAGGAGGCCGTGAATGGCGCGTATAGCAGGTGTTGACCTGCCCAATAAGGCAGTTAAGATCGCACTGACATATATCTACGGAATCGGCAGGGTTTCCGCCATGCAGATCTGTCAGAAGACGAATATCGACCCGGATGTCAGGATCAACTCCCTCTCCAACGATGACCTTGCCCTTCTCAGGAAGGTCATCGAGGAGGAGTACAAGATCGAAGGACATCTCCGCACTGAGGTTGCCCTCAACATCAAGAGGCTGATGGACATCGGCTGCTACAGGGGACTCAGGCACAGGAAGGGACTTCCGGTAAGGGGACAGAGGACAAAGACCAATGCCAGGACCAGGAAGGGCAAGAAGAAGACCGTTGCCAACAAGAAGAAGTAAGGGCAGGTGAGAAGAAATGGCTAATGTAAAGAAGACAAAGAAGACCGTACTCGAGGGCAATGTCTATATCCAGGCAACCTTCAACAACACGATCATCACGGTTACCGATCTCGCTGGCAATGCCGTTTCCTGGGCATCCGCTGGTATGCTCGGATTCCGCGGAGCTAAGAAGTCCACCCCGTATGCTGCTCAGACTACATGCGAGACTGCTGCGAAGAAGGCAATGGATTTCGGCCTCAGGGAAGTCAATGTATTCGTGAAGGGACCGGGAGTCGGACGCGAGAGCGCCATCAGGACGCTCGGAGTGCTTGGACTCAAGGTTCGCACGATCAGGGACGTCACCCCGATTCCGCACAATGGATGCAGGCCGCGCAAGACACGCCGTGTCTGATCGATTCCGGCTCTAAGAGCTGCGTAATAAGGAGCAATGATGGCTAGAAAAAATCTTCTCAAGGGATTCAAGAGACCTTCGGGAATCATCCCTGATCACACTGTCTCGACAGCTGACTACGGCAAGTTCGTCGCCTACCCGTTCGAGAGGGGCTTTGGAACGACCGTCGGCAATACGCTCCGCCGCGTCCTCCTCTCCTCGATCCAGGGATATGCGGTGACAGCCATCCGCTTCACGACATTCGGCGGCGCCGATTCCCGTGACGCGCACATGGTCACCTCGGAGTTCGAGCCGCTGAGGGGTGTGAAGGAAGATATCAACGATATCATAGCGGCCATTAAGAAACTGCAGATCTCGATGCCCGACGACTCGGAGGGAACAGTCCTCACCATCCCATGCAAGGGACCTGGTGTCGTCACCGGTAAGGATTTCGAGCGCGATCAGGTTACGGTAACGAACCCTGATCTCCCGATCTTCACGATGATGGATGACTGCGATCTCGAGATGGAGGTGCAGATCGATCTCGGAAGGGGCTATGTCCCGTCCGAGCTCAATGAGAAGTACTCCGAAGAGCCCGGAACGATCGCCATCGATGCATTCTTCTCCCCGGTCAAGAGGGTCCTCTATTCGATCGAGCCCACAAGGGTAGGTCAGAGGAACGACTATGAGAAGCTCACCCTCGAGATCTATACGGATGGCACGATCACGCCTGAGAATGCCCTCGGCGAGGCTGCCAAGATCGTCAAGGAGCACTTCACCATCTTCATCAACTTCGATGAAGGCCAGGTGTGCACCACCGAGGAGATCGATGAGGAGGAGGAGAGGATCAGGAAGCTTCTTGATACTCCTGTAGAGGAGCTGGAGCTCACCGTCCGCTCGTCCAACTGCCTGAAGAATGCAGGCATCAAGACCATCGGGGATCTTGCAAGGAAGACTGAGGATGAGATTGCCAAGACAAGGAACTTCGGAAAGAAGTCGCTTTCTGAGATCAAGGATAAGCTCAGGGAGTGGGGCCTTACGCTCGGCATGTCTGACTTCAGTGTCTTGAAGACGTCTATCAAAGTTCCAGAGAACAAGGAAGTAGAGAACAATGAAGCATAGGATCGGATTCAACGCGCTCTCGCGCAAATCCAGTGAACGCAAGGCGCTTAAGCGCAACATGGTCACATCACTCTTCAGGTATGAGAGGATCGAGACCACAAAGGCAAAGGCTCTTGAAGTCAGAAGGATGGCAGAGAAGATGATCACCAGGGCAAAGGTCGACTCGGTTCACAACCGCCGTATGATCGCCCGCGACATCAACGACGAGGCTGTCCTCAACAAGCTCTTCAAAGAGATCGCACCGCTCTTCGCAGATCGCAATGGCGGCTACACAAGGATCCTCAAGACCGGCAACAGGCTTGGAGATGCTGCGGAGATGGTTATCCTCGAGCTCGTCGAGAAGACGAAGAAGGAGGAGAAGGCCGCTGACAAGAAGGCTGCAAAGGCCAAGAAGGCTGAGAAGGCCTGACACGCTTTCCGCTTAGGGAAAGAGAGAGGCAGACGCATGGCGTCTGAAGCCGTCACCAGGAGGTGGCCGTTTTTTTACACTAGAAGATAGAGATTTTTGTTGAAGTACCTTACCGGGGGGGGCTATTCTACACTTGGAGGTTTCTATGCGAAAGTGTGCTGTTATCATCGCTGTAGCGGTGCTGCTTCTTTCCTTCGGGTGTAGGAATTCTGGGGATGTTCTGCTTCTTTATCCCATTGGAAATGATGAAAGGATAAATGCTGTTGGGCAGCAGCTTGGATTCGAAGGAGGCAATGGCGAGAAGGAGACGCCATTCGTGCTGGCTGGCAACGATCAGTTGGAAAAGCTTAGGGAGCATGTTGCAGGAGGTGAGGATTTCACTGGCGACTACATCTCCTTGGTTCCCGGTACATATGATCTGTCTGCTCCTGCTGGAAGCAGTGCAAGGACATCCGGGTCGAATTGGGTTGGCATTGGAACCGCGGACACTCCTTTCAAGGGCATCTTCAATGGCAATGGCTCGACGATAACCGGTCTTGTCATGACAGGAGATGAGGATGGCAACAATGGCCATGGATTCTTCAACTTCGCTGGCGATGGAGCTGAGATTTCCGGCCTCACGATCTCCGGCAAGGTCGAGTACACTGGCACGGCTGATTTCGACAGCGGAGTTGGTCTCTTGGTTGGAATCGTGCCGTCTGGAACGCTGACGATATCCGATTGCCATACTGCTGATGGCAGCTCTGTGAAGGGGGCAACCGCAGGCGGTCTTGTCGGAAGAGCGGAGAGCGGCACTTCTGTTGTCATAGCAAATTCTACGAATGAGGCAGACATCTCGTCCGATGGCAATCCAGGAAACAAGATTGCTGGTGTCATTGCGTATATCAAGGGAAGTGCAGAGATAACCGATACATCCAATTCTGGCGATGTCGATGCAATCAGATACTCGGGTGGAATCGCTGGAAATGCATGGAACACGACATTCGACAACGTTTCCAATACAGGAACGATCAAAGGGTCCAAGGCAATTGGCGGCATAGTCGGCAATACAAGAGGAGAATCCCGCATCACCGGTGCTGTCAATGATGGAACGATTGAGATCATCGGTGAGGAGGGTGTTGATCAGTATGCGATCGGTGGGATCGTAGGCCTTGCGCAGAGCGGTACGACGACGATTGAGAAATCGACGAATTCAGAAGATATCACTGTTGCTGCTGGCTATAATGGAAAGGCTATCACACAGGTTGGTGGAATCGTTGGAAACGCTGCGGATTCGGTTGTCATCAAGGGATGCGTCAATAATGGCAGCTTTGATTTCGATTCTGAGGCTTTCAGCGCAGACTATATCGCCGGTATAGCTGGTGGCATCAGTGCCGCTGCGAACGGCGATGAAGTGATCGGAACCGCTTCCGATGGAACACGTACCGTGAACAATGGCAGCATCTCAGCAAAGAACAGAGCGGCTGGCATTGTCGGATATCATCATGGTGGAAAGATCACTGCTGATAACAACGGAGATATTTCCGGTTCGATGTATATCGGCGGAATAACCGGACAGATCAATTCGGAATCTGGTGAGAAATTCGAGATCATCGATTCGCATAACAGCGGCTCGATATCGGCAGAAAACCAGTATGCCGGCGGTATAATAGGGTATGGCAAAGCTCTGGCAACCAGCTCGATTGCGATTTCCGGTTCATCTTCTGCCGCTGAGGCGGTTGTTGAATCGACGGGCATGTACGCAGGTGGAATCATCGCTTGCGGCCTTGGCAATATACAGATCGATGACTGCGAGAATCGGTCGATTGTGAAGGCAATCGAATATGTCGGTGGAATCGTTGGAGGATTGAATGCAGCGGACAGCAATGCAGCTTCCGGCTTCGAGTATTTCGGCGTAAAAGAATCCAAGAACTACGGAGATATCACTTCAGTCTCATCCGGTGCAGATGATGCAACCGGCAACGAAGCGGGAGGAATCGCTGGCTATCTTTACAACGGAGCATCGATAACAGGTTCATATAGCGAAGGGACCATTACAGGTATAGAGAAGGTCGGCGGAATCGTAGGACAGGCCCTGAATGCGAAGGAGATATCCGGTTGCGAGAGCAGGTGCAGCCTCGTTGCCTCCGCCTATGATTCTGCTAAGACGAAGACACGCTGGATCGGCGGTATCGTCGGCATTATTACCGGTAGAGACGCAAACTCCGCCACGCTGGTGAAGGATTGCCGCAGCAATGTCTCGATTACAACAGAGGCCACGTATCTTGCCCAGGCTGGCGGCTGTGTCGGAACCATCGGCAATAAGGCAACGATCGAAGGCTGCGTGGTCGAAGGACTGACAATGGCATCTGGTGGACAGTTCAGCGACAGTGCAGCAGGATTCCTTGGCCTTGTCTATAAGGATGCAAGTGCAGGAGAAATAGAAGGAAGCATTTCAATCAGTGATTGTTCTGTTGCAGAAACAGTAGATCTGGAAGGAAAAAATACATTCTTCGGTTCGAAGGATGGCTCATACACTGGATCCTTGACTTTCAGCAACTGGACAGCACCAGGAACGACAGGTATTCCTGAGCAGCCATAAGTGCAGGAAAATACAATGATCTGCTCCGCTGCTGATGACTTCA
>CALXXR010000137.1 GCA_944392735.1 uncultured Spirochaetaceae bacterium | reverse complement strand
GATGGAGGGAAGGACGGTCTTCGTAATCGCCCACAGGCTCTCGACCGTGCGCAACTCCAATGCGATCATGGTGCTCGACCACGGCAGGATCATAGAGCGCGGCGACCACGACGACCTGATCAAGCAGCATGGCGTCTACTACCAGCTCTATACAGGAGCCGTCGAGCTCGAATAGGATCATGCGGCAGCGTCCACCTGGATGCTGCCGCTTTCTCGATCAAGGCAATGAGGCCTTCCGATCATCCTGGATGGCTGATTCCGGGCTCCAAGCCATCTTTCCATACAGCGTGATGCTTTCTTCACGATAGATTCATGAATGCTTTCAGCAAGCTTCACAGGTTATCTGCTACCTTATTGTCAGCAGGAGGCAGGATTGATATGAAGAGAAGGATCGCAGGTGCCATGGTCTTCCTTATGATCGCTTCAGCGGCGCTCTTTGCAGCGGACGCTTCAAAGCTCAGGGAGGATTTCACGGCAGCGCTTGAGTCCGGCGATGCCGCTCAGGCCATCGAGAGCTACAGCGATATGCTCTCCCAGGTCCGGAAGGACCATCAGAAGGCGCAGAGGAGCTATGAGAAGGCCCTCGATGCCGGAAACATGCAGAAGGCCAGGGAAGCCTGGTATGAGATGAACGCTGTTTCGTACAGCGCGATGACAAGGGATGAGACGGATCAGCTTCTGTCTCTCATCATAGCGGAGGATGAGCCGCAGAGAGCTGAGGAGGCGGCTTGGCTCATGGAGAACAGCAGGTACTACAGACCATCGGTATCGTTCGAATGGTCTGCATCCGGCGACAGCTACAGCTTCAGGTATTCATCATCAAGATCGGTCGTTCCGGGAGAGGATCTGGTCCTTCCCGATGCCGACAGCATGAGGGTGGACACCTCCGCAGCTGGCGTTTTGGTTGGATGGGGCGTCACCCCCGGTGAGATCATGTACCAGCCCGGCGAGACGATCAAGGCGCCGTATACCGACCAGACATTCTATGCAGTCTGGGAGACGCGCGTCGTCTTCAGGGATGAGCTCACGAACACCGAGTCGACGATATCCGACGCTCAGGACGGCGATGCCATAGCGGTTCCATCGCTTACGGCTCCGGATGGCTCATATGTCTTTGCGGGATGGGTTGACCGCTCTACAGGCGAGTACATCGCACCCGACGAGACGGAAGTCGTGCTGGAAGGCAACGGAGCATACTTCGAAGCGCTCTGGAAGAATGCGCAGCTCGTCGATGCGAAGGCGCGCCACTACAGCATCGATGCGATCCCTGCAGGAACGCAGGCCGATATATCCTTCACCATCGAGAACAATGGCACCGAGGATATCAGGGATGCAGAGGTGGTGTGCTCAGGAAGCGATGGGCTCAGCGTCCTCCGTACGAACGGATCGATCCGACGCATCGGCGCCGACAGCTCGGTTGCAGTGCAGGGCGTGAGGGTCGTGGCTACCGAACCCGGAAGCTATACGCTCCATGCCACGCTCACCGATCGCGATGGCGACGTGTGGAGCGCTGATTTCCCGGTGACGGTGGTATAAGCCGAAGGAAGTGGGGCTGTTCGACAGCCCCATTTCCATCTCAGAACGAAAGCATCTTCAGCGCTTCCACGGAATTCTCGATAGCAGGCGGTATGGAGGCCCTTCCGTCGAAGGCCTTCATATCCTTGAATCCCGTTCCCGTGAGGAGCACGACCGCCTCAGCCTCCCTTCCCAGCTCTGATGCCAGGTGCTCCCTGTCCTTCTCGAGGGCTGCGTAGGCAGTTGCCGCAGCAGGCTCTGCCAGCACTCCCGCAAGGCGGGTGAGGGTTATCTGGCTGTCGAGGATGTCCTTGTCATCGACCGTCACGGCCCATCCTCCGGAATCCTTGACATATGCCGCTGCCATCCTTCCGTTTGCAGGAAGGTCGACGGAGATCGAATCGGCTCTCGTCGTTGCGCTTATGGCACGATAGTCGTCATGCTCGATCGCTCTTGAGATCGCATCCGATGCCGTGGACTGGCATGCCACAAGGCGCGGCATCCTCTCGCTGAGGCCGGCCTTCATGAGATCCCTGAAGCCCTTGGCCACGCCCGCGATGATGCAGCCGTCGCCGACTGGGACGTAGATCACGTCCGGCGCCTTCCTCCCCATCTGCTCGAAAAGCTCGATGGAGATGGATTTCTTCCCCTCTATCGTCATGGGGTTGTATGCCGTGTTCCTGTTTATGCCGCCATGCATCTTCGTGTATTCGATGGAGAGGGCGAATGCATCGTCGTAGCTTCCCTTCACGGGAACGACATGCGCACCGTAGAGGACGCTCTGCATGAGCTTGTTCAGCGGGGCCGTCTCCGGAACGAAGAGGATGATGTCCAGGCCCATGGCGGCACCTACCGCCGATGCGGCGGCTCCTGCATTGCCCGTGGAGGCGAGTACGATCCTCTTTTCGCCGAGCGCTTTCGCCTGGAGGGCGACCTCGTAGCTTGCCCTGTCCTTGAACGATCCGGATATGAGCTGGCTGTCGAGCTTGAACGAAAGCCTTGGCAGATCGAGCCTCTCCTGGATCCTCCTAGGCCTCATGAGCGGGGTGACTCCGATCGGATATGCCTCCGGGTCATCGGAGGGGTAGGGGTAGAAGTCGTTGGGAGTCACGTGCTCCTTCGCAGCCGCAGCCTTCAGAACATCATCCTCGAGCTCTACGATGAGGTTCCCCTTTGGGAAGTGCGAGCCATCGTTCTCCCTGCTGCAGTCGGGGCACTGGTACATGAGGTCCTCCGTGCGGAACTCCCGTCCGCAGTCGGAGCATACGTAATGGAATCTCATCATAACTCCTTATCAAAGGAAATGCCGGCCAGGCCGGCATCCCTCTCAGTTTCCAACCTTCTCGTTGAATTCCGTGATCAGCTCATCGATCCTTGCCGTGAGGCGCGGGATCGCCTTCCAGTAGTTCCTGTCGTACCACTGCCTGTTGAGCTCCTCATAGGTCTTGCCCTGCTGCTCCACCCATGTGTAGTACTTGAGGTTGTGGATGCGGAGCCTGTCGTAGTATCCGAGCTCGATCGCGTTGTCGATGCCCTGATGCATGAGGGCCGACGCATGAACCTTCGCAGCTTCCGTCTTCGTGAACGGTCCCTGCTCCTCCTCGAGCTCCTTGAGGCGCGAGGTGTACATCGATGTGCTGTCGGTGAGGATGGTGAAGACCACATCATCCTCCTCCATCTCGTAGTACTTCGCCATCTTGATGGCGGAGAGCATGTTGCCGATTCCAGAGATTCCGAAGAGCGAGAGGTTCGCGATATCCTCATCGCTGACGCCGATCGACGAGAGGTATTCCTTGCCGCTCTCCTCGTTGAAGAGGCGGTAGATGTCCATGCAGTCCTGATCGTCGATGGAGAGCACCATGTCGGTGTTCTTCACGTTGTGGATCCAAGGCACGTGCTTGTCTCCGATCCCTTCGATCCTGTGCGCGCCGAATCCATTGCGGAGGAGCGTCGGGCACGGTAGCGCCTCTCCGGCTTCGATCTTGATGTTGGGATACACGTTCTTGAGATGGTCTCCAGCCGCGAGCGTTCCGCCGGATCCCGTGGATGAGGCGTATGCCCTCACATTGGCCTTCCTGATGCCAAGCTGCTTGAGCACCTCGATGATCGCGCTTCCCGTCACCTCGTAGTGCCAGAGGTAGTTCTCGAACTGCTCGAACTGGTTGAAGATGACGATGTGGGCGCCCCTCTCCT
>CALXXR010000136.1 GCA_944392735.1 uncultured Spirochaetaceae bacterium | reverse complement strand
AGGTGGAGCATATCGCTGCCATAGGCCGGTATCTCGACCTCAACGACTGCCTCCCCATCGCTGCCTTCCAGGATGCGCGGCATCACGGCTCCATGCATGCGTTCCTTCCCGCTTCTCCACATGGCGGCATGCTCATCGATCCTCAGCACCTGGATGCACCTGGGCAGATTCATCAGCGAGGCCGCGATGAGGGCTGCAGCTGCAGCGATGGCAATCGCTGCCATGGCTATCCTCTTCCACAACGACATGCTGTCATTCTAGCCTGTGCGCCATATGCGGGCAAGGTATTCCCTATCCGGCTCCATCGGATATAATCATGGCATGGTCGAGAAGAAAGGCATCGGTGTATTCCCAGGCGTGGTGACGGGCAGGGCTGCCGTCTTCCGCCATACGATCCTCGAGAACGTGGAGCATTCGCTCTCCGAGGATCCCCAGTCCGAGCTTGCGGCATTCGAGGAGGCCCTCAGCAGGGTGCTTTCGGAGCTTCATGCGATAAAGCCAACGACCAAGGACGAGGCCGATATCCTCGCAGTCTACGAGAGCATGCTCTCCGATCCCGATTTCCTTGCGCTCATACGCGAGAACATCACGGAAAGGCGCTACAGCGCCTCATGGGCGGTCGAGGCCGCCACGGAGAAGTATACGGCAGCGCTCGCAGCCTTAGGCGATTCGTATTTCGCTGAGCGCATAGCCGACATCCGCGACGCGGAGGTGCGGCTCCTGCATGCAATAGCGGGCGTCGGTGGCGGCATCGAGCTTACGGAGCCTTCGATCATCATCGCCGATTACCTCACGCCCTCGGAGCTGATGGAGCTGGAGAAGTCCGATATCCTAGGACTCCTTCTGGATTCGGGCGGTCCGACGAGCCACGTCGCGATCCTTGCCCATTCCGATGAAATCCCGGTGATACTCGGCATCGGGGACATCTCCACGGATGTCGAGGATGGCGCCATGATCGCGATGGATGCCAAGGAAGGCATCGCCATCATCGATCCCGATGAGAAGACGCTGCGGAGCTTCCGCGCGAGGAAGGGCATCGCCGCAAGGACCGAGAAGGAGCTCAGGAAGGAGGCGGAGCTTCCCGCCATAACGCTCGATGGACATCGCATCCACCTCATGTGCAACATAGAGGGCGCTGAGGGAATCGACGGAGCCATAGCGGCCGGAGCCGATGGAATAGGGCTCTTCCGCACCGAGTTCCTCGTCCTCCAGCATATGGACGGGGAGAGCGCGTACGATGAGGCTGCCCGCAGGATGGGGTCGTACGGGCCCGTGACGTTCCGCACCTATGACCTTGGAGGGGATAAGGTCGCTGATGGCATGTCGTTCGAGGAGGAGAACCCGATCCTCGGCTGGCGCGCCGTCAGGTACTGCATGGAGAACAGGGATTTCTTCCGCAGTCAGCTGGTGTCGATACTCAAGGCCTCCTCGCTGTCGAAGTCGGTCCGCATCATGTTCCCGATGATCTCCGGTTCCGAGGAGCTCATGGATGTCATCGCATTCCTCGATGAGGTGAAGAAGGAGTGCCGCAGAAATGGCATAGCCTTCAATGAGGAGATGAAGGTCGGGACGATGATCGAGACGCCATCTGCGGCTATCACATCGGATATCATCGCGAAGCACGTGGACTTCATGTCGATCGGCACGAACGATCTGATACAGTACACGATCGCGGTCGACAGGGGCAATGAGCGCATAGCCCATCTCTACAGGCCCCTCCATCCCGCTGTGATCAGGCTCATGAAGCATGTCGCGGAGGCAGGAAGAAGCAATGGCGTCCCCGTCTCGATATGCGGGGAGATGGCAGGTCAGGCGGAGTATGTCCCCCTCCTCATCGGGCTCGGCTTCGATGAGCTGTCGATGTCGGCGCATTCGATACTGGAGGTCAGGCGGCGCATCAGGGGGCTGGATATGGCAAGTTGCGTCGATTTCGCCGATAGGGTACTCTCTCTTCCCGATGCCACCTCTATAGAGAAGGCTCTCAAGGAATTCAACGATGGAAAAGCTTGATATAAGGAACAAGGCAGATATAGACACGGCGCTTCCCTTGATCTCGATCATCGGACGCCCGAATGCAGGCAAGTCTACGCTCTTCAACCGCCTCATAGGGAAGAGGAGGGCGATCACAGACCCGACCCCCGGCGTTACGCGCGACCCGATTCCGGAGAGATGGCTTCTCGGCAACAACGCGGTGACGCTCGTCGACTCGGGAGGAGTGAAGGTCTACAAGGAAGGCATCGACCATGCCGTCACCGACAAGTCGCTCTCCCTCCTGGACCAGAGCGATGCCATCATCTTCCTGATGGACTGCACGGAGGTGACTGCCGAGGACATGATGCTCGTCGAGCATCTCAGGCCATATACGGACAAGGTCGTCCTTGCCGTGAACAAGGTGGACGATCCCAAGAGGGAGGATCTCGTCTGGAACTACTTCGCATATGGCTACCAGCGCGTGGTCGGCATCTCCGCAGCCCACGGCACCGGCATAGAGGAGCTGGAGGATTCGCTTCTCGGCATCCTCGATCTGGAGAGGACCGAGGATATCCCGGAGGAGCCGGAGACGATAAAGATCGCCATACTCGGCAAGCCGAACACCGGCAAGTCGACGCTGATGAACCTCCTCACCGGCCGCGATATCTCCATCGT
>CALXXR010000135.1 GCA_944392735.1 uncultured Spirochaetaceae bacterium | reverse complement strand
AGACAGGAAGGTTCTACTCCATCGACAAGGAGATGGGACGCTTCAAGGACCGCAACAACCGCGACATGGTGCTTGCCATGACTCATGAGGAGGCGGTGACGGACCTTGCCAGGAACCTCATCGACTCATACAAGAGGCTTCCGCTGCTCGTCTACCACATCCAGACGAAGTGGAGGGACGATCCCAGGCCAAGGGCTGGACTGATCCGCGTAAGGGAGTTCACCATGCTCGACTCCTATACCTTCGACAAGGATTACGAGGGACTGCAGAAGCAGTATGCAGCCCACTACAAGGCATACTTCAGGATCTATTCCCGCTGCGCGCTGCCATGCGTCGCTGTCGCTGCCGATACCGGCATGATGGGTGGCAAGGTATCCCATGAGTACATGTACCTCTCCCCCATCGGAGAGGATACGATCATCCTCTGCCCGGAGTGCGGATACACGGCGAACAGGCAGGTGGCGAAGGCAAGGAAGGAGTACTTCAAGGAGGAGCCCAAGCCGATCGAGAAGGTGGAGACGCCCGAGGCGAAGACGATCGAGGCCCTTGCCGAATACCTTCATATCGATGCAAGGAAGACGGCCAAGTGCGTCTTCATGGTCGGCTCGTTCATCGACGACAGGAACGGCGAGGAGGAGGACAAGCTCATCGTCGCCCTCGTGCGCGGAGACCTCGAGGTGGAGGAGTCCAAGCTGACGAATGCCGTCAAGGCGAACTCGCTCCGCCCGGCACGCCCGGAGGAGATCGAGGAGCATGGCATGGTTCCGGGATTCGCCTCCCCGATCGGAGCCACCGGCGAGTTCATCACCGTCGTGGATGATACGGTAGCAGAATCCAACAACCTCGTCGCTGGTGCGAATGAGGCTGGCTACCATCTCATGAACACGAACTTCGGCCGCGACTACAGCGGCATCGTCGCCGACATAGCCTCCGCACGCGAAGGAGCTCTCTGCCCGGTCTGCGGCAAGCCGCTCAAGGCTTCAAAGGGAGTGGAGATCGGAAACATCTTCCAGCTCGGCACAAGGTATTCGGAGGCGATGAACGCCACATACCAGGATGAGAACGGCAAGCAGGTGCCGGTCGTCATGGGATCCTATGGCATCGGAGTCGGAAGGCTCCTTGCATGCCTCGCGGAGGAATACAACGACGAAGGCGGACTCAAGCTGCCGATCTCCGTCGCTCCGTATCAGGTGCATCTGGTATCGCTCGTCAAGGACGCAGCCATCGCCGACTCCATCTACGAGGATCTCACCAAGAGCGGCATCGAGGTCCTCTATGACGACAGGAAGGAGACGGCCGGCGTCAAGTTCGCCGATGCGGACCTCATCGGTCTTCCGATCAGGATCACGCTCGGCAACCGCAGCATCAAGGAAGGAAAGGTCGAGGTCAAGCTCAGGAGCACAGGAGAGGAGACGAGCTATCTCATCTCCGATCTTGCAGAGGAGATCAAGGCAGAGATCGCCAGGGAGCAGGCCAGGATCGACGAGAACATCGTGGAGAAGGATCTCTGATCCAGATCGGATGAACACAAGGCATCCTGTCATCGGCAGGGTGCCTTTCTTTTTCCCTTGCCCCCGCACCTATGCAGACTTAAGCTGATAGCATGAGATTCTATGACAGAGCCACCGGCATCTACATCGATGACAGTTCGGCAAGGATAACGGATGGAAGCGCAACGGACGAGAGCCTGAGGGCAGCGCTCTCGAGATGCATACTCTCTGCCTCTGGATGGCGTTCGGTTATGGCGGCCTCGGGCGATGAGGAGGATGACAGCGACCGCGTAAGCGAGGATATGCTGCTCATCGCAGCCGCAGCGGCCCTCTCCTTCCTCGGATATCTCGGAAAGGAGCAGCCAAGGATCGTGCTCGGATGCGATGCGCGCCCGACGGGAAGGCTCCTGGAAGCAGCGGTGAGGAGGGCATTCATCCATGGAGGCGCGATCGTCGACGATATATTCATATCATCGGCACCGGAGATCATGGCGGCATCGCATCGCTACGATGGCTTCTTCTATATTTCGGCATCCCACAACCCCGTTGGGCACAACGGGTACAAGTTCGGCCGCTCCGGCGGAGTGCTCTCCAAGGAGGAGATCGACAAGGTGATACCTCCATTCAGGGCTTCGATCGAAGCTGAAGGAGCCGCCGCAAGGCTGAGGAGCATCCTGGAGGATGCTGATGGAAACGCGCTCTCCATGGTCCTTCAGCGCCACGATGCTGCGAAGAAGCACGCGCTTGCCGCATACAAGGCTTTCGTTCTGAGGACAGCGGGGATCAAGGGAAGCTTCTCCCTGCCCTTCGGCGTCGCTGTGGACTTCAATGGCTCCGCAAGGGCCGCTTCGATCGATCTGCCGTTCCTCAGAAGACTCGATGCGAAGGTCTGGGCCATAAACCCGGAACCCGGGCAGATAGCCCATGCCATCGTTCCAGAGGGGGAGAATCTGGAGTGGGTGCGCAGAGAACTGGAGAGCAGGAGCAAGGCCGATCCATCATTCATCCTCGGCTATATGCCGGACAATGATGGGGACCGCGGCAACTTCGTCTATACCGATAAGCGCGGCAAGGCCCGCATCCTCAGTGCGCAGACGGTGTTCGCCCTCGTGGCAGCGATCGAGCTGGCCTACGATGCGATGCGCGGAAGGAAGAGGATCGCCATCGCAGTCAATGGCCCGACATCCCTCCTGATCGATGAGATCGCAGCAAAGCTCGGCGCAGAGGTCTTCCGTTCGGATATCGGGGAGGCGAATGTCGTGACGCTGTCGGAGAGGCTGAGGGAGAGGGGATTCACCTGCAGGGTCTGCGGCGAAGGCAGCAACGGGGGCAATATCACCTACCCCGCTCGCGTCAGGGATCCGATGAACTCGCTCCTTACGTTCTCGAAGCTCTGGACGATCGATGGTCTCTACGACCGTCTCATGAAGAGCCTTGGAAGGAAGCCAGAAGAAGCGCCGTCGCTGTGGTCCGTCATAGCGGCACTGCCCAGATACATCACCACCTCGGCGTTCTCAAAGGATGCCGTGATGCACATCCGCAGCACCGATTACAACAGGCTGAAGGCGGAGTATGAGAGCATCCTTGGATACGAAGGCATGGGGCGCATGCCGAAATGCTTCTCGCGCTGGGAAGTCAGGCAGTATGAAGGCTCAGATGAAAGCGTGGGCGTCGGCCCCGAGCATCGCACGCCGGATTCGACCGGCGGCCTGAAGGTGCAGTTCTATGACAGCGAGGATCGTCCTGCGGGATATCTCTGGCTGAGCAAGTCGCGCACGGAGCCGGTCATCAGGACGATGGTGGACATCAAGGGCCGCGACATGAAGCTGCACGACGAGCTCCTTGCCTGGCAGCACGAGATGGTCAGAAGAGCCGACGAGCGGGTCCTCAGCGGCTGAGGACTCACTCCTCCTTGCCAAACAGCTGGATAGCGATGCAGGCAAGTCCGATGCCGAGCATCGTCAATCCGGATTCCACCTCCATCTTCCCCATGATGGAGGTCACCGCGACCGCAACGCCCATGGCGAGCGCCACGCACCTCATGACGAGCATCACGATGCCTTGAGCGGATTCCTTCTTCTCCTCAGGGGCCTTGCGGCACTTCATCAGTTCATCTATCGAAACGCCGAGGATCTCCGCCAGCTTCGGAAGCGATGCGATGTCGGGGCATGAGAGATCGCGCTCCCACTTCGACACAGCCTTATCGGTAACATTCATCATCTGGGCAAGCTCAAGCTGCGTAAGCCCCTTCTCCTTCCTCAGAGAAGCGATCATCGATCCCATCGTGGTCCTATCCATACGTGTCTCCTTCTTGGCACATGATACTGCTTTCGCGCTTTCCTACTCTACCGACAGGAAGTTTACCCCTCTCAACCGCTGGTTTACAGGCAAAATAGCCAAATACGTAGTCCTCGAATCCTTAGATACGATCTCGGAAACGCTTCAGATCGCCTTTCCTCAACTTCTGCCACTGCGCAGGAAGCTCCTTTGTCCATAGTTTCGAGAAATCAAAGCCGTTCATCCGAAGGAGTCTGCCAATACTGCACGATCCGAGAAAATCGGACTTGAAGTCCTTGTTGCTTCGGTTTTTCGCAAGCTGCTTTATCTCACGGAGGCTGCATGAATGCATCAGCTCATCCTCAAGATTCCTGCATTGCGGAACAACGATGAGCTCAACCCCTGAAGTCATATTCTCCACCATCCTTAGACTCTCCTCCACGAAGCTGGGATTTCCAGCATCCGTATCGAAGATGAAGATGAGGCGGGAACCAGGCTTCAAGGAGAATATCAATGATTTCGGGAACTTCCTCTGGCATATATTCAGAACCTTGATCCGACCCGAAGGCAGCAATCCAAAATCAAGGATCAGGCTTCTGACGAGAGCCTCCTCGCATTGTCCTTCGACGAAGTACAGCGTCTTCCTGTCCGTCATCAATCCTCCAGCTGATCAAGGTAGGAATCATCCGGAAGTATGCGGATCACATCATTCTCCACTGCGCGTCTGAGGTTGTCGCTCTGCTTTGGCACGAAATCATTCGCGTACAGAGCCTTGATCCTTCCATCGGCCCTGACAAGAAAGGTGAAGGAATGCTTTGGAAGATTCTCCTCCATCAGCGTTTCGTTATGCGAGGTGAAGAACAGCTGCTCATCCTCGCCAAGATTGGAGATCATCAAGCCCAAGATCCTCTTCTCTATCGAGGAATGGATATATGAGAAATGCTCATCGCAGTAGTAAAGCCCGTAAAGACCATCCATGATTCCGGCAAGGAACCCTGCTACGGCTATGCCATCACGGGTACCGCTGGAGAATACCTCAGGAGTGGTCAATGCACCATTCTGAAGAAGGATCTCACGCCCATCCTTCTCCACTACAAAACTGGTATCCTTCACATCATCAAGGAGCCTGACAGTGCTGATCGATGGATCAAGGGATTTCAGAATAGCATTAAGCGTTCTGAGCTGTGTCGCCCTGTTCTTCGATTCTCCCGTCCTCATCTTCTCCTCAGGATACGAAAACAGCCAGCCTAGCTTCTCAACGGAATCAAGCGCCGAATTATAATCCATGATCGTCCGACCTCTTTCATCCAATCGTGCAGCACAGCTCTGATATGAATCCCGTGATCTTATCGTCTCCCTATCATACGAGAATTCATAGCGCCTCTTTCCGTCGCCATCTGGGATGATATCCAGCATGATACGATTCAGCTTCCGCTCACGGACTATGAAATCAATCATGAAGGAAGCCCTTGCGGAAACATCAAGGATCGATTGCTCCAGCAAGGAAACATTCTTGAAAGCTATGAAATTCAGGATATTCCGCATGGCCTTGCCCAGCGTTGTCTTGCCGGAGGCATTGGATCCTAGGATGATGTTGACCTTCTTGTATCTAAAATTAGGATATCCCGATAATGACTCATGCTCGATTGGTGTCCGCACCAACTTCTTCGGATAGCTCATATCAATATCGAAATCCTTGAACGCGAAGAAATTATCCAGCTTGAGCTTCATTATGATCATGGTAAATGCCCCGAACCTCCTGTATGTATATTACTTCCAAAATCCGAAGTAATCAACATGGTATCACACCATCAGCATCCCCCATTCCATTCTTTCGCAATGACGAGAAACACCACATCAAACAAAAGCAGCAGAGCCTATGCCCTGCTGCCTGATGCTGCCTAGCTGGCAGCCCCTCTCTTCCTCCTCCTCAGAAGGAAATCATACAGCTCCCTTCTCCTTGAGAAGGTTGATGATGTATGTCTTCTTTGCGTTCTTTGCATAGTCGAGCACGGAGTGTCCCTGGTAGTCGCGGGCATTGATGTCTGCGCCTGACTTGATGAGCTGGGTGGTGATCTTCGTCTCGTCATTGCTGTTCACTGCCATGATGAGCGCTGTCTCGCCAAGGTAGTTCCTTGCATCGATGTTCGCGCCTGCCTCGAGAAGAGCCTCGATGACCTTGGGGTTCTTGGAGCTGTTTGCTGCAAGATGAAGGGCATTCGACCTGTACTTCGGCTCTGCCTCATGGATGTCGGCACCAGCCTCGATGAGGGCCTTGAGCACTGCGACTGAATGGTTGTACTGCGCTGCGAGCATGACGGGCGTGAGTCCCCACTCGTTATGAGCATTGATATCGGCTCCCTTATCGAGGAGATCCTTGATATCCCTAGCCTTCGTAGCGCTGATGGCAGCTGCGAGAAGCTTCTTGTTGATCGTTTCGGATGACTTTGCCATTTTTTCGATTCCTCCATTGCAATGGTAATTAGGATGATGATGTGAAAAATCGATATTGTAAAGAGGAAAAATCCATTTTTCTGGAATATAACTTGCTTTGTTTCAAAAAATTAGTCATCCGCTTCTGAAAATATCCGAAAAGTCGTCCATGATTTTGCATATTGGCGATCCTCAGGCTAGAATCTATCTATGCTTGGAAAGGAACTGATCAGGAAGGCCCCGAAGGTCGAGCTGCATGAGCATCTCGATGGATCGCTTAGGCCGGAAACGATAATCGAACTCGCCTCGAGGAAGGGAATGGCGCTTCCCTCGGATACGCCGGATGAGCTCAGGAGATGGTTCTCGCGCGGCTCCGATGAGAAGTCGCTCACGCTCTACCTGAAGGCCTTCGGCATCACGACGGCCCTGATGCAGGACAGGGAGAGCCTCAAGCGCATAGCACGCGAGGAGATCGAGGATCTCGCCGCCGATGGCGTCGTCTATGCCGAGATACGCTTCGCTCCGGTGCTGCATACGCGAGAGGGCCTCGATATGGAGGATGTCGTATCGGCGGTCCTGGACGGAATCCAGGAGGGGAAGAGGGAGACCGGCATAGAGGCGGGGATCATCCTCTCCGCGATGAGGGACCAGAGCCCTGAGATCTCGCTGCGCACTGCGGAGCTTGCCGTCGCCTTCGCCGATCGCGGCGTCGTCGGCTTCGACCTGGCAGGGGATGAATCAGGCAATCCGCCCAAGAAGCACATCAAGGCATTCGAGTTCATCAGGGAGCAGAACTTCAATATCACCATCCATGCAGGAGAGGCATTCGGGCTGGAGTCGATCTGGCAGGCGCTGCAGATCTGTGGGGCGCACCGCATAGGACATGGCACGCGCCTCACCGACGACATGCGCATCGAGAACGGCAGGATTGTGAAGATGGGATCGCTGGCCCACTTCGTCCAGGACAAGCGCATCCCGCTCGAGATGTGCCTCACCAGCAACATAGGCACTGGAGCCGCAGGAAGCTATCCCGAGCACCCATTCCCCCTCTTCTTCAGGAACTCCTTCAGGGTGTGCCTCTGCACGGACAACAGGCTCATGAGCAATACATCGCTCACCGATGAGATGGAGATCGCAGTGCGTGAATACGGGCTCGGGCTGCACGATCTGGAGAAGATCACCATAAATGCGATGAAAAGCGCCTTCATACACCATGACAAGCGCCTCAAGATCATATATGGCACGATCAAGCCGGGATACAGCCTTCTGAGGGAGGAGTGCGGACTGTCATAGCCCCCATGCACGCCACGGCTTGATCCGCAGCCGGATCAGGCAGTACAGGAATGCGAACACTAGCCCGGAAAGGTGCGTCATATGCGCAACGGATCCGCCGTACTGCCCCATCTGGCTGAAGAGCTCCATGAAGAAGTAGATGATCACGAGGACCGGCGCCCTGATGGGCATTATGCCGAAAAGGTATATGACCGCCCGCGGATAGATGACGGAGAAAAGGAGCATCACGGCATAGAGGGCGCCGGATGCGCCAAGTAGGATCGCATTCGTTCCGGTGAGAAGGTATGCGAAGAAGCTCGCGATGCCGGAGAGCGTTCCCGTCAGGAAGTAGAACAGCACGAACTCCCTCGTCCCCACCTCCCTCTCGACGGCGCTGCCGAAGATGTAGAGGCCGAGCATGTTTGAGAAGAGATGCCAGACGCCTCCATGGACGAACATATAGGTGACGAACTGCCAGTAGGCGTGCTCATGGATGACCATGCCGGGAATCATGGCAAGATAGTATTTCAATCGAGGGAAGAGCAGATACGTCGCGAGAAAGACGAGGCAGTTCACGGCAACCAGCACAGCAGTCGCATTCGAGAACGTATAGCGGAACTTCCTGTTGATTATGCTATTCATTATCTGAAGTTAAGCAGACCGCAATGATTGGTCAACGCTCCTAGGTGTGTGAATATTCTGCATACTGTGAATATTCTGCACAGCGAATTCTGCTCAATTCGCCTCCAATATCCCCCTATCGGAGGTTTAGAAGTTGGCACGGTACTTGCAATAGGTGTGTAGAGCAAACAGTTTTTTCAACAAACCTCCTTTTTAGTGTATTCAAAGACGCCAAAAACGGCGTCTTTGAGCCTTTCTTTAGACAGATTCCTCGAAAAGTGGCAGATTTGGCACGGATATTGCTAGAGGATTTGTACAGAGCAACAGTTTTTCATACCTCCTTTGCAACGTGTGTGTAAAAACTAACGCCGGACAGCTCTCTCCCACCCCATATGCTGTTCGGCGATTTTTTTGCCCTCATACCTTGCGGCAGAACACCCTTCCATCATTCATCGCCCAGATGAGGCGGCCTCGGAATCCTGGGAGATGGACATCCTCGTTCCACTCCGGATACAGCTTCCGCACCACGATGCCATCCCAGCTTTCGAGCGCAATGAACGAGATGTACTCATCCTTGGTCATCGGGTGATCGATCGAGGCGACGATCCCCTCATCGTCGTGATGGAAGGAGATCATGCCATCCGGAGCCTCGACCATCTCAAGCCCGGCAAGCGGCTGCCCGCAGCATGATGCAGCGATGGGCGACGACGAAACGGTGAAGCTGCCGCAGATGGGGCAGACGCTGTATGAGAATCCTTTCATATCTCCTCCATGACGATCATATGCCATCTCCATCCCTTTGACGACCGCAATCGTTGGCGATATGCTTTCCCCATGGCCAATTCCAGAAGAGACAAAGCCGATTCCTATACCCAGAGGGCGCACAGGGAAGGATACCCCGCCCGCTCAGTCTACAAGCTCGAGGAGATCAACAGCACCCACCGCCTCATAAAGCCGGGCGACAGCGTGCTTGATGTAGGAGCCGCACCTGGCTCATGGACGCTCTATACGCACCGCGAGCTCATCAAGGGAAGGGGGAAGATCGTCTCGGTGGACCTCAATCCGCTCTCGCTCGATCCGATTCCGCCGACAGTGATCTCCTTCACGGGGGATGCATTCTCCAAGGAGATCAGAAAAAAGCTCGTTGAGGAAGGGCCGTACGATGCGATCATCTCGGACGCGGCTCCGATGACGACGGGCAACAGGATCGTGGACACGACGCGCTCGGAGTATCTCGCGGAGCAGGTCGTGCTGCTTGCCAAGGAGCAGCTCAAGGAGCACGGCAACATGGTTATAAAGATCTTCCAGGGCGGCGGAGAGCAGGAAGTGCTTAAGAGCATGAGGGAGATCTTCCAGAAGGCGAAGGCGTTCAAGCCCAAGGCATCGAGGGACGACTCCTTCGAGATATTCCTCGTGGGGATGGACAAGAAGGCCTGATCAGAGGGCGAAGCGCTCCTTCAGCGCATCGAAGTCGATGCCATCATAGGCCTTGCTGCGGCTTCTCTCCATCCATTTCATCAGATGAAGCGCCCTGCTCTGCATGCTTGGGTGGGGATCTGAGAATCCTCCGCTCCTGACATCCGAAAGCGCGATCATGAACCTCAGCAGCCCCTTGCCGTTGCCAGTCTTCACAGCGAATCTGTCGGCAGCGTATTCAGCCCTCTTCCCTCCAACCAGATAGCAGAGATAATGCGCACCGTTCATCACGGTCCTTGCGATGGAGAAGAAGAGCATCAGGATCGCCGCGATGATCGCTGACAGCGGCCCCCTTCCCTTCCTGCCATCGGAGGAGAAGATGCCCATGCCTATGTAGTACGGGATGAGGATGATGAAGAAGAACACCATGAAGTTCGCATTGGCGATGGCGTTGGCGGTCACATCATGGTGGGCGATGTGGCCAAGCTCATGGGCTATGATGGAGCGGACGATCTCCTCATCGATCCACTCGTGATCGTTGACGAGGAGTCCGGTATTGAGGGCGATCTTGTCGTTGTCGAAGGCGAATGCATTCACGCTGTCATCATGCGAGAGGTAGAACTTCACCCTCAGCGGGAGCGAATTGGTGTGGCGCCTTGCCTCCGTGAGCGTATCCCTGCAGAGATCCAGCGCCCTTGAAGCGCCAAGGCGTGGAAGCTTCGAAGATGGCGAAAGCCATATCTGCACGCGCACGGCGATGAACAGGAAGACAAGATAAGCGTAAGCGGAGCGGCCATAGTGGAGAATGTGCGTAGCAGCAGACTCCGGAAGCCCGTATCCAAAGCTGCCTATGAACGACAGGATGACAAGGAGAGGATGGGAGAACATGTCTCCGATGAATGAGAAAAGCGGCGTCTCCATCACCTGCGGGAAGCGGTCGGAGATAAGGCAGAATGCAGTGCAGCCTATGGCTGTCATCAGGACGACATAAGGCCTGAGGACGAGCCTCCAGTATCCGCGCACGATGACGCGCCAAATCACCCAGAGCAGTATCGCAGAGCCAAGGATCAACGCCCCATACCGCTTCAGCGCCATGCCAATCGGCGAATCCAGCGAGGCCGCGAGATGGGAGCATGCACGGTCCAGGAGCCGGAAGATGGAATCCGGAATGAATCCCAGGATGCGCTCAGCCTCTGCAAAGCCGAGATCGCCGGCCAGGATGGAAAGGACCGCGAGGAGGATGACGATGAACACCGCCCAGGCAAGGATCAGTGCTATGGTCCAGGGAAGGCGCCCCCCTCTTCCGCCGTCCCTGTACTGTATGTCAGCCATTGTCCTTCACGACATGCACATCGAGCTGATTGAACGGCATATCGATTCCGTTGCATCTGAGTGCATTGAGGATTTCGCTGTTGAAGCGCCAGTAGACAGGCCAGTAATCAGAGGGAGAGACCCAAGGACGTGCGTAGATCGTGATCGATGATTCCCCATATGACCCAACCTCGACGAGCATCGCAGGCTCTGCGAGGACCTCGGGATAGCTGCCAAGGAGCTCCCTGATCGTCGTCTTCGCCTTCTCCAGATCATCCGAATAGCGCACCGACACCGTGATATCCAGGCGCCTGCGCTCGATGAAGGAGTAGTTGACGATGGTATTGCCCCATACGTTCTTGTTGTTCATCGTGATCTTCTT
>CALXXR010000134.1 GCA_944392735.1 uncultured Spirochaetaceae bacterium | reverse complement strand
TGTGGTAACCTCACTGCATGGAAAAGATGGAAAACGGAGGCTTCTCGCCTCTGAAGGGCATATTCCTGCTGCTCGCGGCTCTCATCTCATGGCTGATCATCGGACCGGTCCTGGCCATATCAATGCTTCCCATCATCGAGAAACTTCCCGATGCGATAGCGCTGTATGCCGTCATCCACGTGCCGTACATCATGCTCTTCCTCGCACTCATCATCGGCGCAAGGCTGATGGGGGCATCGCTGAGGAAGCTTCTTGCAGGCACCCATCCGTTCAGATGGCGCTATGCCATCATCTGCGGAGCTGCATATGCAGCATTCATGGCGCTCGCCGCCCCGATAGCTGGAGGAATCGAGAGAAGCAGCGTAGCCTTCAAGGATTTCCTCATCTTCCTCATCCCTGTCCTACTGACCACTCCGCTGCAGGCCATCTCCGAGGAAGTGCTCTTCCGCGCCCTTCCCGCTAGGATCGCCTGCGGCTGGAGGCTTCCATCGACGCCGCTCTCTGCGCTGCCGCTTGCCATCATCGGAGGATTGCTGTTCACGCTCCCCCATCTGGGCAACGCAGAGGTCGTGGCCTCGGATGGGAAGCTCCCCATGCTCTATTACTTCCTATGGGGCGCGCTTGCGATGGCGCTCGGAATAGCAGCCGATGGCTTCGAGGCCGCTGCCGCGATGCATGTGGCAAACAACCTCTTCATAGCGCTCGTCGTGAACTACAGGGGATCATCGATGCCGCTGATGTCGCTCTTCGTCTCAGAGCAGGCAGGAGGCATCGTCAGCCTGATCGAGACTATAATCATATATGGAATCATCATGATCATCTCACTGAAATGCGGCTGCATCGCAGGCAGGGACAACCGGAGGTAGGATATGGCAGCAAAAGGGAAAAAGAGGAAGAAGAAGGCAAGCAGGCTGAAGAGGCTGATCATCACGCTCATCGTGCTGGTCATCATCTTCCTGGTGCTGTGCTTCATAACGCCCTCCAGCGACGAAGCTGGAGTGATGGCCTCGGGAGAGATACAGGGACTGGAGCTGCCAGCCCCGATCGAAGGCGAGCAGATCATCGCGCATACGGGATATACGCTGTCATATAACGAGGAATACGAGCTCCCCTCCTACGTTGCCTATGAGCTCACGAGGGACGAGGTGCTGGGCGGCGGAGAGCGCGAGGATTCGTTCAGGGAGGATCCGGACGTGAGGACGGGTTCGGCGACGCTCGCGGATTACCGCGGTTCCGGATACGACAGGGGCCACATGGCGCCGGCGGCTGACTTCAAATGGTCGGAAGAAGCCATGAGCGATACGTTCTACCTCTCCAACATGTGCCCGCAGGAGCCATCGTTCAACAGAGGCATATGGGCTGATCTGGAAGCCGTCGTCAGGACGATGGCGTATGAGAACGAGAGCGTGTACGTCGTGACGGGGCCGGTGCTGACCGACGGTCCGTACGAGGCGATCGGCAGGAGCGGCGTAGCCGTGCCCAAGCAGTTCTACAAGGTGGTCCTCGACTACACGAACCCCGATGTGAAGGCCATCGGCTTCGTCCTGCCCAATGAAGGCTCGGAGAAATCGCTGCAGAGCTTTGCGATGACGGTCGACGAAGTGGAGGCCATAACAGGCCTCGACTTCTATCCAGCGCTTCCGGATGAAGAGGAGGCGGCGATCGAATCGAGGATGAGCACGGCGGACTGGAACTTCACCGAATTCATACCGACGGGAGAGGCTCCGGATCCGGAGGCCCTCGAATACATCGCGCCGAAATCATCGATGGCGGACAAGGTGCTTGATGCAGCGCTGCATGTCTTCGTCGGCATCAAGGAGGAGATCTTCTCCATGCTCGGCATCACGGATATCGCGAGAGCCATCGGCCTCGTTTGATGGTACAATCGCTGTATGGAAGATATCTATTCACTCAACAGAGGGAAGCTCGGATTCGGCCTTATGAGGCTCCCTAAGGACAGCAGCGGGGCAATCGACGAGAAGGAGACGGCAAGGATGGTCGACCTCTTCCTCGAGAAGGGATTCACCTACTTCGACACCGCCTATGCCTACCCAGGCTCCGAGGAGATCCTCAGGAAGACAGTCGTCGAAAGGCATCCAAGGGAGAGCTACACGGTGGCCTCCAAGATGTCGGGATGGATGCTGACCGATGAGCTTCCTCCCGAGAGGATGTTCGCAGAGCAGCTCAGGCGCACGGGCCTGGAATACTTCGACTTCTATCTCATCCACAGCATCGAGACGCAGCATATACCAGTCTATGAGAAGCACCGCGTCTGGGATTTCTGCAGCAGGATGAAGGCGGAGGGAAGGATCAGGCACATCGGATTCTCCTTCCATGACACGCCGGAGATGCTCGATGGCATACTCACCGAGCATCCAGAAGCGGAATTCGTCCAGCTCCAGATCAACTACATGGACTGGATGAGCCCCAGGGTCCAATCTAGGAACGTCTATGAGACGGCAAGGAAGCATGGCAAGCCGATCATCATCATGGAGCCGGTGAAGGGCGGACTGCTGTCCAATCTCGAGCCATCGCTCACGAAGCCGTTCGGAAGCAGGACACCAGCTTCGATGGCGCTGCGCTTCGCGGCCGGCCTCGATGGTGTGCTTGCCGTCCTCTCAGGCATGAGCACGATGGAGCAGCTTAAACAGAACATCGCGACGTTCTCTCCGCTCGAGAAGCTCTCAGTGGCGGAGATGGAAGCCGTCACCACGGTGCGAGAGAGCATCGAGAAGCTCCAGATGATACAGTGCACAGGATGCAGATACTGCATACCGGAATGCCCCAAGTCCATCCCGATCCCGAACATCTTCAGGGCGATGAACGAGAGCACGGTGCGCAGCGACAGCGAGGCTTCGAGGAGAAGATACGAGGAAGTCTTCAGCGATGGCAAGTCCGGAAGGCCTTCAGACTGCATGAAGTGCGGCAGATGCGAGCACACCTGCCCTCAGAAGCTGCCGATCAGGAAGCTCCTGGAGGAAGCTGCAGCAAGATTTGAATGATCGGATCGGGTCTAGGTGAGGATCTCCTCCCTGAAGCCCACGATCCTTCGCTCCTTGGATGAGAAGCCGATTCCGACAAGATGCAGCGCAGAGCCGTCGGAGGCCTGTGCTGCAAACTTGCACCAGTATCGCCGAGACTTGATCTGCTCAAGCGCTTCATCCGGGCTTCTGTCCACCTTGAGCTCGAATAGGTAGATATGCTTACCGACACGCATCGAATTATCGATGCGGCCCAGTATAGTCCCCTCCTCCACTGAAGCCTGGCATCCTGCCGCAACGAAGAACATGTGCATGATCAGCTGATACGGCTGCTCGAACCTGTGGCTGAGGATCTGGGATGAACACTGCTCGAAGAAGGTGCTGAGCACTGCGATCAGTGCACCAGTATCGCCTTCAAGAGCTGCGATCCTGCCTTTTGCCGGAAGCGTCTCCACGACATCCACGTCTTCGGCATACCGCTGCGCAAGCGAAAGGGTGAACGTTGAGGCTATCTCCGCGTTCGGGAACCCAAGCAGAAGAAGCTCCTCCCGCGCTTCCCTGATCATCAGATACCCCGAGAGGTACAGGAGGGCAAGTACGCCATTGCGGGAGAGGCTTCCGGAATAGAACTGCATGAGATCGAATGATTCGAAGGCTGAGAGCGGCACGAGCGCCTCATCGGCGAGGAGGTCCGCGAGATGGAATCTGATGGCAAGATCGATGACCATCGTGGATTGCCCAGTCATGTTCCAGTAGTTTCGGAAGCGGCAGCCGCTGTTGAAGAAGAAGCCGATCGAGACGGGGTTGTATACCATTGCCTCCGAATAAGGGGAGAACCTGTAGCCATCGTAGTATGTTCTGATCCGCTGGATGAAATCAGAGTGGGAATCATACGCTTCACGGCTCGATTCATAATGCTCCTCGATGGCTTCTCCGAAATGCGACAGAAGCTCCGACTCGGTGTACCCGAAAGCCGAAGAGAAGCTGGGATCCATCGAGATATCGGTGAGATTGTTCATTGCAGAGAAGATCGACAGGCTCGAAAGCTTCGTCACACCTGTCAGGAAGAGGAAGCGGATACACGATCCATTGTTCTTAAGTACAGAGTAGAACTCATTGAATACAGCCCTGATTCCATCCAGAAGGCTGGCCTCTCCGTTCAGCATCGAGGTGAACGGAGCATCGAATTCATCGATGATGATCGCTGGCTGCCGATCCAATCCATATAGGATCTGCTCCAGCATCGACGCAGGCGCTCCTCCCTCCAGATCGATTCCATATTCCGAAGCGAATCTGCGCAGCTTGCGGCAGAAGCCTTCCAGGAACCAATCGAACGATGAGACCGGAAGCGTAGCAAGATTGAGATGGAGCACCGGATACCGCTCGAAGGCATAATCCGTATGCTCTGCGATATGCAATCCAGTGAACAGGTCGCGTCTGCCGTCGAAGATTGCATGCAGCGTGGAGCAGAACAGCGATTTCCCATACCTCCGCGGACGCGAAAGGAAGAAGAAGCGCCGCGCTTCCGACCTGATCAGCTCATAAGCGTACATCGTCTTGTCGACATACAGCAGATTGTGCTTCCTGATATGCTCGAAATCCGCCGAATCCGTGGTTATCTCCCTCATATCGTCGACTATAGTATCATATGCTTCCA
Organism: uncultured Spirochaetaceae bacterium; assembly: GCA_944392735.1. Classification (GTDB taxonomy): domain Bacteria; phylum Spirochaetota; class Spirochaetia; order Sphaerochaetales; family Sphaerochaetaceae; genus Ornithospirochaeta. The sequence continues at coordinate 5,709 of CALXXR010000134.1, read as the reverse complement.
TACCTGCTATACGCCGCAGGCCAAGGATCATGCCAACTTCTCAGACATGGAATACAAGAGCGTAGTGCTGCGGGAGGAAGTAGAGCTTGCATCTGGCGATGCTGCCATTGCTGTCGGAGAGGATCAGCTCGAAGAGAAGGAGGTCGGTATCCTCATCCACGCGGAGGAACTTAGCCTCGGTGCTGTTCGCCTTCACGAGCCGGATCATATAGTCCCAGTGCTCGGATATGGAGAAGATGTCGGAGGAGACCAAGGCTTCGACCGCACCTGATTCCCTTATGTTCTTGCCGATGCGCTCGAGTATGTTCACAGGCACCTGCACGAAAGAATAGCCTACGGCGCCGGAAGAGGTGAAGTATACGCTGTCCACAGCCAGCACGACCGCGCTATCCGTAAGATGGAGCTTCTCCTTAGCTATGTCCGTAGGAAGGCCGAAGTTGTAGACGCTCTCGATCCTCTCGATCTTCTCCTTCGCTTGTGTAACAAGGGGATTGGCCTTGCGGGAGACCACACAGCTGGAACGGCGTGGGACTATTTCGGTCTCCCTGCCCTGGCTGCGCCTTATAAGGCCATCCTCCATCAATATGGCCAAGGCCTGGCGAAGCGTATTGCGGCTCACACCATACTTCTGCGCAAGCACGTTCTCGCCAGGAAGTATCCTGGCTTCATCATAGAGCCCGCTGATGATATCCGTATATAACCTGTTGTATATGCCCAAATAAGCTGGGATCCTTCCTTCTTCTACCTTGCCTGCCATCTCGTTCCTTACCTAAGGATAGCACCAAGGCATCGGATCTCCAAGAAAATCAGTTTGACAGATCGGAGAACCACCCATAGAATCTTACTTGTTGAACAAGTCGATATCTTGTACACCCTTTCAAGGAGAGCTTAGATGAGGAGAGCATCAGGGAAAGATGAGGAGCTGATCAGGTCGTTCCTGGCATCGCGTGGAGGAACCGACCCTTTCATGCTGGCGGATCTTGAGCATTATGGCGTCGAATCCGACAATCATTTCTTCCTGATATCCGATGGCGGGCTGCTCCTCAGATTCCACGGGAACCTCATAGCCGCCGGAAAGGTCGGAATCCAAGGCAAAGACCTGACAAGGCTCGTATCCGACTGCGGGATCACCGCGATAATGGGCCTGCCTGAAGACATCGAGGCGCTGGAGATCGGCTCAGGATGGAAGAGGACCACGAAGCGGCTGATGATAGCGGGAGGCGCAACTGCATCCGCACCTATCTCGTATACCATGGCAAAAGCCGAGGATGCCGAGAGGATATACGGATTCCTTTCGAGGGAGGAGAACCTCAAGGACCTCTATTCGGAAGAGATGATCAGGGAACGTATCGAGACGGATGATGGAATCCATCTCTTCGCTGAGGACTCAGAAGGCATCTTCGCGCATATAAACAGCGCTGGAGACAATGGCATGACCGCAATGGTCGGGGGGCTTTGCGTCCGGCCAGATCACAGGCATCAAGGCGTCGCCCATGCATTGGTGTCTGCCCTTTCGAGCATCTATGCGGCTGCAGGCAAGAAGCTGGAGGTATTCACCTCCGGCGATGAGAACCTATTCGCCGATTCAGGCTTTGTGGATATAGGTACCTGGTGCATCATGGCACCGGAAAAGGAGGATCAATGAGCAAGGATACGGGATCGCTTCCGCTCGGGAAGCTGATTGGCTACTCGATTGGAGCCTGCGGCGATTACACGGCATATGGCTTCATCTACAGCTTTCTTTCGTTCTATCTCACGACGATCGCAGGAATATCCCCGGCGATGAGCGGTGTGATCATCTCCATCGCGATCGCATGGGATGCCGTCACCGACCCCATCTGCGGAATCACGGTGGACATCTCGCGCTGCAAGTATGGCAGGAGGCGCCCGATGATACTGGCATCTTCCATACCGCTTGGAGTATCGATCGTACTGCTCTTCACCAAGATCGATGCCTCGGTTACCGTGAAGAACATCTACTACCTCGTGCTTGTACTCGTCTTCTGGACCGCGTACACATGGTTCAACATCCCCTACTACTCCCTTGGATCGATCATCTGCCGCACCGATGACGACCGCACCAAGCTTGCAGGCATCAGACAGGTGTTCTCATTCATCGGCAACTTCTTCTGCGGCACCGTCGTCACTTTCATGGTCGGCAAGCTCGTTGCAGCAGGCATCTCGGAGGCGAGTGCATGGAACACGGCGGCGATCTTCCTCTGCGTGATCGTAATCGCGACGATACTGCTGTCGTGGAGGATTACAAGAGGCTGCGAACCCATGGACACAGCTCCTGAATCGGAATCATTCCGCACGCTGTTCTCCCAGATCGGCCAGGTGATGAAGAACAAGCCATACATCCTCCTCATCTGCGCGGCGCTCTGCTTCAATGTCTACACTGCATTCTACAATGCCAATCTGATGTACTATGTAATCTACAGGATGGGCCTTACCGAAACATCTGCAAGCGCTCTCTTCCTATCAAACACAGTCGTATCAATCGTCACCATCCCGCTCTTCGTCAAGCTCGGCCTTTCGTGGGACAAGAAGAAGCTCTATGTGGCATGTCTGGGACTCTCTGGTGCTGTTATGGTCGCAACCCGCTTCATAGGACTTGGAAGTCTCACAGCAGCTATCTTATACGCTGTGCTCGTCGCCATCGGAACGGCATGCTACTGGATGTTCATCTTCAATCTCGTCTACGACTGCATCGACTACGATGAGGCGAAGACTGGTGTGAGGAAGGATGGAGTGCATATGTCATTCTATTCATTCCTGCTCAAGCTCGGCGGAGCCGTGGCCTCCCTTGTAATGGGGCTCATGCTCCAGCACAGCGGGTTCGATGCGGAGGCTGCCGTTCAAACGCAGAGTGCGCTGTCATCGATCGACAACATGTTCACGCTTCTTCCTGGCATATTCATGATCATCTCAGCCATAGCGATGTCCTCATCACCACTCAGCAAGGAGAAGATGGCTGAGATATGCACCATTCTCGAGGAAAGGAGGAAATGAGAAATGGAGAAAAGGAAGCCATTCATAGTCATCCAAACGGATTTTGGAAAAGGAATAGCAGTAGCGACGATGGAAGGAGTGATCCATGATGTAGATCCGGATCTTACGACATTCGACCTCAATCATGACGTGACTCCATTCGATACCTATGAAGCTTCGTTCTGCCTCTATTACACGGTGCCGTTCTGGCCTGCAGGCACTATCTTCATCTCGGTGGTGGATCCAGGCGTCGGCACGGATAGAAGGGCCTCGGTCGCGAAGCTCAGCAACGGCAGCTACGTCGTGACACCAGACAACGGCACATTGACCCATCTAGCAAAATACATCGGAATCGATGAGGTCAGGACGATCGACGAGGAGCGCAACAGGCTCGTTCAGACGAAGGCGTGCTCGATCTTCCATGGCCGCGATCTCTTCGCCTACTGCGCTGCGAAGTTCGCCTCAGGGAAGATCACGTACGAAGAGGTTGGGCCGGCATATGATCCTGCAGAGATCATCGTCCACGAGATGATCGAACCGAAGGTCGTCGATGGAACGGTGACCGGCATGCTTGAATCGGCAGACAGGCACTTCGGCCTCATCTGCAGCAATATCCCCCATGAGATGATCGGTGAGATCGGCGTCAGGTATGGGGATTGGGTCAGATGCGTCGTGAAGCACGGCGAAGACACGGTATTCGATCAGGCGATCAGATACGAGAAGAGCTTCGGCTATGTGGAGCGCAATGAGATCTTCGCCATGATCAGCGAGACGCTGACGCTGCAGATTGCGAGGAACTTCAACAACATCTGCGATGCATACACATTCGGCTCAGGTCCGGAATGGACTATAAGCTTCACGAAGAAAGGAGAATGATATGAAGAAGCCATCGATCGTAATGCAATCGGATTTCGGCATCGACTCCGCACTCGTAAGCTGCATGCATGGAGTAGTGAAGAAGGTCGACAGCGATCTCGAGATCTACGACATCAGCCACATCATCACGCCTTTCTGCATAACGCAGGCATCGGACTGCCTGTCGCTGGCGCTTCCATGCTGGCCGGATGGGACGGTGTTCGTCTCCGTCGTGGATCCAGGCGTTGGAACGAAGAGGAAAGGCTCTGTTGCGCTGACGGAAAACGGATCATACATCGTGACCCCGGACAACGGTACGCTCACGAAGGTAGCGATGCTCTATGGCATCAAGGCCATCAGGGAGATAGACATGTCGTTCAATCGCTACCCGGACAGCGAGGATGTCGATGTCTTCCATGGCCGAGACGTATTCTCATACACCGCAGCCCGCCTCGCTTCCGGAATCATCTCCTTCGAGGAGGTCGGGCCGGAATACAGCACCGATGAGATCGTGAAGTACGATATCCCTCCCTACACAGTCGAGGATGGATTCGTCCAGGGCTACGCATCTGGAAGCAAGGACAACGACTTCGGCATCCTGACGACGAACATCCCGAACAAGGAGTTCTCGAAGGCAGGATTCGAGCTCTATTCGATGCTGGACACGACCTTGGAGGACGATGAAGGCAATGTCGTGTTCTCCGCTCCCGTCAAGTTCTGCAGGACATATGGGGATGTAGGCTACGGCGAGCCTCTGCTCTACCGCGAAGTGGCGCTGTTTCTGGGACTTGCCCTGAATATGACGAACTTCGCACGCACCTACTCCATCCAGCAGGGAAAGCTCTATAAGCTCACGATAAGAAGGAAATGAAGACCCACGCCATGGACTACGGGATGATCCTACAGTCCATGGCTTCTTCCAAGCGTCAATGCACCGATGATCGCGACGATGCCCTCCGCTGCAGGATAGACGCACCACACACCTGCCATTCCGAAGAGGAATGAGAGGATGAATGCAGTGGGAATCAGCACAATGAAGCCCCAGAAAAGCGATATGCACTGCGCCTTTCCAGTCGCAGCCCTTGCCGCAGCGTTGGGAACAAGCAGCGAGAAGCTGCTGGAGAATGGCTTCAGTGGAGGAACCAGAAAAGACTGAACTTTCAGAAATGCATATCAGAGAAAAATGGGGAGGGTGATTACGGTCTTCAGATATGTTTCTTGACTATCTTTCGATAGTAGTTCTGTAAGAACTTCTGCCTAGAGAGGAAGAACACCTGATCTGACTTGGTTGGATTATCCCATCTGACTTTGGATTGCTCCAAAGTGCAGATATAATCAGCAACTTGCAGGAGTCTGTAGTCTTTCTGATAAGCTGTACGGAAATCCATTCTGCTGCCTAATATCTTTCCTAATGTACCTCTTAGAATACGGCTTATGAAGGACTGACCGCAGTCATAATACACGACAATCTTCTCGAATCCCTGAAAGTATTCAAGCCTTTCCTCTATGAAATTCCTTATCTGATGTTCAAAAGTTACTTCTATTTGTTTGTTGTTCTGATAGAAAGTTTTGGTTACTTGGAAAGTCGTATAGGTAATTGGAAGTAGTTCTACGAATCTGGCAAATGCTCTGAATATCTTCTTCCTTTCATACCCGGATAAATGTGCAAAAGGTTCATCCTGCCTTATAAGGGGCGATGTATGAATGAAAGGAACATCACAGTTTATATCTGAAAGTCTTTTATTCAGGAATTGGAGTTCTGTTGAAATATCATCATCCTGATTGTGGAAAACCATAGCAAGACAATAAGTAGGGTTCTGTCTGTTTGAAAGATTTAGATTGCCGCTTTCATCTATATGGATA
>CALXXR010000133.1 GCA_944392735.1 uncultured Spirochaetaceae bacterium | reverse complement strand
CTGGCAAACCCGGGTCCGGGGGTTCGAATCCCCCCCTCTCCGATTTTTGAGGCTATAGCTCAGCTGGGTAGAGCATCAGTTTGCGGAACAGAGGGTCGGAGGTTCGAATCCTCTTAGTCTCGTCTGGAGAGATGTCCGAGTGGTCGAAGGAGCCGGACTCGAAATCCGGTGTAGTGCTCTGCATTACCGAGGGTTCGAATCCCTCTCTCTCCGAAGAGATGGAAGCATCTCGAAAAAAAAGCCTCTGGAGAGGTGTCCGAGTGGTCGAAGGTGCACGATTGGAAGTCGTGTATGGTCGAAAGCCATCGGGGGTTCGAATCCCCCCCTCTCCGTTCAGCAGCAGATACTTGGCTATGCGCGCCGCCCAACCCCGTCAGGGCAGGGATGCAGCAGCGGTAAGCGGAATGCGCATGAGACCGAGACCATTTGCTGCTGTTTTTGTCCCGAGGGAAAGCCCCCACCGGACGAGCCGGCAGGGGCGGAGACAGGAAGCGACCCTACCTAGATCGCACCATATTCAACCAGAAGCTTCTCGATATCCGTGCCATGGATGCGCTTGAGCGCCTCCTTCATGGCAAGCTTCTCCTTGAACCCCAGATCCTCCATATCCGTAAGCTTCTCCCCATCGCGGAGCGAAACCGAAGCCTTCACGAGGTCGCGCACATCGAACACGCTTCCCCAGACCTCGGGAACAGCCCTGTCGACGTCCATTAGCGTATAGACAGCCTCCATCGCTGTCCTTATCGAGTATTCCGTCGTGAAGATCGTATCCCTCTCTGTTTCGGCGAACTGCCCGATGAATGCGAAGTTCACGGCTCCTTCCGGCACCACAAGCGGCCTATCCCCAAGCCTGCGAGGCATGAAGAACGCAGTGATGTACGGCATCATGCATGGAATCGTGATGCAGCTGCTCTCAGCGATGGATTCTATCTCCCCTTCCGGGACTCCGATATGATACAGCCATTCCATCGCGATCTCCTTGCCCGTGCAGCTGCACATCGGCTTCTTCACATAGTCGCCCTCTACGAAGGGGAACAGCCCATAGATCCACCCTACGAGCTCATTGGGCTTCTGCTCGCGGAACTGCGGCTGGCGATTGAACGTCCAGCTCAGGAGCCATGAGGAATCGCGGGCTGTGACGATGCCGCCCGTGACGACGCGGCCGGAATATGGGTTGCGCTTCGTGATCTTCTCTATGTAGGGAACGACCCTGTCATCGACAAGCGTCACCGTTGCGCTCATCCATGTCGTCTTCTCCGGATCGGAGCAGAACTTCTCAGGATGCCCGAAGTCATCGGACTGAGCCGCGATGCGCTTCCAGAGATCCCAGCCTCCCCCTTCCTTCAGCTCGGGGCAATATGGGGCGATGCTATCCTGGCTTCCCAGTGTGCTGTTCTCGACGCATCCGCCAGGGGTGATGAAGAGAAGGTCATCATCCGTAAGATCGATAACGCCTCCTCCATTCCTTCCGGAATACGACAGAGACACAGCCCTCTTCTCCCCTTTCTCTATATGGAAATGCACATCCGTCACCTTCACGCCCGTCATGATATCGACGCCATGATCCTCAAGATACGCCTGAAGCGGAAGTATCATCGACTCATACTGGTTGTACTTGGTGAACCTGAGCGCAGAGAAATCGGGAAGGCCATCGACATGATGGACGTAGCGCCTGATGTAGATCTTCATCTCCAATGCCGAATGCCAGTTCTCGAAAGCGAACATCGTGCGCCAGTAAAGCCAGAAGCTGCTGTCCAGCACCTCGTTGCTGAATACATCCTCGATCGTCTTGTCATAGAGATCCTCATCTGGCGTGAAGAAGAGATGCATGATCTCCATCTGCGCCTTCTCCGTAAGATCGAAGCGCCGGTTCGTGCGTCCATCCTCCCCTCTGTTCATCGTTGCCCGCATCAATGAATAGTTGGGATCGTCCTTGTTCAGGTAGTAGTACTCATCGAGCACGCTCATGCCTTCGTTCTCGATCGACGGTATCGAGCGATAGAGGTCCCACATGCACTCGAAATGGTTATCCATCTCGCGGCCTCCACGCATGACGTAGCCCAGTCCATCGTATCTCAGGCCATCGCAGGCGCCTCCCAGGACACCATCCTTCTCAAGGATATGCACACGGCTGCCGTCGACGGCGGCATCGCGGATGAGGAAGGCTGCAGCAGAGAGCGCCGCAAGCCCCGATCCGATGATATATGCGGATTTCCTATCCGCACCCTCAGGCTTCCTCGGTTTGACGAAAGCCTCATAGTTTCCACTGGAATGGTACATTGCCATCTTCCTCCTGCCCTGAATCTAGGAGGAGGGGATGCCATCGGCCATTTACAGATCGCGGCTGCTGTCAGCATTCCTTACACGGCCATGTATCTGCAAGGCCGCGAATCGCCTCGCTGCATTCTCAAGAGCGCCTTCCATGACGCATTCGATGCGCTTCATGAGCATCTCAGGCTTCTCCCTCAGCCCATCGGAGATCCAGTCGAGCATGATGCCGATGAAAGCATATGAGTAGAAGGCCGAAACGAATGTGCATTCATCATCCGAGAGCTTCGATGATATCGGGTTCTCCATCAGCACGGAGCGTATCAGCTCAGTCACGGGCCCACGGAGTATGCGCTCTAGCTGCTCCCTGCTCATCGAGCTGCATGCATTGATCACCAGGACCCGGTCCTCCTCGACCGCGTGGAAGATGGAAAGGAATCCAGCCTGCCATGTATCGTACGTTTTCCTGCCTGAAAGGATCCGTGAGATATCGGAGGAGATGATCCAGCCGACCAGATCGAAGATGTCGTGGAAATGATAGTAGAACGTCATCCTGCTTATCCCGCACTCCGCGGCTATGTCGCTTACCGTGATCCTCGACAAAGGCTTCTTCCCCAGCAGCTGCTTGAGCGTTGCTGCTATAGCATTCCTCGTGATGTCGTTCATATGCTTATTCTATCAATGGAATGCCATTGCGTGCTATAATCCTCCACCGGAGGAAGAATGCCAGCAGCTTATGAAGTAACGGCGACAAGGAAGAGGCCCCAGGACTTCGATCGTCTCGTGGGACAGGACTTCGTCGTCTCAACGCTCGAGAATGCCATCAAGGAGAGAAGGATCGCGCATGCATATCTCTTCTCAGGCCCAAGGGGAGTCGGAAAGACAAGCTCTGCGCGTCTTCTTGCCAAAGCGCTGAACTGCGAATCAGGCCCCACTCCGCATCCTTGCGGGACATGCGATTCATGCCAGGCCATCGCGCAGAGCAAGTCCGTGGACGTGATAGAGATCGATGGCGCCTCCAACACCAGTGTGAACGACATCCGCGCGATCAAGGAGGAGGTCATGTATCCTCCGCAGTCGTCGCGCTACAAGATATACATCATCGATGAGGTGCATATGCTCTCCACCTCCGCCTTCAACGCCCTGCTGAAGACGATCGAGGAGCCGCCTGAGTACATCATATTCATCTTCGCAACCACGGAGCTGCAGAAGGTTCCTGCAACGATCAGGTCCAGATGCCAGCAGTTCCGCTTCCACCTCATCGGGCAGGACCTCATCATGAGCTGCCTCAGGAGCGCTGCCGAGGACATCGGAGTCGAAGCCGATGAGGATGCCCTCTTCTGGATAGCACGCGAGTCGACTGGATCGATGAGGGATGCATATACGCTCTTCGATCAGGTGGCGGCCTTCTCAGGAGACCATATCACACTGCAGAAGATCCGCGAGAAGCTCTCCGTAGCCGGCTTCGGCGCAATCGCATCCATCATGCGCGATGCGATCTCAGGAGACAGGGCAGCAACGCTGGACGGACTGTCCGAGCTCTTCAGCTCAGGCGTCTCCGCGGATCAGATCATAAAGGACACCGCCGACTTCCTAAGGACGATGATGCTCTACAAGGCAGGAATCAGACGCACCGATATACTCGGTTCGGCGCTATCGGACATACCTGAGGATATCGTCGACGCACTCAGCGAGGAGCAGATCGAGGCGGCGCTGAAGGCCTTCCTCAACCTCTACCGCGATATCCGCTACTCGCTCTCCCCACGCTTCGAGATCGAGCTTCTGTTCCTGAGGCTGTCCTCGCTTCCATCGATGGTCTCCGCTTCGGAGCTCGTCAGAAAGCTCGAGGACCTGAAGAAGGGCGTGGCGGATGGCAGCATCGTCATGAAGGCGCCAAGGGAATCTATCAAGGTGCTTCAGGTTCCGAAGACGGAGGAACAGCAGGCGCCTGCGGAGATGCCCGCCCCCCAGCAACCAGCAACCGTGGAGAATCCCCCTATGCCAGAGGCTCCAGTGGAGGAGGATGAAGACGATGGCTTTGCAGAGGAGCCCGAGAAGCCCTTCTCCCTATCGCTTGGCGACCTTGGCGCGATAGCCGAGGCGCTGAGGAAGATGGGCAAGGCCGCCGCTGCAAGATACATATCGAACATAGAGCGCATAGACGAGGATGACGGTGCATTCACATTCGTCACATCGAAGGCGCTTGCATACAATAGCCTGAAGAACGATGAGAAGAGCCTTGAGAAGGCAATCGCCGCCGCATTCGGCGAGGATCCAGCCATCAGGCTGCGCCTGGAGGAGAAGGAATCGGGAGATTCCGTCTTCTCCCCGCGCATGAGGGAGCTCAAGGCCGTCTTCGGTGGAAACCTCATCAGAACAGGCAAGGAAGAGAACAAACCGGAGGAAGAGGATGCCGCTGAACATGAACCCGTTCGAAATGCTGAAGACAATGGGCTCTATACAGAGCCAGATGAAGACGATTAAGGAAGAGCTTGCGAAGATAACGGCAACAGGCTCTGCCGGGGCCGGCCTGGTCGAGGCAGTCGTCAACGGAGAGTTCATGGTGCAGAGGATCTCGATCTCCGACAGCGCCATGGCGATGAACGACAAGTCCGCCCTTGAGGTCCTTGTCGCATCCGCTGTCAACGATGCCGTATCCAAGGCGAAGGAAGCCACGGAAGCGAAGACCCGCGATATCGTAATGAACCTCGAGAGGAAAGCCTGATGGAAGCCATCGAGGAGCTCCAGGGACTGATAAAGAAGCTACCGGGCATGGGCGAGAAATCCGCCCAGAGGCTTTCGTATCATCTGATCAGGACGGATGAGAGCTACAACAGGGCGCTCGGCAACGCCATCGCCACCATAAAGGAGAAGATCCACCCCTGCCCCATCTGCGGCTGCTATACCGAGCACGATATCTGCTCATACTGCTCGGATGGATCGAGGGACAGGTCCCTCCTCTGCATCGTCGAGGAGCCCCAGGACGTGCTCTCGATTGCCTCATCCGGGGCATACAACGGACTGTTCCATGTCCTTGGCGGCGCCATAAACCCCCTTGGGGGCATCGGCCCTGACAGCCTTTCCTTCCCATCGCTTCTCAAGCGCATCGAGGAAGGAGGGTTCAAGGAGGTCATCATCGCCACGAATCCAACGGAGGAGGGAGATACCACGGCGCTCTATATCCGCCACCTCCTCAAGGATCATGAGGAGATCGCGCTGACGAGGCTGGCCTCAGGCCTTCCGATCGGCGGAGACCTCGGCTACGCGGACAAGCTTACGCTTATGAGATCGCTGCGCGGAAGGATCAGATTCTGAGAACGAGAGCGCGATGAGCTCAAGCGAGAGGCCTATCAGGAGCAGCACGGCTGCCGGGAAGGCCACCATCCACGGAGCATTCATCATCACAGGCCTGGCCTCTGCAAGCAGCGCGCCAAGCGATGGCGTGTCGACCGGCACGCCGCACCCAAGGAACGATAGCGTGGACTCAGCCATCACAGCCGAGAGGAATACCGATACGCCCTGCAGCGCCAGGTAAGGAGCCACATGGGGCAGGATATGGCGGAAGAATATGCGGGCGCTTCCGGCCCCGATGCTGCGCTCCGCCTCGATGAACTCCTCATTCAGCAGAGCCGCGGTGCGCGAATGGGCCGTCCGCGATATATCCGAAATATGCGCTATCGAGACCGCGATGGCCATCTTCGCGATTCCGGGCCCGGCAAAGGCTGCAAAGAAGAGGGCAAGGACCATCGGAGGAACCGCCTTGAACGTATCCGCGAGGGCAAGAAGCGCGGATCGGGGAAACCGCGGAAGCGAATAGGCATATGCCAGGACCGTCCCGACCGCCGCGGATATCAGCAAGGAGATGGCTCCTATCGATATGGAGACGAAGGCTCCCCTCGCAGTCCTCTCCAGAAGATCCCGGCCAAGGGCATCGGTCCCGAATGGATGGGAGGATGATGGCCCAAGAAGGCGCATGGCGGCATCCACTTCCCCTTCCCCGCCGAAGGAAAGCGAGAAGAAAAGGACTGCTATCAGGATGATGATTCCGGCTCTCCTCATGAGCGTCTCCTTGGATCGAGCAGCCTGATCGCGGCCTCAGACAGAAGCGATATGAGCGAGATCATCAGAGCGATCAGCATCACGAGCGTCCCTGCCAACGCCGTATCGCGTCCAAGCGCCGCAGAGACCATCAACGATCCTATCCCCGGAAGCGCGAAGACGCTCTCCACTGCAGCGCTTCCTCCGATGAATGCCGCCGCGCTCTCGCCTGAGATGGCTGCAAGGATCGGCAGGGATGGGCGCGTGGCGCATCTGAAGAGAGCTCGGCGACGGCTCATGCCGTATGCGAGGGCTGCGGTGGTGAATGGCTTCTCCATGCTATCGCGGAGGGCCTTCCTGAAAAGGAGCATCATCAGTGAAGAATGCAGGAGGGACAGCGAGAGGGACGGCAGGAAGAGCGATCCGATGGCATACCCTATGCCCCTTGATGGAGGAACGAACCCGGAGGTGGGAAAGAGATGCAGCCTCACCGCGAGAAGCGAGGAAAGGAGCAGCGCGACAAGGAATACGGGAAGAGAGGATATCACGACAGCCGAGGCCGTCGACGCCATATCCCCGATGCTCCTTCTCCTGAGCGTCAGGTACGAGACCGGCACGGCTATGGCAAGCGAGATCACCAGGGACATCGCCGCCAGCGATATCGTCACAGGAAGCCTTGAGAGGATCATCTTGGAGACATCATGGCCCGCAGCGGTCATGCCCCATCGGCCTGTGAGGAAATCGGCCATGAACGAGGCGTATCGGAGAGGAAACGGCGCATCGAGTCCGACCGCTTCCCTGTATCCGGCCCTTGCCTCTTCCGTCGCATCCTCTGGAAGGATGTACGCAGAGCTGTCCCCTTCGGAGAAGGAGATGCAGGCGAAGACGAGGAAGGAGACGACGAGCATCGTCAAAGGCACAGTCAGAAGCCGCTTCCAGAATCTCTCCATAGCGAAGGATTATAGACTATTTGAAGAACGCTGTCCTGAAATGGAAGCCATCCGAGAAATCGATGCCCTGGAGGTCGGAGGACGAGGCATGGACTGTGGAATAATGTCCGGGAACGATCACGGGAACGTACTTCCAGAGCTCTATCTGAGCCTCCTGCCAGATCGCAGCTGCCGTCTCGATATCAGGGGAGGCTGCAAGCTCATCGAGAAGCTCAGAGCATCCGGCATCATCGAATCCTCCCGGCGATGAGGCGAAGAGGTACGCCTTCTCCAGCGGCAGGGCCACGCGTGAGGTTGCGGAGATGTAGATGTCCCATGCTTCCCAATCGCTGCGCCGCGCAATGAACGAGGCCCAGTCGAGGATCGTGATGGAGACATCCAGCCCCGCCTCCTCCAGCTGCGATGCCAATGCTATGGCGATCCTGTCCAGGTTCGTGAGGTTCGGTGCGAGGATATCCACATGGCCGCCCTCCTCCAGAAGCGCCCTTCCGCGCGCCTCATCCATGGAGCCATATGGATCGAGCGATGAGTCGACGCTCCACATCGGATCCTCATCCATGTAATCGGAATGGAGCGAATAGCCATAGTCGCCGTAGCATGCGGCCATCAGCTCATCCCGGTCGATGACAAGGGATACCGCCCTCCTGAAACCAAGGCTCTGCGAGATGCCCTGCCTCTTGTTGAACACGATGACTATCGACCCGGTCTCACGCCC
>CALXXR010000132.1 GCA_944392735.1 uncultured Spirochaetaceae bacterium | reverse complement strand
AGATACGGGAAGTCGAAGTAGACCTGATGCCCGATCCTTCCATAGAGGTCAGGCAGCGTGAAAGCCGTTCCTTCCATCCTCTCAGTTGCGCGGAGGCTATAGCGTGTCGTACCGAGGATGTTTGCATGGGTAAGCTCGAGCGCAGCGGAGCCCGCTGGATTGAATGCGCTGTCATCTGTAACCCTGTTCTGAAGCGCAAGCGCAAGATCCATCGTGAGGCTTGTGGTGAGACCGGCATTGATGGTTCCCGAAAGCACGAGGTTCCTCGCATCATACTGGAGCGCGCTGCCGCCTCCGATGGGAATCCTCACCGCGCCAGCCCTCTTTTCGGAGGAGGCGCTCACCTGCTCCCTTCCCGTACCGATCGCGGCGCCGTAGTAGACTTCGCCAGGTGCGAGAAGCGATGATGAGTAGTTGATGTCGATATCCATCTCATCGGGTTCGGAACCATCGAGCGGAGATACGATGATCCTGATCCTGTTCGCTCCCGTATAGAGCACGAAGTCCTGGAGACGATAGCTGCCTGGCTGGAGCGTACGGCGGAAGATCTCCCTGCCCTCGTTGAGGATCTGCACATCGGATTCCTTCTCGATGATGAGAAGCCTCTCTATGTGGCTGCGCGCCTTCGTTCCAGGGCGTGCATATGAAAGCGACTTCTCGAACGAGAGTCCTACCGTCGTGCCGGTTGGGGACAGCAGGTTCGTGCTGATGTTTCCCCACTCCAGCCTGATTGCAGAATCGACGAAGTCGGTATAGAAGCGGTATGAGCCGAAGCGGAAGCGGAAATACGACGGATTGAAGTTCATGTAGTAGTTGAAGCTGCCGTATACGTCCAGGAGCCTCAGCGTGTTGTACGACGAGAAGCTGAAGGAGAGCGAATTCCTGAACCTGTCCCACCTTCCGATATCGAATGAGGCATCAAGGCTGTAGCGCGAGGTGATGTAGAAGACTGCAGGATCAAGCACATCTGCTCCAGCGATCGGCCTGCGGGCGAAGATTCCACCGGTGTTCTTGATCGATATGATCTGCACAGGCATGTCGGAGGCGGAGAAGCGCACACCGACGATGTAGTTATCGCTGTCCAGCTCCGCTGGAATTCCTATGGACTGGAGATACGCAAGCGGCATGTATGGCTCCTGCGCATTCCTGAAGATGTTTTCGACGACATCATCGATGACGCTGCCCTCTATGTAGCCTCTGAATTCGGAGGCGCTGATCGAAGCCTCTCCTGCGGAGATGACCTTCTCTATCGTCCCGACTTCCTCGCCGTTGATCTGAAGAGCCATGTAGTAGATGCCATCTGCAAGGACGAACTCCTCCTCTCCGGCGATGTAGAACGTCGACCAGAAGTCGTCATCCTCCCATCTGTTGCCTTCGTAGTAGCCGAAGATCTCCCCTTCCTCCTCGGAAGCAACTGTCTCGGCTGAATCGGAGGGAACGATATCATCGGAGGAATCCTCAGCAGCAATCGATACGGCAGGTTCGATCGGATCCTCAGGCTTAGGTCCAAGATCGTCGGATGGCTCATCGATGACCGTCTCAGCCGCTTCAGGAGCGGAAAGAACGATCACTTCAGCTTCATCATCGTATGTGATGGAAGAGATCTCGGGCTCAGAGAGCGATGGCGATGACGGCACGGCAGGTGCTGCATCATCAACAACATGAACGGCGGCCTCCATGCCTTCAGCTTCGTCTTCGGGGAAATGAGATATTAGGGTGAAGGTCTCCGAAGCATTGTCGGGATCCGCTTCCTCTGCGCCAGCCGCTTCGGCGATGCTTCCAGTGGTGACGGTAAGGTCATCAGCCGTCTCCGCTCCGTTTGCGCTTCCGGAGAAGAGAAGGAAGACAAGGCTTCCAGCTACCAGGAAAAGGATCCCGGACGTGAAGACAAGGAGGGCCGTTCTCCTCGTATCAACGGATGTGCCGGCAAGGGAGACGCCGACAAGCGCCGATGACACCAGGAGAGCGATGTATCCAAGGAGCACACTGAGGCCCTGCCCTATGCCCTTATTGCGGGCAAGCGCCAGAGTTGTGATCGCAGTGATCGAAGATAGGGATATGATGAGGACACGGCGAAGCAATCCCCGCCTGCTGTTTCCAGACATGCCTACTTTTCCTCAGATCCTAGCTGAATTGGATACCTTTTACGCCGAATACTCGTAGTCGTAGTCGATCGATGCCGCGATGGAGTCGCAGCCCTGAAGAGCTTCAGGAATCTCGATGACGGTCCTAAGCTGCGAATTCGTCAGGAGGTTCTGATCGCTGAGGGGCTGGAGCTCCTCCTCGGAGAGGGAATAGGAGGCACCATTGCTTCCAGCGAGCTCTACAGAGAGATCGTTGAGCATCTGATGCACGCTTCCCGTGTTCTCGAGGATTATCTCAAGATTTCCATCATCGGTCACGGATACGCTGGGGCTGACGCTCTCAACGATCCTGGATGGCCTGACGTATGCAGATGTCGAATATACGAATAGGAATGAGATCATCTGACCGGCTTCCTCTTCCTGCGCACCGCGCGGCATCGGTATCTGCTCCGAGATGATCCTGAAGGACATCTCGCTCGTCACCGTCTGCGGTCCACGGTACTGGACTCGGACAAGCTGTGTGGAATCGGGACGGATGATCATCCTGTTCGGCTGTATCGAGAAATATGCCGAACCGTCCTGATTCACTTCGTTTCCATCGATATCGATGATCCTCTGCTCCGCACGAACCTCGATGGCTATCGGGGAATCGGAGTCATTTACGATTGTGTAGACCTTTGCACTACCCGCACCCGTCGGGTCATAGGTCACATTCAGTGGCGACAGCTGGTATGCCATCAATGCAGATGCGGTGACAACCAGAAGCAATAATGCCGCTACTATCCGTTTAGCGAACATGCACGTCTCTCCCTTACTGGCACACAGTGCCAAAGACATGACTATTTCCCTAAACGCTGCGATGGTCTTCTAACACCCCCCCCCCGTCGATTTTTTTTCATCGCCATCAGGACCACCCTGATCCTTCAGGCAAATCAACGGGCCAGAGCAAACTGGGAGAGGAAGGAGATCAAAGCCACTTTTCAGCGCTTACCTTCCATTGCACTCCCGAAAGCACCCCTCTTCCTTGAAGCACAGATTAATTCTAGGTTGCCTTATAGCGATTGTAAAGACGCTTGTCAACGATTTTAATCGCATCTAATGCCTGTTTTGTCGCGAATGCAACGGAATCGCCGAGTCTGTAACATTTATTTTATTAATATTTTTAGAAATAGCGTTCTAACCATTTGACAATATCCTTGAATTCGATATTATACAAATCGTTAAGAACCTGTTTACGTTGCCCCCGTCAAGGAAGGAGAAGCATGGTTTCTAGCATTGGGGATATGCGCTTACCTTACGGCATTCTACATATTCCCTTTTTTATGTCCCGACACTATCGATTACACAGCACAAATAACCTATTCGATTCATCATCTCTGCAATGATCTGCACAAAATCGCAAAGCCACTTGCCAAAGAAAGCCAAGATGGTGTAATCTCTCCCTGCACGTTCGGAAGCAGATATCCGATGAATGCAAGCCAAAGTAGCTCAGTGGTAGAGCAGCTCACTCGTAATGAGCAGGTCGCGGGTTCGACTCCCATCTTTGGCTCGAGAAATTCAATATTAGGTTTCACCAGTGCAGAAAACCTCGTTTCAGAAGCTGAAATGGGGTTTTCATCGTTAAGATGCAACTTAATATCGTCATGGATGGCCCCACACAAGGACTGGATCCAATGCCATTGCTGCACATCCCCTTCTGCGTATTCCTTTGATATTCACAGCAAATCCTTTCAGCAGAAAGCGCTACATAGCCCAAGCATGTTGACATTAACATCAGCAAATTATATAACATCGGGAGTTGCTCTACAGAATCGGACTAAATTGTTCGATTACTGTCAAAGGATGATGGGTACGATGATCAAAAGGAATATCGGATCTGCAATAGCGATCCTGTCTGCACTCTGCATAATGCTCTTCGCTTCATGCTCGCCTTCTGCCGGCATAAGCGAAACCGCCACTCTATCCGTCGACGCTGT
The DNA here is from genome assembly GCA_944392735.1 of uncultured Spirochaetaceae bacterium. Lineage (GTDB taxonomy): Bacteria > Spirochaetota > Spirochaetia > Sphaerochaetales > Sphaerochaetaceae > Ornithospirochaeta. Next base: position 2,047 of record CALXXR010000132.1, on the reverse strand, counting down.
TTCCGTATCGACATCGACGGTCATACCGGGAACGCTTCAGCCTGAAAAGTATACGCTTCAGCTGTTTCAAGGAGATACAGTAAGGATAGATCCTGTTGAATCGACAACCGGCATCTTCACCGTTGCAGATGTTCCGATCGGAACCTACAGGATAAAGGTCACTGCTAAGAACTCTGAAGGCGATGATATCCTTACAGGAGAAAACGAAAGATTCACCGTAAAGCCTGGCAATGAGAACAACAGCGTAACGATCATCCTCGACTACATCCTCTCCGGAAAAGGCGTTCTCAGCGTCGATATCAAATGGGACGGACTGACGGAGAACAATCAGGTATACGCAGCAATCAACGACTACAAAAACCTTGGATTCAGGGCTGTCTACGCCGAAGGCGAAAACAAAGGCAAGCCTATAAACGGCGTCAACAATCCCGAGTCACCAGACTACATCATCTGGGCATCAAGCAATGACTTCTCGGCAAAGAAGATGAACTACACGGTGGAAGGCCTCGAGCCGACGGAAGGTACATCGATCGTATTCCAGATCTACACGAAGATAGACGGCAGCAACCAGCTCATCGCAGAGACCTTCCCCACCGTCATGCAGATCTATGCGAACCTCACATCCGTTCCAGATGGAAACGAGCTGCAGAACTTCTCCCTGGATGAGGACCACATCATCTCCTATCTTGAGAACGTATCGAACGCCAATGCCGTCCCAAGCGCAACCGATGCCTCAACATCCTTGGATATCACCTGGACGAACCCAACCACCTACTCGGAGAGCAACTACCCCATCACCGTGAAGGTCACTGCAATCGATACGGAGACAGGGGCAAAGATATCCAAGACTTCAAATGAATACGGCAAGGATGATGCCAGTGGTTCGCTTACGCTCACAGGATTGACAGCTAACCAGCTTTACAATATCTCCTTTCAGGTCCTTTCCAGCGAAGGATTCTCCAAGGACACCATCCTCCTTAACGGCATCAGACCAAAGGTCAATGTCACAGGAATCGAATTCGCTAATACCTTTGCAAAATCCTATATCATGGGCGAAAGCGTAACCATCAAGGCGAATATCATTCCTGATACAGCAACAATCAAGGATTACACCATCTCTGTCGCAAACGGGGATGATGGAATCACTCCTTCAGAAAACGGAAATATCGAATTCAAGACATCCGGCACATACACGATAACCATAGCTTCAAAGGATAATCCTTCTGCAACCGCAACGAAGGATATAAAGGTGCATCTTGCCGCTCCTTCTAATGTCCACATAGATGGAACGCCAAGCGAAGCAGGTGCAACGATCGAATGGAATCCTGTCGAGAGCGCTGAAGGATACAAAGTCATCCGCAGCAAGGACGGGACAGAAGACACATCATTCGATGCAAAGACAGCAGTCACATACACTGATACTTCCATAGCTTCAGGACACACCTACTCCTATGCTGTCATCGCATATAGGACCGATTCATCCCTCAACAGCGACAAGTCGGAAAGCACACAGGAGATCAACGTAACAAATGCTGACATCTCCATCCAGCTTCCCGACAATGAAGTTGATTTCAAGAACGTTCTCTCACAGCTTTCTGAACAGAGCCTTACCCTTGGAAAGAATGAAAGCATCACGATCACCATCCTCAGCGAAATCAAGGAAAAGGCAACATACAGCTGGGTTCTCAACGGCAACTTCATTGTCGGGAAGCTCCGAAAGAAGAAAAAGAAGAGAATGAAGAGGAAGAATAAACCGATAAATTTCAAAACAAGACATCCATGAACGTGAGTTTCTTTATCGATCAGCCTGTATTCTCGATCGTTATTTCTATATTGATAGTCATCATCGGGCTTATCAGGCTTACGATGCTGCCCATCGACCAATATCCGCAAATCACCCCTCCGGTAGTGAAAATCAGCGCATCGTAAGCCCGATAAGCCCGATGATGACTATCAATATAGAAATAACGATCGAGAATACAGGCCGATCGATAAAGAAACTCACTTTCATGGATGTCTTGTTTTGAAATTTATCGGTTTATTCTTC
>CALXXR010000131.1 GCA_944392735.1 uncultured Spirochaetaceae bacterium | reverse complement strand
AAGGAGATCGCGATGCTCTCCGGCTCCGATATGTTCGTCACCAACGCATATCTCTCGATCGGACGCGTCCCCCTCCTGTGGCTGCCGTTCTTCTTCTATCCCGGGTCGCAGCTGACCGGAAACCCATCGATCGGCTTCACCTCCGAGCGAGGGGCGTTCCTCAATACGACGTTCGAGCTCTTCGGGAGCGCTCCAAGCGTATCGGAAGGCAGCGATGATGGACAGTCTCTTATGTCGATCCTCTCATCCTCGGGAGCGGGAGGAGAGAAGGTTCCCGACGGTGCGTACTACTCGGCCGATGGGCCTGTCAGCGACACAGAGCGCTGGGCAAGGGAGACCGGGTCCTATGTGGCCCTCATGGCCGACGCCTACTCCGATAGCGGCATCCATATGGGCATCGACAGCAAGCTGAACCTGCTCGATGGGGCGCTCTCCTTCTCCATCCTCGATGGCGTGGCGCTCTCTCCCTCTTCGAGCTACTACGATGGCAACTTCCGCTATTACGGCGTCAATGAGATGGAGTATGCCGCGCATGGACTGGACCTCACGCTCTCGCTTCCGTTCTACTCCGACAGCAGGGTCATGCATGACTATGCCGACCGCCTGACGGGGTTCTCCCTCTTCTCGCTGCTCGAGACGCCGGAGTTCCCGAGCGAGTACAGCTCGACGATCTCGACATACTCCCATGAGCTCGAGCTCGATTATTCGCTTCCGACGGAGCTCAGGAGCAGCTATGTCTCATCGCTCTCTCTTTCGGATATGACCGTGGGGCTGGACTATAGGTGGGATTCAGGCAATCACCGCTACTACCTCGATGAATCGACGCTTCCATCCTTCACCGCATCCGTTTCGGGCACGCTCTTCGACTTCGCATCCAGCGCCGCCGCAGATATCCCGGTGGAAGAGGAGGAGGTCGGCATCACCGAGATCCATCTGCTTTCCGATCCTCTTCTCTACGCTGTATACAAGGCGCAGGAGGAGACGGAGGAGCGAAGCGGGGATGAGCGCTACTCGATATCGCTCGGATACACGGTATCGGAGAACTTCAGCAACGAACTCGGATTCGAGAAGGGCGGGGCGTACAGCGACGGCAAGCTGAGCACATCGACATCGATGAGGCTCACGCTCCAGGCGGATGCCGCAAGCTACGCATCCCTCAGGGCCGTCTTCACGCCATCCTACTCCTACCTCTGGGAGGATGGATCGGGAAGCAGGGGGTATACCCATCGCGGAGCCGTCAGCTCGGACATCACGTTCTCCGTGCCTTACATAGGAATCCAGTACCGCATCGCCTCCAGGCTCTTCAACTACCGCAGCGAGGTCGATGACGGCATCGAGACCGATCGCGAGCTCCTGACCCCGGGCTGGAACCAGGAGACGATCACGAGCCATTCGATCTCGCTCACCAAGTCGTTCGCAACGGACAGGGGCACCTTCACGCCATCGCTGTCGTACGTGCTCCCGCCACTTGCCGCAGAGCTCATCCCCAAGATGTCCTACAGCTACGGTCCCTTCGCTCTCTCGTTCGGATGGACGTTCCTGCAGGAGGATGAGGATGCTCCGTTCCGAAGCGACCTCGTGGAGCTCTCCCTTGGATACAACGGCACCTACGCGACATCCAGCCTCTCGCTGCGCTATCAGAGCGCGGACTATGCCGCCGCGGATTTCTGGAGGCCTCTTTATGGGGATGCCTCCTTCTCGCTCAGGACCGCTGACAAGGCCTGGTCGATCACGCAGTACGTCGACTACTACGCCTACGACAACGGCGGCTGGAACTGGTTCGAGTCGATCATGACGACGCTCGCCATACCCTGCTTCGACGTCTCGGTCGAATGGCAGGGGCATGCGGGCGATGTCTCCTTCAAGGGCGTCGAGGCGCATCTCGATGTCGATTCAGCCTTCTTCCAGCTCTGGAAGGGAAGGCTGTACTTCTCCTTCGGCATCGAGTCGGACTTCGAGTTCGATATGGACAATCCGTATGCGTCGATGTTCACGGTCACGCCATCGATCACATTCAGCATCGCCGAATTCCTCGATTTCAGCTTCTCGTTCTCGTCGTCGAACAACGCATTCTACGACTACTACCAGAGCGGCAACTTCTTCGGCGAGCTCTTCTCGGATCTTGCAAGGTCCTTCGATTTCTTCGGCAATGGACGCTATGAGACGAACTTCGTCATGAGCGAGGCCGCGCTCGATATCGTCCACTACATGGATGACTGGGACCTGCACTGCAAGTATTCGGCGCGCATCGAGCTGAACGACGATGTCTACCAGTTCGTGCCTGAGTTCAGCATCTACCTCAGCTGGAAGATCCTGCCTGAGCTCAAGGTCGATCAGTCATGGGAATACGATTCCGATAAGGGAACATGGGAGAGATGATGCCTCAGAGCTATTCATTCAGACCTGACTGCGTCCAGCTCGTGCTTGGCGCCAATGATTCGAACCTTCCCTATCTGGAGATGCTCCTTGCCTCGGACATCTCCGTGAGGGGGACGACGATCTCCGCATCCGAGGATGTGCCGCTCTTCATACCGTTCATGAAGCGGCTCGAGAAGGCTGCCGAGGAGCGCGGCGGGCTGAAGGAGTCCGAGATATTCATGGAGTTCCAGCTCCTTTCCGAGCCAGCAGCCGCAGACAGGGAGGACGGCACGCCCGTCATCGTCGCTGCAGGCCGCTCCATCTATCCCAAGAGCAGGGCGGAGAAGGAGCTCTTCTCCGTCCTGAGGACATCCGATGTGGTCTTCTCCGTCGGACCTGCAGGTACGGGAAAGACCTTCGTCGCCGTCATCTGGGCGCTCTCCGAGGTCCTCTCGGGGCGCAAGGGCAAGCTGCTGCTGACGCGCCCCGTTGTCGAGGCGGGGGAATCGCTGGGCTTCCTCCCCGGAGATCTCAAGCAGAAGCTCGGGCCTTACCTCAATCCGCTCTACGATGCAGCGGAGTATGTGCTGTCCCCGCAGCAGATCAGGAGGATGGAGGAGAACGGCACGATCGAGATCGCGCCTCTTGCATACATGAGGGGGCGTTCGGTCAACAATGCCGTCATGATACTCGACGAGGCCCAGAACGCAACGCGGGCGCAGATGAAGATGTTCCTCACCAGGCTGGGGGAGAACAGCCAGGCGATCGTCACAGGCGATCCGTCGCAGACGGATCTGCCCTCCAGGCGCGAATCCGGGCTTGATGAGGCTGTTTCGATACTCGGTGGAATCAAAGGGGTTTCGGTGGTAAGATTCTCGCATAGCGATACGGTGCGCTCCAGGATCGTAAGGGAGATCGTCAGGGCGTATTCCGAGAGCGAGGGGGAGGAGAGATGAAGAACAGGCTGGTCTCCGAATGCCTGAAGGCCTTTACGAAGCGGCAGCGGATGCTGCTGTTCTTCCTCATGGCCCTCACGATCGTGCTCGGACTGGCATTCCCGCTTCTCCTTTCATCCGACCCCAGCTCGATCCTCAGCCTCTCACGCGAGTACAGGCCCGGCGAGCTCTCCGATGAGGATGTGATCGCTCCTGCCGATTTCTCCTACATCGACGACGCAGCCACTGCAGATGAGACGGCGGAGGCCGCCCGCAGCGTCCTTCCGCGCTTCTACTACTCGATCTCCGAATCGATGGAGATACGCAGCAGGGCGGAGGCGTTCTGCGACGCAGTCAGGGAAGGCAGGGCCGAAGCGTATGCCGTATCCGCTGGGATCGTCGACGACGAGGATGCCGCAAGGCGCCTCGATGAGATCCCTCTCGGCGACAAGGCCCTCATCGCCTCCCTGATAAAGGAGGGCGTGAGCTACCTCATCGATGAGGGGGTCTTCTCCGCAGAGGACCTCTCCGCGGCGCTCAGCGGAGGATATTCGGAGATACAGGTCGATTCGACGGGGCTTCCGTTCAGATACGAGGGCAAGGTGAGGGATGCAGGAAGCGTAATCGTCTTCGGAGAGGCGTATGAAGCGGTATCGATGATGGCCAGCGCGCGCTATCCCGACCTGCCGTCATCCTACTCGGCGCTCGTCTCCGATGCCGTTTCCATGCTCGTTACGGCGAACATGTACTACGATTCCGTGCTCACGACCAGCCTGCGCGAGGAGAAGGCTGAGACCGTCCCGCCCGTGCTCGTCGAGATACACCGCGGCGACTATATCATCCAGCGCGATACCGTCGTGACGGAGCAGCAGCTCAGGACCGTCCAGCGCATCCTCGAGTCTTCGGTCGTCTCCGTTTCGGTGCAGAAGGCATTCGGGTACCTCGTCTACCTCGTGCTCTTCACCATGATCCTGGTCTATCTGCTCTTCCTCTTCATAAAGTACCGCTACCGCCTCTCGCTCTATACATCCATCTGCCTGATAGGCATAGACATATCCCTGATCGCAGCCTTCCTCATCGCGCGCTTCCTGCCTGAAGAGGGGGTGAAGTTCATCGACCCGTTCATGCCGTTCATCATCGTGCCGGCTCTCGTGACCTCCATCACAGGCCGCCGCAGGGTAGGGTTCTCGGTGGCGCTGCTCCTGGCAGGCTTCGCGGCCATATATCCCGGCAGCAGGTTCTTCTCCTTCTTCTACTTCCTTGCCGTCATCGAGTGCTGCCTGATGTTCATCCGCTTCGGTTCCGAGAGGATCGACATCATCTACCAGACGCTCTTCTCGGCGCTTGCAGCCGCCGGCGTCACCGTCATCGTCTCGTTCATATACGACCTTGGATTCCAGACGGTCTTCACCAGCGCCTTCGCATCCGCGCTCAACGTCTGCTTCTCCTACATCCTCCTTTCGGTCATGCTTCCGGTGATGGAGAAGATATTCAACATACCCACGGCCTTCCGCCTCCATGAGCTGTCATCGACCGACACGCCGACGCTAAACAGGCTCTCCCAGGTCGCGCCTGGAACGTTCAACCACGCCAAGAACGTCTCCGAGATGGCATACGATGCGTGCAAGGCGATCAATGCCAACGCGGACCTGGCCAGGGTGGGCGGGCTCTATCATGATATCGGGAAGGCCGAGCATCCCGAATACTTCATCGAGAACCAGACGGGCAGGAACGCCCATGACGAGATCAACAAGACGCTCTCTGCCGCGATCATCAAGTCGCACGTCAAGCTGGGAGTGGAGAAGGGCAAGGAGATCGGGCTTCCGCAGGAGGTCATCGACATCATCTCCGAGCACCATGGCAACGACCTCATCAAGTACTTCTACAACGAGGCCGTGAGGGAGGCCAAGGAGAACATGAGCTCCATGGTCAGCGAGGAGGACTTCCGCTACAACGGGCGCATCCCCGCTACCGTCGAGAGCGCCGTCGTCATGCTCGCCGACTGCACTGAGGCCGCGACGAGGACGATGAAGAACCCCAACCATCAGAAGTACGATAAGTTCATCAACGGCATAATGATGGACAAGATCAACTATAAGCAGCTGAACAACTCCCAGCTGACGATAAACGATCTGGAGAAGATCAAGGAGTCGTTCATACACTACCTCCTCGGGCGCGACCACCAGAGGATAGAGTACGGGAAGGATTGATATGCACTATATCGAGGATGATACAGGCTCCGTCGATGCCGCCGCCGTCGGCGGATGGGTGGATGCCATACTCTCGTATCTGGGCGAGGATGGAGACTTCTCCATCCACTTCGTCTCCGACGATGGGATAAGGGAGCTCAACAGGGACTATAGGGGCAGGGATGAGAGCACGGACATCCTGACATTCGCCATCAACGACGGAGAGGCCTTCCCTATGGTCGAGGGCGAGGAGCGTGAGCTGGGCGACGTGTTCATCTCCATCGAATCGATGGAGCGGAACGCCTCTGCGCTCTCGGTCGACAGGGATGAGGAGCTCCGAAGGCTGCTCGTGCACGGCATCCTCCATCTCAGGGGCATGGACCACGCGACGAACGACTTCTCGTCCGAGCCGATGCTCATCGAGCAGGAGAGGATCATGGAGGCCCTCGGCTTCCTTGCCTGACATTGCTCCCGTAGGGAGTCGTCCCTGAATTGCTATTTTCCCGATAAGATGGTAAAACGATAGAAGGTTGTGAAAAACATCTCATCTACTGATGGGACAGAAGGAGAGAATATGATCAAAGTAGGAATCAATGGATTCGGAAGAATCGGACGCTTCGTATTCCGCGCTGCCATGGACCGCTCGGATATCGAGATCGTTGGAATCAATGACCTCTGCCCGGTCGACTACCTCGGCTACATGCTCAAGTACGACACGATGCATGGCCAGTTCAAGGGAACCATCGAGTGCGACGTCGAGAACTCCAAGCTCATCGTCAACGGACATGCGATCCGCGTCACGGCATGCAAGGATCCTGCAGAGCTCAAGTGGGACGAGGTCGGCGCTGAGTACGTCGTGGAGTCCACAGGTCTCTTCCTCACGAAGGAGAAGGCTTCTGCCCATATCAAGGCCGGTGCTAAGTATGTCGTCATGTCAGCTCCTTCAAAGGACGACACGCCGATGTTCGTCTGCGGCGTCAACGAGAATACATACGAGAAGGGAACGCAGTTCGTGTCCAATGCTTCCTGCACGACGAACTGCCTCGCTCCGATCGCAAAGGTCCTCAACGACAACTGGGGAATCACGGATGGCCTCATGACGACGGTCCACTCGACGACAGCTACGCAGAAGACTGTCGACGGACCTTCGATGAAGGACTGGAGAGGCGGCCGCGCTGCTTCCGGCAACATCATCCCGTCATCAACGGGCGCTGCAAAGGCAGTAGGCAAGGTCATTCCTTCCCTCAATGGCAAGCTCACAGGCATGTCGATGAGGGTTCCGACGCTTGACGTATCCGTCGTCGACCTCACGGTCAACCTCGCAAAGCCTGCGAAGTACGATGAGATCTGCGCTGCTATGAAGGCTGCTTCCGAGGGCGAGCTCAAGGGCATCCTCGGATACACTGAGGACGCTGTCGTATCCTCCGACTTCCTCGGCGATACGCACACATCGATCTTCGATGCAAAGGCTGGAATCGCTCTCACGGATACATTCGTGAAGGTCGTTTCCTGGTATGACAATGAGATCGGATACTCCAACAAGGTCCTCGACCTCATCGCTCATATGAAGAAGGTCAACGGCTGATGAAGCCGTCCCCGGCTTGCCCGGGAAATCGGGCCTGCCTCATGCAGGCCCATTCTTTTAACTAGGAGGCTAATTATGGTGCTCAATACGATCAATGAGGCTGATCTCAAGGGAAAGAAGGTCCTCATCCGCGTTGATTTCAACGTTCCCCTCAAGGACGGCAAGGTCACTGACAACACCCGCATCAAGGCAGCTCTGCCGACGATCAGGTACATCCTCGACAACGGCGCATCCTGCGTCGTCATGACGCATCTCGGAAGGCCCAAGGGACAGAAGAACCCAGCGTTCTCCCTTGCGCCTGTCGCTGCGGAGTTCGAGAAGCTCCTCGGAAGCAAGGTCACGCTCGCTCCCGATGTGATCGGACCAGAGGTCGAGAAGGAAGTGGCTGCGCTCAAGCCGGGCGAGGTGCTTCTCCTCGAGAACGTGAGGTTCTATGCAGAGGAGGAGAAGAACGATGAGGCATTCGCCAAGGAGCTCGCTTCATATGGCGACATCTACTGCAACGACGCGTTCGGAACAGCTCATCGCGCACATGCGTCGACGGAGGGCGTATCCCACTACCTCCCGTCCTATGCCGGATTCCTCATCGAGAAGGAAGTCAAGTTCATGGCTCCGATCCTCGAGAACCCGGAGAAGCCGCTTGTTGCCATCATCGGCGGAAGCAAGGTCTCTTCCAAGATCACGGTGCTCGAGTCGCTCGTCCGCACCTGCGACACGATCGTCATCGGAGGCGGAATGGCATATACCTTCCTCCGCGTCCAGGGCTACACGATCGGCAAGTCCCTCTTCGAGGAGGACTATCTCGAGACCGCAAAGAGCTTCCTCGACAAGGCAGAGGCGAAGGGCGTCAAGGTTATCCTCCCTGTCGACCACGTCGCTGCTGCTGAGTTCAAGGAGGACGCAGCTCCTGTCTACGTCGATGGAAAGAACATCCCCGACGACCTCATGGGCATGGATATCGGAGCGAAGACCGTCGAGCTCATCAAGGAGGCTGTAAAGAACGCCAAGACCGTCGTCTGGAACGGACCGATGGGAGTATTCGAGTTCGCAGCATTCTCCAAGGGCACGGAGGAGGTCGCAAAGGCCCTTGCAGCTTCCGATGCGACATCCGTCGTCGGAGGCGGCGACAGCGTAGCGGCCATCAACAAGTTCGGTCTTGCTGACAGGATCAGCCACGTCTCTACTGGCGGCGGCGCTTCCCTTGAGTTCCTCGAGGGCAAGGTGCTTCCTGGCATCAAGGCACTGGAGAAGCAAGCATGAGAAGGCCATATATCGCTGGAAACTGGAAGATGAACCTCACTCCGAGCGAGGGAAAGGCATATGCTGCGAAGCTTGCCGAGGCCGTCAAGGCGGCCGGAGCCGACTGCCGCGTCATGATCGCCCCCTCATTCGTGTCGCTCCCGGCTGTCTCCGAGGCAGTGAAGGGAAGCGGCATCACGGTTGCAGCCCAGAACATGGCGGACCATCTCTCCGGTGCGTACACCGGGGAGGTGTCTCCCGAGATGCTCAAGGACATCGGCATCGAGACCGTCATC
>CALXXR010000130.1 GCA_944392735.1 uncultured Spirochaetaceae bacterium | reverse complement strand
GTACAGCCATCGTCTTGAGCTCACTGACGTATCCCATGAACTTGCTGTAGTTCTGGTAGAGCGTGGACTCGCTCTCCTGCATCGTGCCCTCAAGCACCTGCATGATCTCGGAAGGCTTCACAGGGATCTTCTGAGCATAGACGGCACCTGTGAATCCATCGATCGACATGTAGTCGCCCTCGGAGAGGATCTGGCCGTTGATCTCAAGCGTCTTCTTGATCTCATCGACATGGATCTCGCCGCAGCCTGAGACGCAGGGGCAGCCCATGCCTCTGGCGACGACGGCAGCGTGGCTTGTCATACCGCCGCGGCAGGTGACGATGCCCTTGGAGACAGCCATTCCTCCGATATCCTCAGGGGATGTCTCGGTGCGGACAAGAAGGACATCCTTGCCCATGGCAGCAGCCTCCTCAGCCTCGGCTGCCGTGAAGTAGATCTGACCGCATGCTCCACCAGGGGACGCGTTGAGTCCGTGAGTGGACTCCTTGAGCCCGAGGTCGCGGATGTAGGCGTTGTCGAGGATCGGAGCGAAGAGCTTGTTGAACTCCGATGCAGGAACGCGGGAGACGGCCGTCTTCTTGTCGATGAGGCCCTCCTCCACCATCTCCACCTGGCTGCGGAGCCATGCGAAGATCGTCCTCTTTCCATTCCTGGTCTGCAGCATGTAGAGCTTGCCTTCCTGGATGGTGAACTCGATGTCCTGCATATCGTGGTAGTGCTTCTCGAGGATCTCGCGGATCTTGCAGAGCTGCTCATAGACAGCGGGGTTCGCCTTCATGAGCGTGTCTATCTTCTGAGGGGTGCGGATGCCTGCTACGACGTCCTCGCCCTGAGCGTTCATCAGGTACTCGCCGAAGAACCTGTTCTCGCCGGATGACGGGTCGCGTGTGAATGCAACGCCCGTGCCGGATGTCTCGCCCATGTTGCCGAAGACCATGGACTGGACGTTGACGGCCGTTCCGAGAAGGCCGCGGATATCGTTCATGAGCCTGTACTTGATGGCCCTGTCGTTGTTCCATGAGCGGAAGACGGCATCGATGGTCTTGAAGAGCTGGTACTCGGGATCGGTCGGGAAGTCCTCGCCAGTCGCCTTCTTGTAGATGATGTTGTAGCGCTTGATGACTTCCTTGAGGTTCTCGACATCGAGCTCGGTGTCGAAGTGCTTGCCGTTCTCATCCTTCACGGACTGGAGCGCATACTCGAAGCTCGAGTGGGGAACGCCCATGACGACATCGCCGAACATCTGGATGAAGCGCCTGTAGCTGTCCCATGCGAACCTCTCGTTGCCCGTCTTCTTGATGAGGGCCTGGAGCGAATCCGGATTGAGGCCGAGGTTGAGGACGGTGTCCATCATGCCAGGCATCGACTGGGCTGCGCCGGAGCGGGCGGAGACCAGGAGCGGATTCTCCTTGTCGCCGAGCTTAGCGCCCATCATCTTCTCGAGCCTGTGGAGGTTCTCGATGACCTCCTCCCTCATTCCCTCGGGATATGCCTTGTGCTGGTCCCAGTAGGCGCATGCCTCTGTCGTGATGGTGAATCCCGGAGGAACCGGAAGACCGATGGACGTCATGTCTGCAAGGTTAGCGCCCTTGCCTCCGAGAAGGTCCTTCATATCGGCCCTTCCCTCAGCCTTGCCGTCTCCAAAGAAATAAACATACTTTTTCGTTTCTGCCATTTTCTTTCTTCCTGTATTCTAGTTATCGCTAAGATGTTAGCGATTCAGGCTGTCATGGTCAATCACAGACGGGCATCTAATTCAAAGCAATGCAGGCAGTTATGCATGTGGAAATGAAACATTGTTCCATTTTGTTGAAAACCTCCCCGACGAATCGGGGAGATGATGTGCAACTTCTTCTCTGCTAGCGAGTAGCGATGTGTCAGGAGATCGAGATGACGTCGTATCCGGCCTCCGAAATCGCCTTGCGGATCTCCGAGTCGTCGATCGTCCTGTCCATCCTGACATGCGCGGTCTGGGAATCGAGATCCACATCGCACGCAGCTCCATCGAGCCTATCCACAGCGCTCTTCACCCTCTCCGCGCAGCTGGAGCAGTGCATTCCGCCGATCTTCACCGTCCTCTCGGCGACGACGGGTCCGTCGAGATGCTTCCTGCCGGTGCGGGGCGCTGATCCGCCTCCGCAGCAGGGGCCCTCCCCGCGGAAGTGCTTCACGCTTCCCTTCAGCGCAATGAAGAGAAGCACGATGACTATCAATATGATTGCAGCATCGACCATACGCTATCTTCTCCTTCCCTTCCTGATCCTCTCGACAAGGAGGTATATGGACATGCCCACCGCATAGATCAGGAGGATTGCCGCAACGAGGTAGAACATCGATGATCCGCCGTCTCCCATCACGATTCCTCCTTCGCCCTGCGTATGAGCTCATCGATCGCCGCTGAACTGCAGCCGGAGCACCCAGTGCAGCTTCCCGAGCAGCATCCAGAGCACTTCCCGCCCTTTCCCCTCCTCACGATCTGCGACCTGATGACGATTCCGCACCAGAAGGCGATGAGGAGGACTATGATGATATCCGCCATATACACTCCTTATATAAGGGGCTCCGGAGAGCCCCCTGATCATGAAGCCGCTTCTAGCGACCTCTTCGAGACGTACTTCAGATCCCTGTACGGATCGGGGCGGAACAAGAGATAGAGGAGAACTGCAAGAAGCGCGAAACCTGCTGCCGTTCCCAGTCCGAATCCACCGCCAGCGAAGAACGATCCAAGCTGGTATACGATCAGCGACAGCACGTACGCGAAGACGTTCTGGAAGATGATCGCGAACCAGAACCACTTCCTCGACTGCAGCTGCTGGGCCATCGTGGCGATCGCCGCGAGGCATGGCGAATCGAGGAGGTTGAACATCAGGAAGGAGAATGCCGCGATGGCGGATGGGAACCATGCCGCGATCGCAGGTGCGACGTTCGCCGCATCCTCGGTGTCTCCGGCGACGTTCGCAAGCACTCCCATCGTCGAGACGATGGCCTCCTTTGCGGTGAATCCCGAGAGCGAAGCGGCAATAGGCTGCCACTCGCCGAATCCGAGCGGTGCGAAGAGCGGTGCGATCACGCCTCCGATCGCTGCAAGCAGGGAGTCGTTGGAATCCGCGACCATGCCGAATCCATCAGGCCCGAAGCCGAATCCTGAGAGGAACCACATGACGACGCATGCGAGGAAGAGGATCGTACCGGCCTTGATGATGAAGCCCTTGAGCCTCTCCCATACATGGAGAAGGACCGTCCTTGCCGATGGAATATGGTACGACGGAAGCTCCATAACGAATGGCGCAGGCTTGCCGCTGAAGGGCTTTGTCTTCTTGAGGATGATCGCGGAGACGAGCACGGCGGCGATGCCGATGAAGTACATCGCAGGAGCGACCCATGCGCTCTCGGCGTAGCCCATCGCAGCGCCGGAGATGACGCCGGCCATCAGCGCGATGACGGGAAGCTTCGCTCCGCAGGGGACGAATGTCGCCGTCATGATCGTCAGCCTCCTGTCATTGTCCTGCTCGATCGTGCGGGATGCCATGATTCCCGGGATTCCGCAGCCGGAGGAGATCAGGAGCGGTATGAAGCTCTTTCCCGAAAGCCCGAAGTGGCGGAAGACCCTGTCCATGACGAATGCGATCCTGACCATGTATCCGCAGTCCTCGAGTATGGACAGGAAGAGGAAGAGTATCGCCATCTGCGGGACGAATCCGAGAACAGCCACCAGTCCTCCTACGATTCCATCCACGACAAGGCTCGTGACCATCTCCCCGGCTCCTATTGCCGAAAGGCCTGAGGTGAAGAGGTCGGCAACCCATCCTCCGAAGGTGTCGTTGGTCCAATCCGTAACCCATGTTCCTACGGTCGTGACGGAGATGTAATAGACGACGAACATCACGAGGATGAAGATCGGGATGCCGAGGATCCTGTTCGTGACGACGCTGTCGATCCTGTCGGACACAGAGAGCTTGGCGCCCTTCTTGACAACCGTCGTCTTGACGATCTTCTGGATGAAGCGGTAGCGCTCGTCGGTGATGATCGACTCCATCGTATCGTCATGGAGCTTCTCGATCTCTCCGCGGCTCGAGGCTGCCTTCGCAGCCGCCGGTGCGTTCGATCCCACCTCCTCCACGACCTTCTGGTCGTTCTCAAGGACCTTGACGGCATACCATCTGCGCTTTGCCTCGGGAAGGTTCGTCAGATCGGCCTCGATCGATGAGATGGCGGACTCGACCTCCTTGGAGAAGATCTCCTGGGGCTTCCTGACATCCTTCTTCCCCGCTGTCTTCACAGCGACGGAGATAAGCTCATCAAGTCCGGTCTTCTTGAGCGCCGAAGTCTCCACGACCGGGCAGCCAAGGAGCATCGAGAGCCTGGAGGCATCGATCTTGAGCCCCCTCTTCTCAAGCAGGTCCGACATATTGAGCGCGATCACGACGGGCGTTCCCGTCTCTATCAGCTGCGTCGTCAGATAGAGGTTGCGCTCTATGTTCGTCGCATCCACGAGGTCGATGATGACATCGGGATTCTCCTTGATGATGTAGTCGCGGCTTACGACCTCCTCAAGGGTATACGGCGAGAGCGAGTAGATGCCGGGAAGGTCGGTTACGATGACCTCTCCGTTCCTCCTGTCCCTGATCCTGCCTTCCTTCTTCTCCACGGTGACGCCCGGCCAGTTGCCTACGTACTGGTTGGCGCCCGTGAGGGCATTGAACATCGTCGTCTTTCCGCAGTTCGGATTTCCTGCAAGCGCTATCGTTATACCCATGGCCTCACCTCACAACCACGCATGAAGCGTCGTTCTTCCTGACGCTCAGCTCGTATCCGCGAACGGTTATCTCTACAGGATCCCCAAGCGGAGCGACCTTGCGGATGAATATCTCCGTGCCCTTGGTTATGCCCATATCCATGATGCGGCGCTTGTATGCCCCATTGCCCTCGATCTTCTGCACAGTGACGGTCGATCCGACCTGCGCCTCCCCTAGTGTCATATATCCTCCCTCAGGGCGCTCACACATAGATGTGCGAAGCCATCTCCCTGTTGATCGCAACGCGTGAATCGAGGAGGCTGACGATGACGTTCCCCCCGATATCCGAAATGACCGAGACATCCATCCCCTCCACGAACCCGAGGTTGCCGAGGAACCTCCTCACGTCTCCAGAGCCGGAGATCCTCCGGATCCTTCCTCCATTTCCTGGACCTAAAAGCGACAGTGGCATCAATCACCTCCGATTAGCTCTTGCTAACCACAGTTAGTCTATGCAAATTCAAGTTAGCAGTCAACAACCCAGGGCCGAAAACATATGTTTTGAGATGAAGCGTCGAATGGGATATAATCTTGCCCATGAATATCCACGAATCAGGCGAGATGTACCTCGAGACGATACTGCGGCTCTCACAGAGGCGCGATCTTGTCAGATCCATAGACGTTGCCGAAGCCATGGGCTTCTCGAAGCCGTCGATCAGCCGCGCGATGAAGAACCTCAGGGAGAACGGCTTCATCTCCATCGATCCCGATACCGGGCACATCACGCTCGAGGACAAGGGCAGGAAGATCGCCGAGAAGATCTACGAGCGCCATGTCGTGCTCACGAAGTGCCTCGAAGCCCTCGGCGTTCCAGAGGATATCGCCCAGGATGATGCCTGCCGCATCGAGCATGTCATCTCAGACAGCACGTTCGAAGCGCTGAAGGATCATCTCGGTAGATTCGGCGAGAGATGAAGAAGGCCGCCCTTCCGGACGGCCAAGCTCCTCAATAGGAATATATATCAACAGGCCTGGCTGAAGACGCCCAGGTCCTTCTCCTCCGAAGCGGTCCTGAGGCGGTCAAGCGCCCTCTTCTCTATCTGCCTGATCCTCTCCTTTGTAAGCCCATAGACCTCGCCGATCTCCTTGAGCGACATCGGATCCTCGCCCGTGAGTCCGAAACGCATCTCGATGATGGCCTTCTCCTTGTCGGAAAGCACCTCAAGAAGCGACCTCACAGCGCTCTTCATCGAGCTGTCCATGACCTCCTCCTCGGGGCTCATGCCGTCGGCCTCGATGAAGTCCCCGAACGTCGAGTCG
>CALXXR010000129.1 GCA_944392735.1 uncultured Spirochaetaceae bacterium | reverse complement strand
CCTCCGATAGCTTCCTGAGCATGCGCTGTATATGGCGCCGCGATACATGAAGCACGGAAGCTGCCTGGCTGGCATTCGTGAGATGGCCGCCGCATGTTCTCTCGATGTATGAGAGGAGCCTATCCTCTGCAGAGCGTGAATAGGCCGTCTCCAGCGAGATCGCCTCGAACTTCATCGCCATGCGCTGCCCGGTCATCGAGAGGAACTTCCGGTCCTCCCTGAGTGCCTTGCCGTATCTCCTGAGGTCGACTGTGGCCGCGATGATGTCCGTCATGGCTTCTGCATAGAAGAGCGAGGGCTTTCCAGTGACCGCTTCGATGTCTCCGATCACATCCCTCTCTCCAGATGCCAGAACCGATTCGCTGCCATCCTCCCTGTATGCGGACCAGCGCACGTGGCCTTCGACGATGAAGAGCAGGAAATGCGGCTGCTCATCCGGAATCGAGAGGAGCTCTCCTTTCCTCCACCTGGTGAAAGCGATGCCGATCGTTTCATCGGAGAAGAGGTCGCTGCAGAGCGGTATGTATTTCCGGCTTTCGGCTTCATCAAGCAATTCCATGGAGATAGTGTGACATATGTCACATGTTTTTCCATTGTGCGATGATACCATGCAGCCCATGGAAACCGCAGCTGACTTCACTGAAGGCCGCATCGCCGGCAAGCTCATAAAGTTCATGCTTCCCATCCTCGGAGCACTGGTGCTTCAGGCGGCATATGGTGCCGTCGATGTCCTCATGGTAGGCTGGTTCGGCACGACCGAGGGCCTTTCGGGCGTATCGACGGGGAGCAGCATCATAAACCTCGTCACATTCGTGCTCACTGGGCTTGCCACAGGCATCACCGTCCTTTTAGGCAACTTCATCGGCAGCCGCAATACGGAGAGGGCAGGGAAGATGGTCGGATCTGCGATCCTCTTCTTCGTCATCGTCTCCGTTGTGCTCACGGTGCTGCTGATAATGCTTGCAGAGCCTGTCGCGCGCCTCATGAAGGCGCCGGAGGCGGCTGTGGACAACACCGTCATGTATGTGCGCATATGCGGGGGCGGGATCCTCTTCATCGTCGCCTACAATGTCATAAGCTGCATCCTCAGGGGAATAGGCAACTCCAGACTGCCCCTGATCTTCGTGGCCATCGCGTGCGTGGCGAACATCATCGGCGACTACACGCTGATCGCGATCTTCCATATGGATGAGGCTGGAGCCGCGATCGCGACGGTGGGGGCACAGGCGATATCGGTGATCCTTTCCCTGGTGATCCTTCGTAAGCAGAAGCTCCCATTCACGGTAAGGCTGAAGGACATTGCATTCTCCAGGGAGATGGGGTCGTTCCTTCGCATCGGCGCCCCAATAGCGCTCCAGGAGCTGATGACGCAGATATCGTTCCTTGCCCTGATTGCATTCATCAACAACATCGGCCTTGAGGCCTCCGGAGGCTATGGAGTCGCGAACAAGATCGTGACGTTCGTCATGCTCATACCATCATCGATAATGCAGTCGCTCTCATCGTTCATCGCGCAGAACGTCGGAGCCGGAAAGGAGGATAGGGCAAAAGCCACGATGGCGACGGGTATGGCCATCGGCGCTTCGATCGGAGTCATCATGTTCCTGCTCTCGTTCTTCTGCGGCGAGGCCATCTCGCATATCTTCGCAGCGGACGAGGGCGTCATAGTCCGCTCCGCCGAGTATCTCCGGGGATTCGCCCCAGAGGCGATAGTGACTGCGGTGCTATTCTCGTTCATGGGATACTTCAGCGGCCATGGCGAGACCTTCTTCGTCATGCTGCAGTCGATGATGCAGACATTCATCGTGCGCCTGCCCGTGGCATACATCATGGCCTCCCAGCCCGATCCCAGCCTCACGATGATAGGCCTGGCAGCTCCTCTTGCCACGGTTTTCGGCATACTGATCAATGCCGTATACTACTTCATCATGCTCAATAGGAGGGAAGCCAGGGCTGAATGAAGCAGCTGCCGAGGACCGGCAGCTGCCCATCGATTGCGATCCGATTCAGATCAGGAGATCCGCATAGGCCTTCAGGAGATCATCTCCCTCGCAGCCAGCGAGGACCTTCTTCGCCAGCACCTTGCCGAGCTGTACGCCTTCCTGATCGAAGGAGTTGAGGTTCCAGATGAATCCCTGGAACATGACCTTGTTCTCGTAATGTGCAAGAAGCGCACCAAGGGAAGCCGGCGTGAGGGTGTCGCCATAGATCAGCGATGAAGGCCTGTTGCCATCGAACTCCTTGTTCGGATTCTCGTCGTCCTTGCCGCGTGCGAATGCCGCAATCTGCGCCGAGAGGTTGGCATTGAGCTTCGTCTGGCTGTAGGAGCCTGCTGTGACGATGTCCTTCCCGTACTGGCACTTCCTGAAGCCGATGAACTGGAGCGGGATGATATCCGTTCCCTGATGCAGCAGCTGATAGAACGAATGCTGGCCGTTCGTGCCAGGCTCGCCGAAGATGACCGGCCCGGTCGGGTAGGAGATCTTCTCGCCGTTCCTGTTCACATGCTTTCCGTTCGATTCCATATCCAGCTGCTGGAGATGGGCCGGGAAGCGTGAGAGCGCCTGCGAATAGGGCAGGATCGCGGTGGCGGGGTAGTCCATGACGTTCCTGAGGTAGAAGCCGGCAAGGGCATCCATGAGCGCGCCGTTCTTGGTGATGTCCCTCTCCGTGGAGAGCGCATCCTCCTCATGTGCTCCGTCCAGGAGCGCCTTGAAGGTATCGAAGCCGTATGCGAGCGAGAGCACGACGCCGCCGACTGCCGATGTCGAGGAGTACCTGCCTCCGATGTAGTCGTCCATGAAGAACGCCGCGAGCATCGACTCATCCTTGGCCAGCGGCGATGTCTTGCTGGTGACGGCGACCATGTGCTTGGATGGTACGAGCCCATCGACCGGGGAGCTCTTGAGCGTCTCGAGCACGAGGTCCCTGTTGGTGAGGGTCTCCTGCGTCGTTCCGCTCTTGGAGACGAGGATGAAGAGGGTCGTCTCGAAGTCGAGGCGCTCGATCACCGCTGCGGCATCGTCCGGGTCGACGTTGGAGATGAACTCGCCCTTGAGCTGCTTGACGCCATTGCCGTCAGCCCAGCCCTTGAGCGCGAGGTAGAGAGCCCTCGGACCGAGGTCGGAGCCGCCGATTCCGATCTGGCATACGGTCGTGAACGGCTTGCCGGTAGATCCCTTGATCCTTCCCGATCTGACGCCTTCCGAGAAGTCGCGGATCCTCTCAAGCTCTCCCTTGTAGAACTCATCCTTGTCCTCGCCGTCGGCGACGATCTTCTTTCCAAGGACATTGCCCCTTGTGAGGTGGTGCAGCACGAGGCGCTTCTCGCCCGTGTTCATCATCTCTCCGGAGAGGATCTCGCCATACTTGCCTACGAGGTCGATCTCATCGGAGAGCGCCTGCAGATCCCTCACGTTGTCGTCTGAAAGCGGCATCGCGGCCCAGTTGTACCTGAGTCCTCCTCCCAGCTTGATGTCATGGGACTTCACGCGCTCGGGCGTAAGCAGCTCCTTGACGGTGCACTTCCTGCCAGCCATCAGCTTTCCGTATCCGGCGGTCCTGTCCAGATTGACGTATTCCATAGCAATCACTCCTTTATCTCCGGGATGCGCGAGTTGAAGCTGTCCAGGAGATCCTCCTTTGTCATTCCCTCGCGGAGGATGACGAATATCGTGTCATCTCCTGCGACCGTTCCGAGGATTTCGGGAAGAGCGAGCACGTCGAGGGCGAACCCTACGCTGTTTGCATGTCCTGGCCTTGTCTTGATCACCCCGAAGTTTCCAGAGAACTCAATGGAGATTATACCTCTTCTTACGTCCTGGATATAGCTTTTCTCCGACTCGCTGACGAGATCGTTCTCGGGAAGCGTGTAGTAGTAGCCTGACCAGCCATCGGAGATCTTGCCGACCTTGAGCATCTTGAGGTCCCTGGAGAGGGTGGCCTGGGTCACGTTGTATCCTTCCTTCCTGAGAAGCTCAAGCAGCGTGTCCTGATTGTCTATCCTATTGCTCCTGATGAGTTCCTTGACGACCGTGAGTCGGTTGTGTCTTTCCTTCATTGTTCCTCCGGTGTGCATAAGTATGCAATACCTATGCAATCTTATCCCTTTGAATTGGTGTTTGCAACGCCAAAAGAGAATATTCCTGCGCCGGTATTGTATGATTCTTCCATGAATCATGCATTGCGGCATCAAGGTATGGCATCTGATATGCATAAGGCTTATGATGCATGGAGGAGGTTCTGCCATGGTCGCTCTTCTGATCATCCTGCTGATCGCAGCCATCATCGTCCTCTGGGCGGTGGCATCGTACAATTCCCTGGTCAAGCTCAAGAACCGCGGCGATGAGGCCGAGGCCGGCATCGATGCGCACCTCAAGCAGAGATCCGATCTGATCCCCAACCTCGTGGAGACGGTCAAGGGCTATGCCTCCCATGAGAGCGCCACCCTCGAGGCTGTCGTATCCGCAAGAAACCGCGCAGGGATGCTCTCCGGCAGCGAGAGGATGAAGGCGGAGAACGAGCTTTCAGGTGCGCTTGGAAGGCTTCTTGCGGTCGCGGAGGGCTATCCGGAGCTGAAGGCGAACCAGGGCTTCATCGATCTCCAGAACCAGCTTTCCCGCATAGAGGAGACCCTTGCCAATGCAAGGAAGTACTACAACGCGGTTGTCCGCGAATACAACGACAGGATAATGGTATTCCCATCATCGCTGATCGCTTCCCTGTTCCATTTCGGCAAGAGGGATTATTACGAGATCTCCGATTCCGATAGGGAAAGGGTGGATGTGAGGTTCTGATGAGAAGGATGGGGGCATTCGCCCTTCTGCTGCTCCTTTCCATCCTCCCCGCGTGGTCATCGTCATTCGTGATGGACTACTATGCCGTCCGCATCGATGTGGACAGGGCAAGGGGCATGGTCATCCGGGAGAACTTCTCGATGGAGTATACGGAGCCATCGCATGGATTCTACAGGGATATACAATACAGGTTCCCCGACGGTACGAAGGCGGATGTCGAGATGCTGGGTGCCTCCACCGAGGATATCGCGGTGGAGGATGACGGCACGTTCATGTCGCTTCGCATCGGGGATCCGGAGACGCTCCTCATAAGCGGACCATATGCATACAGCATCGAATATGCATACGATCTCGGAGGCGATCGCTACAGCGACTACGATGAGGTCTACTACAACATAGTCTCCCCAGATTCCTGGGATTCGGATATCGGGACGCTCGTCTTCTCCATCACGCTGCCGTATCCGATCGATCCGGAACGCGTCTGGCTTACGGCGGGCGGCTATGGCTCCGAATTCGAGCTTCCGTTCGTCCTCTCGGATGACGGATGCACCGTGAGCGGACGCTACAAGTCGCTGCCGCAGGGCTATGGCATGACGATCCGCATCGAGATGGATGATGGATACTTCAATGAGGCGGTCATTCCCGTCGACTTTGCGTCCATCGGGTACTGCGTCGCGATCCTGATCCCCATCATCTTCCTCGCCTTGGCCATCATCGTGTGGCTCAGGAAGGGCAGGGACGGAAAGGTGATCGCTCCAGTGCGCTTCTCTCCGCCTGAAGGCCTTTCTCCTCTCGACGTGGGCTTCATCCTCGATGGCTGTGTCGAGGACCGGGCAGTATCGGCGATGCTGGTATACTGGGCCGACAAGGGCTGGATCACGATCGAAGAGAAGGATGGCGGCTTTGCGTTCTCCAAGGTTGCGGAGCCTGAAGCCATGTCGGATGCAGAACAATCCCTCTTCGAGGCGTTCTTCGCCTCATCCGATGCCGTGGACGTGAAGACGCTTGCGGGAAATGGCTTCTATGGCCGTCGGCAGCGGGCGGCGGCAAAGGAGGCGGCAGCATTCACGGGAGGGAAGAGCCTCATCGAGCCATCATCGGAGCGCCTTGGAAGGATCATGTGCGCTATCCTCATCGTGCCGGCCATCCTGTCCGCGATATCGCTCACCATCCCGTTCATCGGAGGTATCACGCTCTTCGTTGCCCTGGCCTTCATGATGATGTACGCATTCTTCACCGCCATCGCCAAGAGCATCGAGAAGAAGGCTAGAGGAGGGGGGATCAAGCCATCTCTGCTTCTTCCAGCGCTGCCGTTCATCATCTTCTTCTGCTTCTTCATCTCAATGGCCCTCGCAGGGCTTCCGGGAAGCCCCATGCTGCGCACCGCTGCGGCATGCATATCGGTGGCATCGCTTTTCTCCTCCATCCTTATCTCCTCATCTATCAGCCGCCGCAGCGCATATGCTGAGGAGAAGCTCATGGAGATATATGGCTACAGGGAGTTCATAGAGACCGTGGAGAAGGACAGGATCGAGCGCCTCTCGGCAGAGGATCCTGCCTTCTACTACCATGTCCTGTCATATGCGATGGCGATGGGCGTGGAGGAGCAGTGGACCAAGGCCTTCGACGATATCTACGTGGAGCCTGCTTCCTGGTACATAGGCGGGATGCACGACGCATTCGCCGTCTCGCGCTTCGCAAGGCGCTGGGGGTATGTATCCAGGAGCACCCTTCAGCCGCCGCGCCAGATGCGTGGAGGCGCAAGGACATCAAGAGGCTCTTCCGGATTCTCCGGTGGAGGATTCTCCGGGGGCGGAGGCAGAAGCTGGTGAACGACATCCTCTGGATCTTCCTGACTGCCTGCTATAACGCAGCGGTCATCGCTTCAGCCGCCATCGCTGGGAGGAAGGGCCTTCTTTCTGAGGAGGGAAGCCGCAAGCTCGTGCATATCCTCGTTGCATTCTCGGCATTCCCGATCGCCTATATGATCGAAGATCCCTATCTCAGGCTGTTCGGTCCATTCGCCTTCATCTTCATAAACGCGGCATTGGGCAGGCGAATGGGGGCAAGGCTTGGCGGTCTCCTGTGCTATCCGCTGTCGATGCTCCTGCTTGCAGCGGCGATGAACGGTGGATTCATATCGCAGGCATCATTCGTTTCCGGCATCCTCGCGATGGGGCTTGGCGATGGAATCGCTGCCATCGTGGGCATGAGGTGGGGCCGCATCAGGCTCGGTGGCAAGACGCTCGAGGGCTCCTTTGCCATGCTTGCCGCTGTGTTCCTAGTCTTCCTGATCATTGGAGGAAAGGGTCCGTCTGCAGCCATCGTGGCCGCCGTAGCGGCAACGCTTGCCGAGCTCCTTTCGCCCGGTGGGCTGGACAATGTGTCGGTGCCTGTGGTATCTGCGATCCTCATGGAGGTTCTATGAGATCCTGGACAGGCGTGCTCGATGGATTGTTCTTCTCCCTCTCTCCGCTGTGGAGGCTCCTCATCATCGCTCTGCTCATGGCCCTGATGATCCTCGTCTCGAGGCGGAAGCGCTTCCTTACATGGGGCGGCTGTGCAGCTGCCGCCTTGCTTGGGCTTGTCGTGATGTACATCTCAGGCATCTCAGGCATCGTGCTCCTGCTGTTCTTCTTCCTCTCCTCATCGATCATCAGCCACCTTTCCAGAAGGCAGGACTTTATAGCGGAGAAGGGTAGCGAGAGGGATATGATGCAGGTTGCAGCCAACGGCCTCCCCGCCGCGCTGTCCATGCTGCTTTATCGCATATCGCCATATCCTGAGGCATTCATCATTGCCTTCGCAGCCGCAATCGCGGAAGCGGAAGCTGACACCTTCTCAGGGGAGATCGGACGCCTCAGCCACTCCGATCCTGTATCGATACTCACATTCACGAAGGTCCCCAAAGGCCTTTCAGGAGGCATAACCGCGCTGGGGCTTGCAGCAGGCGCTGCGTCGTCCTTCCTCATAGCGCTCCTCTTCATGGGCACCTTCGGATGCACGCTCCCTTCGCTGCTGATTATAGCCTCATCCGGCTTCCTGGGGTCGGTGTTCGACTCTCTTCTCGGTGCCTCCCTCCAGGTTCAGTACAGAAGGGAGGATGGCTCCATAACGGAGAAGGCTGAAGAGGATGGAAGGAAGAATGAACGCGCACGCGGCATCAAATGGATCGACAACGACATGGTCAACCTGCTCTCAGGCCTCTTCTCCGTTTCGATAGCGATAGCGCTGGCGTTCCTAGGATGAAAGAGATCGCCCCACCTTGCGGCAGGGCGATGGCGACCGCGTTTGGCCTGTTTAGTCTTTAACGACTGTCCAAGTCGAATCTCCTTCTACAGCATGGTAGCCGGACGCAATATATGCCTCATTCAGTTGTGTGCTGAATGTTCCTCCAGTAATGAATGCGGTTTTGTCATTGCTGTGGACAGCTTCAGTGCCATCATTCGTCGCATTGAAGATTCCACCAGAGATGCTGATTGTCACATCATCTGCGTTCATTGAATTAGGATCTGACTGGTATACAGCTGAGCATCCATTGAATTCTCCGCCATTGATCATGACTTCAATTGGAATGTTTGTAGTATGCTGTGCGATTCCGATAGCAGCACCTGTCGTAGTTGTTCCATTATTGTTTGGTTCCGCTCCTGCAGGTTTGGATGTTGCGGTGAATGAACCGCCTTCGATTGTGAGCTTTCCAGAACGGATTTCCACGGCAGTCTCACCACCAACGAAAGTTCCACCATTGATTGTTGTTTCACCATTCTGTGGAAGATACATTGCAGCGCCCACGCTCTGGAAATAGCCATCTTCGATGGTTATTGAGGTTTCTATAGCTGTTGCCTTGCTGCCATTTCCTCCTATAGCGAATGACTGGGATAATATCCGACCTGTCTTAACTACAAGAGAGGCCTTTTCAGCATTTGGCATGATAGCAATTGCAGTTCCAAGCAAGCGTGTTCCGTCTTTTTCCTTTGTGATATCGATGACTCCTGTTTTATCGGAGCTGCTGTCATCGAGGATCATGTGTCCGTTTGTGTCGATAAGGAAGAGACAAGCATCTGGATATCCTGTTGGAAAATTGTCGCTTAGCGTTATGCTGTATCCATTCAGATCGAACGTCAAAGTCTTGTTAGAGATTGTGAAGCTTCCCATTGCTTCGATATTGTTTGCAAGTTTGACTGTGCCATTGTCTGGTATTGCAGAGATAGCGGCAGGAAGAGACTCATAACCCTCATAGGTTGCAGGGTTGATTGCAACGATCTTGTCATTGATTGTTTCGTTGCCTGTGCTTACGGTTGCTCCTGTCTGCTCTA
Source organism: uncultured Spirochaetaceae bacterium (assembly GCA_944392735.1). Classification (GTDB taxonomy): domain Bacteria; phylum Spirochaetota; class Spirochaetia; order Sphaerochaetales; family Sphaerochaetaceae; genus Ornithospirochaeta. The sequence goes on along the minus strand of CALXXR010000129.1, from coordinate 840 downwards.
TGACCTTATTGGCTATCTTGTCTTTCTCGATGTTCGAATCGCTGACGGAAAGAGTTAAGGATGAGAGATCTCCGCTGATATCAATGGAGTCGAGTGTAGCTGTATCGCCTATTTCAATTGCAACTGTTCCCTCTGAAACCGTAAAGTTCTCGCTGACGGTGAGTTTGCCTTTATTGATCAGGAAAACCGAGGATATCTCCTCTTTTGCCTCTGCGGAGATCGTTGCAGACAACCCGGAAACATCGACGTTTGCTGTGTCTGCTATTACAAACAGATTGATTCCGGGCGAAGCACCATCCAAAACGTTACCGGGGGGGGTAATGTTTGAGGAATAAAAATAACCACCTTTCGTAGGCTTGGTGACCTCAATGTTTCCAGACATGGATTTCGATCCATTGATTTCCATTGGGAAGTATGCGTCGAAGCTTGGATCATCAGGGTTGATCGCCAGGTCGATTTCAGCAGAGGCTGTACCATCTTTTCTAGCAAAAGAAGCAAGTTCCTCTATAGTTGTAATCGACTTGTCCTGCTTTCCCTGTGAAATGATTACAAGGCTGTCTGGTCGTTGTGAACAAGCGGTTGTGGCTAGTATGAGTATGAAAGCCACAATAGCGAGGATGTATTTTGATTTCATCGCTGCCCTCCATATTAAAGCTTCTATAATGATATGCGTGGTGATAATGCCTTTCAATTCAAAATGATAGCTGTAGGCCTTTTATTCGTGTAGGTGGCGAGACGCGTAGCCACCGGAGCGCTGGGTCCAATACCCCGGTGCTTGCGCCGGGGGAGCCTGAATCCTAGAATAGGATGAGGGGCGGCGCCAGATGGAAGAAGAGAGCG
>CALXXR010000128.1 GCA_944392735.1 uncultured Spirochaetaceae bacterium | reverse complement strand
GACTGAAGATACAGATGTACCGGAATTACCTCCACCTATGATGACGGGGGGGGGTATTCATTGAGTCGCTGCAAGAGATGAAAAGCGCAGCGATGAGAATCGCCGCAACTGCAACAATAGATCTCTTCATTGTTTATCCTCCACTGCTAGAAGTATCGCAATGGGCGAAGCGGCAGTCAATGATTGTTTTGCTGATGATGCACATGATGAGCGCCCCAGATCCCCGGGGCGCCGTATCAATCAGATCCTGCCAAGACCTCTTAGTATCTTCTCGGGTGTTGTCGGGCGGGAGCGCACCCAGACGCCTGTTGCGTCCGCAATCGCCATCGCAATCGCTGGTGCCGCGCCGTTGCAAGCGATCTCCGAGATCGACTTGGCGCCGTACGGTCCATACTGGTCGTTGATGTCCACCAGCTCGGCACGGAAGTCCTCAGGAGCCTCCTCGATCATCGGCACGCCGTAATCGGTGAAGGTCGTGGTGATGCACTTGCCGTCCTTATCGAGGACCATATCCTCATAGAGCGTATGGCCGATGCTCTTCATCGCAGCACCGTACATCTGGCAGAGAGCAAGCTCAGGGTTGATCGGAGTTCCGGCATCCTGGATGGCATAGAACTTCCTCACCTTGATCTCGCCTGTGCGGATATTCACGGCAACCTCCGCGAAGTGGGCTCCATAGGGAACCGCGAAGTTCGGCGTCGTGAATGAAGCGGTGCCGATCAGCTGTCCCCTGCCATCTCCAGCCGTCGCGTCATGCGAGAGCTGGAAGTACGAGAGCTTCCTGCCGCTCTTGGAGACGACGAATCCAGGATACTCTAGATGGAGGTCCTCCTCCTTCTCTCCCATCTGGAGAGCCGCTTCAGCGATCATCTTCCTCTCAAGGTCCTTCGCTGCCAGCAGCGAGGCATTTCCGGAGAAGTAGGTTCCGGAGGACGCATACGCGCCGGTATCGAAGAGGCAGGAGTCGGTATCGCCGGAGACGACGGAGACGATCTCAAGAGGCACCTTCAGAACCTCAGCCGCAAGCTTGGCGGAGATCGTATCGAGTCCAGTGCCGAGATCCGCGCCGCCTGAGAGCACGATGATGGTTCCATCGGTCAGGAGCTTGACCTGGGCATTGGAATGGTCGAGTCCAGGAAGACCCGAGCCCTGCTGTATCATCGCGAAGCCCTTTCCGATCTTCCATTCCGGATCTCCCGAATCCTCCTTCCTGCCCCAGTCGATGAGCTTGGCGCCGCGTTCGAGAGCCTCGCGCAGACCGCAGGAGCCGACGGGAACGACTGCGCCTTCCCTGCCTTCTCCCAGGCCCTTGAGGATCTCGAGCATATAGCCTTCCTCGACGATGTTCTTCTCAGCCATCATCAAGGGGTCGATGCCAAGCTTCATCGCCAGCTCTCCCATTGCGGATATGATGCCGAAGTATCCCTTCGGAGCTCCGTATCCCTGGTACGCTCCTGTGGGCGGGATGTTCGTGTAGTACGTGATCAGGTCGTAGTACATGTTATCCACCCTGAAGAGCGGGAGCGTCTTGGAGGATGCGTTCATCGGGACGGTGAGGCAGTGGTTGCCGTATGGTCCGGTATTCGCCCTCACATCCATGTAGATGGCGGTGATGGTCCCATCCTTCTTGCCGCCCATCTTGACCCTGACTCGCATCGGATGGCGCGTGGAGTTGGCGTAGAACTCCTCTGCACGCGTGTTGCGGTAGTAGATCGGCTTACCCGTCTTCCAGACAGCGTATCCAACGAGATCCTCGATGAGGATATCCTGCTTGGATCCATAGCCGCCTCCCACGCGCTCCTTGATGACATGGACCTTGTTCTCTGGAATTGAGCAGACCTTCGCAACGATGCGACGCACATGGTAGGGAACCTGCGTCGAGCAGTTCATCACGAGCCTTCCGCCCTCGATGTGCGCATAGCAGACATGCGGCTCGAGAGGAGTGCACTGCACCTGGCTGGTCTGATACGTCTCATCGACGACCGCATCGGCTTCTGCGAACCCCTTCTCGATGTCGCCGATTCCACCATGGGCGGATGCTGCGATGTTCCTGTGGATATCACCATGGAGCGGGAACTGATAGATGACCTTCTCCTCGCGCTCATCTGCCGACCTGTTGTATTCATCGATATCATCGGGAGCGCCGGACATGTAGACGACCTTGCCGTTATGCACCAGCGGCGCGCCGTCGGCCATCGCCTCCTCGACGGTGAATACGGGATCTATAGGATCGTACTCCACCTTGATCAGCTCGGCAGCCTTCATCGCCGTCTCCATATCCTTGGCGACGATCGCCGCTACGCGGTCGCCGACATGCCTGACCTTCCTATTGATCAGAACGCGGTCATACGGAGATGGCTCGGGATAGCCCTGTCCTGCCTGCATGTATGGGATATCAGGGGTATTGAACGCCGTGAGCACATCCACGACGCCTTCGAGCTTCAGCGCTTCGGAGATATCCACGGACTTGACGAACGCATGGGCGAACGGCGAGCGCAGCACGTGCATCGCAAGCGTGTGGGCAGGCACCTTGTCCTCGACGAAGAGCTTATCCCCTGAAACGAGAGGCTCGCCATCGATCTTGCCGGTGGGCTTGCCTACGTACATCAGGTTCTCCCTGAATGATGGAGCCGCCTCCTCGTCGATCCTGCCCTTCTCCCTCTTCTCCTTGACCATATCGACAGCCATGTAGTAGTGCTCATAGCCTGCATCGCGGATGAAGATGCCGGAGAGGGCATCCTTGATATCCTCCTTGGATGGGTCGGGGTTGGCCTCGAGGAGCACCGTAAGCGCCAGCGCCGCCTCAGGGGCATTGTACGCGCTCTGAACGACTCCTGCCTTGATCATGGCCTCCTGCACATCATTGATGCGCCTGCCATCCAAAAGCCCCTCCGGGGTCCTGATATCCGCGCCATCCGCCTGATAGAGCATGATGAGATTGGAGTACCTGAGGCGTCCATTGAAGACGATCGTGTCGGATCCGGCGAAGCCTTCCGCGTCATCGGAATCGCGCACCGATGAGAATCCTTCCCTATAGAGCACGTCCCTCAATCTGTCATCCTCACGGCCTCTGAGAACTGTGAGTCTGCCGTTTATGATTGCCTTCGCTTCCATGCCTACCCCCTGAAGATGACAGAGGCAAGATACCTCTTGTAGTCTGCACTTCCCGTAAGATCATCCGCATACTGGATATCCTTCCAGGAATCCTCGTCTCCGAAGGCGATTCCGGAACCGGAGACGGCATATGCATAGACGCCGTTGGACTTGGCGGCAGTCACGGCTGCGTGGGAATGGGATGACCTCGCGATCCTCTCATACCTGCCGGTCCTGTCCTTGTCGATGGAGAAGGAGAGCACGAGTGCACGGCATTCCTTCTTGCCGAAGTACTCCGCAGCGCTCTTCTCCTTCAACCCCTTCGAGCACATGATGCTGAGCACGGCCTCGGATGCGAGGATGGCGGGGACCATGTAGCCGTCGTTGCGCCTCAGGGCGAAGTTGCCTCCGATGGTCGCGGCATTGCGGAGCTGGAGGGAGGCGTCGGCATAGGCTGACTGGCGGATGAACTCCGGAACGAGCAGCGAATTGCGGATCTCCTCAAGCGTCGTAAGCGCTCCGATCACGATGCGGCCATCCTCCTCCCTGATTCCGGAAAGGGGAAGGCCATTGATGTCGATGACGGCTTCGCAGCCGGCAAGCGATGAGCCGAGGCGCATCACCTCCGTTCCTCCTGCAAGGTATGCTGATCCCTCTATCTCATGGCGGAGCTTCACCGCCTCCTCTGCGCTTTCAGGTCGGTATATCCTCACTTAATCCTCCTCCGATATGATTCCCGGCTCGGCTCCTTCCGCAATGGCAGAGATGAAGCTATCGAGCATCCTTCTTGTCGTGTTCCTTCTGTAGAGCGGCATCGCATGGGGCGAGATGGCGTTGTTCCAGGCTTCGAGGAATCCTTCCTCGAGGTCCTTGAGCTCTCCGATCATATGGCCCTTGAGCATGCTCTCGGCAACGCGCGATCTGATGACCTTCGGACCGGCTGCTCCTGAGGCTGCACGGAAATCAAGCACCTCACCATCGCGGACGACGGCCGCAGCAGATAGCGAGAGCGTCGAGATGGCGTTCGCCCTCCTCATGCCTATCTTCCTGTAGAAGAGGTACGTGAAGTCATGAGGCGGTATGACCACGCTGCGGATGATCTCATCATCCTCCAGAAGCGTCTTCTTCGATCCGATGATGAAGTCTTCGAGGAGCACGCGCCTCTCTCCCCTCACCGAGGCAAGCACGACCTCGGCATCGAGGAGGATCAGAGGCTGCGGCAGATCGCCCTTGGGGGATGCATTGCCGATGTTGCCTCCGATCGTCGCCGTATTGCGGAGCGCGATGGC
>CALXXR010000127.1 GCA_944392735.1 uncultured Spirochaetaceae bacterium | reverse complement strand
GTACTTCGTCACCAATCCTGTGGAGACGATAAACGAGATGTTCGGTCCTACATCGAGACTTCTCGAAATAGCTCGTATCGGTGGATCGGATAAGTTCGTATATATCTCATCGATTGAGGTATACGGTTCTCCTCATACAGATGAGCCGATACCGGAATCGTTTGGATCGAATGTCGATATCATGTCTCCACGCAGCAGCTACCCTGAAGGCAAGAGGATTGCGGAGAATCTTTGTGCTGCATACGTTTCGGAATATGGAATCAATGCCTCAACGATTCGGCCGACTTTGACATTCGGAGCAGGCATAGGCGAGAAGGAAAGCAGGGTTTTCGCTTACTTCGCACGCTGCGCAATCAATGGAGAGGATATAGTCCTGAAGACGAAAGGGCAGACCAAAAGGAATTATCTCTATACAGCGGATGCCGTCACCGCAATACTCAAGGTCCTACAGGATGGAAAGCCGGGAGAGGCGTACAATGCGGCAAATGAAGAGACGTACTGCACGAGTGCGGAAATGGCGGGATTCGTTGTCGATGAGATTGCAGAAGGAAGGATCTCCGTCCGCTATGATCTTGGTGCCGATACGAGCATGTTTGCGCCAGAGATGCATCTCAATCTTTCAGCAGCAAAGCTCCATGCTCTCGGCTGGCATCCGGAAATTGGAATAGATGAATCTCTAAGAAGGATGATAGGACACATGGAAATGGAAAGGAAGAGTCATGCAGAAGGATGATCTTGAGTACATTTTCGTCTATCGTCCTGATTCATATATCATCAACGATCTGTTTGCTGAGTTCTTCGATTCGGATCGTATCGAGCCGCTGCGGATATATGATGATTACAGCACATTCAAGGCAAATCTCAGAAGCGCCTACACATCCGGTTGGACAGGTTCCTCCCTGCTTTGCTCCTGGCTTATACCCAGCTATAGGAAGCATTGCTCGCTTATCAAGGAACTGAAGAGGACGAGCCAGGGCAGGAAGAGATGCTACATCATATGCGAGTCGTCGATTCCATTCCTGTCGAACAGGCTTCTTGGGGAGATGTCCAAGCGGGAAGATATCGTCATGGTCCTGCTTCTGTTCGATCCAGTGAAGATGCGCCATGGAAGCCGTAGGCGCAAGTACGATCATTTCCAGGGGAAGAACGGATTGGTGATGACGTTCGACTTCGAGGATTCCAAGGAATATGGCTATCATCTCATGAGAAGCTATTACTCGATGCGGAAGCCGGATTATCGTGGTCCTGCCGAGGAAGCGGTCTATTTCTGCGGCTTCGACAAGGGGAGGCTGGAGACGATATGCCGTATCTATGATAGGTTGAAGTCGAATGGAATAGAGTGCAGGTTCCATGTGAATATGAATGGAAGGAGCTCTCCATTGCTCCGGGCGGACAGATCATCGATCATCGAGAACAGGATGATCCCGTATCCAGAAGTCATCAACCAGCTTGCAGGCTGTTCATGCATACTCGATATCACGCAGAAGGGGCAGACAGGGGTCACCGTCAGGTATTATGAAGCGGTATGCTACAATAAGAAGCTGCTTACGAATAATCCGAATGTTGGGAACCTCCCGTTCTATGATCCTGAATTCATGCAGATCTTCGATGATCCTGATGGAATCGATGTGGAATGGATAAAGCGGCCCGTGGAGGTGGATTACGGATACGATGGCCGATTCTCTCCCTTGAGATTGCTGGATGCGATTCCCGCTCTTCTGGATTGATCGCTGCTTGAGGAGGCTTTATGGAGAAGGCTGATCTGGAATACTGCTTCGTTTATCGTCCTGATTCGCTGATAGTCAATGAGCTGTTCGCTGATTTCAGGAAGGATGGATCCATCCGCATGCTTCCTGTCTACAAGCACTGGAAGCCTTGGCTTGAGAATATACGCTGCGCATATACGACGGGATGGAAGCATTACCGTTTCTTCTCATGGATGAATACTGGCTGTGCAAGGGATTATTCGCTAGCTGATATCCTCTCTACCCCCCCCCCCCCGTCGAGATGGCCGGAAGCACTGCATCATCTGCTGCAATTCATCACTGATCTTCCTTTCCAGGGCTCTGCTCGAGCAGCTTTCGAAGCGCGATGATATAGTGATGGTCCTTCTCCTAGTCGATCCGATGTCGCGCATCAACAGCTTCGATAAGGACAAGTTCATATTCTTCCGCAATGGCCTGATCCTCACATTCGATCCAAGGAATGCGGAAGCGAATCATTTCCATCTTCTTGAAAGCTATTATTCCATGCTTCCCGCCGATCCGGTTCATGAGCCAAGGGAATCGGTGTATTTCTGCGGTGCTGACAAGGGACGGCTTGAGATGATCCATAGAGTGTATGAGGTTCTGTCGCAAAGGGGGATCGACTGCGATTTCCATGTTCAGATACCCAAAAGCAGGAAGAAGGAAAGGAAGCACCCGGGGATAGGGTATTTCCTTGATTCGATTCCGTACCAGCATGTCATAAATCAGATCGGCGGATGCTCCTGCATACTGGATCTGACGCAGGCCCATCAATCCGGTGTCACGATCCGCTATTTCGAAGCGGTGTGCTACAACAAGAAGCTTCTGACGGATAATCCATACGTCAAGGAGCTGCCATTCTACGATCCTGAGTACATCCAGGTCTTCGATGATCCTGAGAGCATCGATGTGGAATGGATAAAGAAGCCTGTTGATGTGGATTACGGTTATGACGGACGATTCTCACCTTTGAGATTGCTGGATGCGATACCTTCCATGCTATAATCCTCGAGGAGGTTCTTCATGCCGCTCAAGGGAATAGTGCTAGCTGGGGGGACTGGATCCAGGCTCTTCCCGCTTACGATGGTCACGAGCAAGCAGCTGCTGCCCGTCTATGACAAGCCGATGATCTACTATCCTCTTTCCGTCCTCATGCAGGCCGGGATCCGGGATATCCTCATCATATCGACTCCATTGGATCTTCCCCGCTTCGAGATGCTGCTGGGAGATGGCTCGGCATTCGGAGTCAGGCTCTCCTATGCCGAGCAGAAGGCTCCGAACGGGCTTGCCGAGGCATTCATCATAGGAAGGGAGTTCCTTTCCGGATCGCCAGTCGCCATGATCCTTGGCGACAACATATTCGCGGGACATGGCCTTAGGAAAAGGCTTGTGGAGGCTGCGGGGAATGCGGAGAAGGGCAGGGCGACGATCTTCGGCTATTATGTCGATGATCCCGAGAGGTTCGGCATCGTGGAATTCGATGGATCCGGCAGGGTCGTGTCGATCGAGGAGAAGCCCGAGAAGCCTAAGAGCAACTACTGCGTAACCGGCCTCTATTTCTACGATGGCAATGCCTCCGACATGGCCGCTTCCCTCAAGCCTTCCAGACGAGGGGAGCTGGAGATTACGGATCTGAACAGGCTATACCTTGAGAAGGGCCTGTTGAATGTCGAGATACTGGGGCAGGGCTTCACGTGGCTCGATACCGGCACGCATGAAAGCCTTGCGGATGCGACCTTGTTCGTGAAGACGATGGAGACGCATCAGCATCGCAAGATAGGCTGTCTGGAGGAGATTGCGTTCATCAATGGGTGGATATCCCGCTCAGAGCTCGAGGCCGTTGCCGATAGGCTCGGAAGCAGCCAGTATGGGCAGTACCTCCGAGCCGTGCTCGACGGGCGCTATATCGACATTACGAGAAGGAAGCCCTGAGATCCTTCAGGAGTGGCCATTTCGTATCCTTCTCGCTGAGAAGCAGGTCGGTGCCTTCGGGAATCGGCCAATCGATTGCGATATCCGGATCGTTCCATGCGATTCCGGCCTCATCGCCGGGATGGTAGAAGTCCGTGCATTTGTAGCAGAATTCAGCGGTATCGGAAAGCACCAGGAAGCCATGTGCGAAGCCCGGCGAGATGTAGAACTGCTTCCTGTTCTCTTCCGTGAGCTCAATGCCGAACCATCTGCCGAAGGTCGCAGAGCCTTTCCTGATATCCACGGCCACGTCGAATACGGCGCCGCGGATGACCCTGACGAGCTTTCCCTGCGGGTGCTGGATCTGGTAGTGCAGCCCCCTGAGCACGCCCTTGGACGACATCGACTGGTTGTCCTGGACGAATCCCATGCCAAGTCCGTTTTCATCCATGTCGCGGAGGCTGTATGTCTCCATGAAGTAGCCGCGGCTGTCGAAATGAACGGTCGGCTCTATGACATAAAGCCCTTCGATAGGGGCCTTCTCAACCTTTATCTGTCCCATCAGTATCCAAGCTCCTTTATGAATCTTCCCGCTGCATCCCTCCAGTCCGGAAGCGGGGTGAATCCGCATTCGGAGAGCCTTCTGCAGTCCATCCTGCTGTTGCGAGGCCTCCTTGCCTTCGTCGGATAGCCGCTGGAGGGAACAGGCTTCACGACGACGTCATCGTACTCGCGGTGGCCAAGCCGCCTGGCTTCATCGAAGACGAATCCAGCAAGCTCATACCATGAGCAGAAGCCTGTGTTGGTGGCGTGGAAGACCCCCCTCTCATCCGACTGCATGATATCCACGAGCAGCTTGGAGAGATCGTGGGTGTAGGTGGGGGACCCGATCTGGTCATCCACCACCGTCAGCTCCTTGTGCGTCTTCCCCAGCTCCAGCATCGTCCTTATGAAGTTCCGTCCATTGATTCCGAACACCCAGGAGATGCGGACGATCGCATAGTCCTTGGAGAGCTCTTCCACGGCGATCTCACCCTGCCTCTTCGATTCCCCGTAGGCATTGACGGGATGGAATTCCTTCTCATCGGGCGTCCAGGGCCTTGTGCCATCTCCGCTGAAGACATAGTCCGTGGAGATGTAGATGAGCCTTGAGCCGAACCTGGCCGAGGCTTCGGCTATGTTCCGAGTGCCATCGGCATTGACGCGGAAGCAGGCCTCGCGGCTGTCCTCCGCAGCATCCACGGCAGTCCATGCAGCGAGGTGGAAGATCCCATCCGGGCGCTCCCTGCCGATCGTATCCAGCACGGCCTCCATGTCCGTGATATCCATTGTCGAAGCATCGGTTGAAAGATAGGGAATCCCGCGCCTATCAAGCTCCTTCCTCACATCGTATCCGAGCTGGCCGTCTGCACCGGTTATGAGGTACTTCATATCGTCTCCCCATATCTGTGCCGATAATACGACCTGTATTCGCCGGAGATGATCTCCTGCCACCACCTGCGGTTCTCGACATACCAGTCGATCGTCTTGACGATGCCGTCTGCAAAGCGCGTCTCGGGAAGCCATCCAAGCTCATCGTGTATCTTCGTCGGGTCGATCGCGTATCGCCTGTCATGGCCCTTCCTGTCCTGGACGAACTCGATGAGCGATTCAGGCTTTCCCAGGTGGGAGAGGATGAGGAGCACGATGTCTATGTTCCTCATCTCGTTGTGGCCTCCGACGTTGTAGACCTCGCCGATCCTTCCTTTCTGCAGGATCAGGTCGATGGCCTTGCAGTGGTCCTCCACGTATAGCCAGTCGCGCACGTTCAGGCCTTCGCCATATACCGGCAGATGGCGGTCGCTGAGTGCGTTGATCGTCATCAGCGGTATCAGTTTCTCCGGGAACTGATAGGGGCCGTAGTTGTTCGAGCATCTGGATATCGTGGCGGGCAGCCCGTATGTGCGGTGGTATGCCAGCACTACAAGATCCGCAGACGCCTTCGATGCGCTGTAGGGCGAGCTCGTATGGAGCGGGGTGTCCTCCGTGAATAGAAGGTCGGGCCTGTCGAATGGAAGATCGCCATACACCTCATCGGTGGAGACCTGATGGAAGCGTGCGGTGCCGTGCCTGAGCGCTGCATCAAGAAGCACCTGCGTGCCTATGATGTTCGTCTCGAGGAAGATCGAAGGATTCTCTATCGAGCGATCGACATGGCTCTCTGCGGCGAAGTTCACGACAGCATCGGGCTTCTCCTCGCTGAAGACCTTCTCCATCGCCTCCTTGGAGCGGATATCCGCCTTGATGAACCTGAATCCATCCCTGCCCATCACGCTGTCGAGCGTGGAGAGGTTTCCTGCATATGTCAGGGCATCGACGCATACGATCCTGCAGTCGGGATGCTCCTGGAGCATATGGAATATGAAGTTGGAGCCAATGAACCCAGCTCCCCCTGTGACAAGTACAGTCATCGTTTGCTCCTCGGATGCATTATATTCGACCATCGGCATTCTGTCAGTGCGGTCATGATCATCTCCGACACCGTCCTCCATATTTTGGTGAAATCAGTGAATCCTCGGGCCTTATTTTTTGTGTTTTCAATAAATTGGCACTCAATATTTGACAGCTACCGCAAACGGTGTGATACTGACTACGTAGAATACCAAAACAAGGAGTGCCTATGCTGATTCTGATCTCCGATGCATTCGACAAGAGCCTTCCTGAGAAGCTCTCTGTCTACGGAACAGTCACGGATGACAAGTCCAGGCTTGCCGAAGCCGACGTGGTCCTTATCCGCTCCAAGACGAAGGCCACGAAGGAGTATATCGATTCCGCTCCGAACATGAAGCTCATCATCCGAGGCGGCGTCGGCATGGATAACATCGATAGGGAGTACTGCAAGGAGAGGGGGATCATCGCAGTCAATACGCCCAAGTCATCGGCGATCGCCGTTGCTGAGCTTGCATTCGCCCTGATGCTCTCCGTTCCATGCCATATCCCGTTCTACGACAGCACGATGAAGAAGGGCGAGTGGCAGAAGAGCGTGAAGCGCACGGAGCTCTATGGCAAGAGGCTCTGCCTCCTTGGGATGGGAAACATCGCGAGGAAGGTCGCCGAGCGCGCGAAGGCATTCGGAATGGATGTCGTCGCATACGACAAGTACGTCGAATCCTCGGATCTCGCGAAGATGATGAGCCTGGAGGAGGCAGTGGCTGAGGCCGATTACATCTCCATGCATCTGCCATATACCCCGGAGACGGACAGGATGGTCAATGCCGATCTCATCGCGAAGATGACGCATCATCCTGTCATCATCAATACAGGCCGCGGCAAGTGCGTCGATGAGGAGGCGGTCGCAGAGGCGCTCAGGAGCGGTGCGCTCTCGTGGTTCTGCACCGATGTATACTCATCCGAGCCGCCTGCGGACAACCCGCTGCTTGCGTGCGAGAACGTTACCCTGACGCCGCATGTCGGCGCAAACACGACGGAGAACCTCCTCAGGATAGGAGAGGAGGTGTTCGAGACGATCGGAAAGCTCAAGGAGGAAGGAAGGATATGAGGAAGCTCAACTTCGCCGCTGGCCCTTCGATAATGCCGATGGAGGTCTTGGAGGAGCTCCAGAAGAACCTCGTCGATTACCATGGAAAGGGCCTTTCGATGATCGAGGCCTCCCACCGCGGAGGCATGTTCGAGGAGATGTACGATGAATGCCTTGCGGATTTCCGCTCCATCTTCTCGATTCCAGATGGATACGATGTCTATTTCCTTGGAGGCGGCGCGACGCTGCAGTTCACGATGATCCCGATGAACTTCCTTCTCAAGGGAGGCCATGCGGACTATACGCGCACGGGATCGTGGTCGAACAAGGCTGCAGACGATGCCGCCAAGCTCGGGAATGTGAACATCCTCTTCGATGGCAAGGAGAGCGGCTACACGACGCTTCCCGATCCCAAGGCACTGAGGCCATCGGAAGGCGCAGACTACCTCTACCTCTGCTCGAACGAGACGATCGGAGGAATCGAGTGGCAGGAGTTCCCCGATACAGGCGAAGTCCCGTTGATTGCGGACATGTCATCCGACATGCTCTCGCGCCCTGTCGATGTCTCTAAGTTCGCCATGATCTACGGCGGCGTGCAGAAGAACCTCGGACCTGCGGGGGCCGTGTTCATCATCATGCGCCATGACATGCTCGAGAGGCGCAATCCCGACCTGACCGCATACATGGACTACGCCAAGCATGCCAAGGACAAGGGACTCTACAATACGCCGCCCGTCTTCTCCATCTGGGCCGTGGGCCTCGTGCTTAAGTGGATCAAGCGCAATGGAGGAGCCGAGGGCATGCTCCAGAACGCGATCGAGAAGTCGGGATACATCTACGACGTCATCGACAGTTCCTCAGGATTCTACCGCTCGCCGGTCGATCCGCGGTACAGGTCGAGGATGAATGTCGTATTCCGCTGCCCGACGGAGGAGCTTGAGGCGAAGTTCCTTGCCGAGGCGCAGAAGGAGGGCATGATAGGCCTCAAGGGCCACCGTTCGGTCGGCGGTCTCAGGGCCAGCCTCTACAATGCGCTTCCGATGGAGGATGCGGCATCCCTTGCTATGTTCATGAAGGAGTTCGAGAGAAGGAATGGCTAAGCGCGTCGATGATACCAACAAGGCGATCATAAAGGCGCTCTCGGATGGCAGACGCCCATACTCCGCCGTTGCTGAGGAGCTTGGGATCACGGAGAATACCGTGCGGAGCAGGGTCAACCGCATGATAGACGAGGGGCTGCTGAGGATCACGGCCCTGGTCGACCCCTCCATGCTTCCCGGCGTGCAGGTCGTGGTGATGGGCGTCAAGCTCAAGACGATGGAGCTGGAGAGGAAGGCGAGGGAGTTCTCTGCCCTGCGCGGCGTCTTCTCCGCCTCCGTCGTCACCGGCCGCTACGATCTCATCGTCCAGCGGCAGCTGAGCGAGGAGGAGGGGCGGGCGCTCCTAGACTTCTTCAAATCCGAGCTGGTGAAGGTCGCCGAAGTGCAGGAGGTGGAGACGTTCGTCGTCTACCAATCGCACCAGCTGTGGATACCGTACTGCATATGATGGAGCCCTCTTCGGAGGGCTTCTGTCCTACTCAACAGCATTGCGGTATTATGCTACATTAACCCTATGTTACGGGAGCGGCGGACTCTGGCCTGCATCCCGCGAAAAGGAGCAGATTATGATCGAAACCGAATATATGGGACTCAGGCTATCCTCTCCCGTGATAGTCTCATCCGGTCCGCTTACGCAGAATATAGTCTCCCTGAAGAATGCCGAGAAGGCAGGAGCAGGAGCCGTCGTCCTCAAGTCCATCTTCGAGGAGCAGATCGAAGCCGATGTCTCGCGGGAGATGGAGGACAACGCAGAGTACCTCTCGCACTCATCCGCTGAGGAGTTCTTTGCATCCTCCTCGCGCGACTGGTACATCGACCGCTACATGAAGCTGCTTTCCGAGGCGAAGAAGGAGCTCTCGATTCCTGTGATCGCCTCCGTCTCCGCCAAGACGATGGACAGCTGGATCGAGTATGCGGAGCGCTTCATCAAGTGCGGCGCAGACGGCATCGAGCTCAACTACTACCCGATATCATCGGATGCCGGGATAAGCGGAGCCGAGGTAGACAGGCGCCTGATCTCATTTGCAGAGAAGGCCCGTGCCGCAATCGATGGGCCTCTTTCCATCAAGATCGGGTACAAGTACTCCTCGTTGGCCAATGCGATCTCCGAGCTCGACAGGATCGGAATCGACGGCATCGTGCTCTTCAATCGCTTCTTCCGCCCCGATATCGACATCGAGAAGATCGAGATATCCTCCGGCTCGCCTGTGTCCCAGAGCGATGAATACGGTGAGGCGCTGAGGTGGATAGGCCTCATGAGCGGCGAGATCAAGGCCGATCTCTGCGGCAACACCGGCATCCACGATGGAGCCACAGCGGTGAAGATGCTCTTATCTGGAGCGAAGGCTGTCGAGGTCTGCACCGCCGTAATCCAGCATGGCTTCTCCGTCATCGGCGAGATGAACTCCTTCATCGAGGATTGGATGTCGCGCCATGGCTATTCGTCCCTCAGCCAGGTAATAGGGCTTCTTTCGCAGGAGCACATCGAGGATGGATGGAAGTGGGAGAGGACGCAGTTCCTCAAGACCATCGGACAGTGAGGGCGTATGGATTTCTCCAGATTCAGCAACATAGCTCCATACAGGGGAAAGGACTTCGAGGATGCCATTGAGCGCGTGCTCGACAAGAGGGAGTATCTCGGGGCATTCGTCTCGATGCTCGTCGGCGGCAACGATCCAGCATCTGTGTATGGCTATCTTTCGAACATGCTTGCAGCCATCCGCGGCGTACGCTCCTATTCCGAGTTCCAGAAGCAGATTACGGCGGGCGTCTTCATCCCCACCATCATCGGAAAGACGATGGAGTCGTTCTCCGACTCCGGATCCGAGAAGATCGATCCGCAGAAGGGCCATGTGTTCCTCTCCAACCACAGGGACATCATCCTCGACTGCGCGCTTCTTGACTACACGCTCCTCACGCATGGCAAGCCGCTATGCGAGATGGCGTTCGGCGACAATCTGATGACGAGCCAGTTCATCGAGGACCTCTTCCGCCTCAACGGCGGCGTCATCGTCAGGCGTGGGCTTGGCATGAAGGAGAAGTACCTCTCCACGCTCGAGCTCTCGGAGTACTTCGTCGAGGCCGTCACGAAGGAGAGCATCTCCATCTGGCTTGCCCAGAGGCCTGGACGTGCCAAGGATGGCCTCGATGAGACGCATCCATCGATCGTGAAGATGCTCTACATGTCGCAGAAGGGCAAGGGGAAGTCGTTCTCCGAGGCCATCAACAGCATGAACATCCTCCCCATCTCCATCAGCTACGAGTACGATCCAAACGACATCAACAAGGGCCGCGAGGAGGTTCTCAGGGAGCAGCACCACGGAGAATACGAGAAGAAGAAGTATGAGGACCTGATCTCCATGGCAAGGGGCATGAAGGCCTGGAAGGGCAGGGTGCACCTCGCCGTCTGCGATCCGATCCAGGGTGATTTCGAGACACCAGATGATGTCGTTCGCGAAGTGGACAGGCAGATACACCTCAACTACAGGCTCTGGGATACGAATATGTTCGCATACGACTATCTCGAGAAGACGGACAGGTTCTCATCCGAGCTGTCGAACTTCGATGGGGATGGGTTCCTCTCGCGCTTCAGCCATCTTTCGGAGGATGTCAGGCTCTTCGTCCTCAACGGCTATGCCAATCCCGTGCGCTCGCGCCTCAAGGAGGAAGGGAAGGCATGAGATGGCTCCTCCTGGCCATCGCACTCCTTCTCGTCCCCTCCTGCGCCCAGGAGGAATTCGAGCTGTCATCGCTCTCGCTTTCGATCGAGAGGGATGCGGAGATCTCCCCCGATGGGGAGAGGGAATCCTCCGCGCTCTTCATCGAAGCCTCGGTTTCCCTTCCCGATGATGCATACACATTCAGGATCGTCTCCCCTGATGGCGATCTCTCCTGGGAGGGGCAGCTTGAGGGGAGCGGAAGCGACAGGAGATCCGAGGCGATCCTCCTGACACCTGGTGCGCGACTCCCGCTTGGAAGCTATTCGATGATCATCTACTCATCCGCAGGCACGGAGGTGGAGACCGAAGCGACGCTGCAGTACGATGCCACCCTCCGTTCATTCGTCTCTGGCCGTCTCTCCGGAGATGCATACGTCTCCGAATACGGAGAGGATGGGACGATCATTGCAGAAGGGGAGAGAAGACGGGGGTATGCAATCGGAGGCGATGCGGCCTCTGCCGATATATCCTACACGGACAGCAGAGGCAATAGCGTGAGCATCAGACAGTCCTTCCGACCATCTCCTTAAGGCTTTTCTCGCTGAGCCTGATCAGGAATGTCCGCCCATGCGGGCAGGCAGGCTCGCTGAGGGCGAACACCTTCTTCAGCAGCTCCTCCGCGCTCCATCTGTCGATATCATCGCCCTTCTTGATTGCTGCGCGGCATGCGATGACCGCGAAGAGCTTCGACTCAAGCTCGCTGCCATCCAGCCTCGAGGATCTGATGAAGTCGATGATCTCAGACTCGATCGATCTGCATGAAGCCGGCAGCGCGGATATCTCCCAGAGGCCGTCTCCTACGCGCGAGAGCATGATGCCGAGCTTGGTGTACACCTCGGCATTCTCCTCGAGGAACCTGTCGCCATCCTCGTCCATCTCGATCCTTATCGGCACAAGGAGGTTCTGCACCGTCCTCTGCGAAAGAAGCTCATCATACAGAAGCCTCTCATGGGCGGCCTGCTGGTCTACAAGATAGAGCTCGTCTCCGCGCTCTGCGATCAGGAAGAGATGGAAGGCCTGCCCGATGTAGCGGATGGGGATCTCCTCATCCCTGCTCTCTTCTCTTCTCTCGACCTGGGTTCTTTCAGGAGCCTTCTGCCGCGCCTCCTGAAGCGCCTTCGCCTTCTCGAGCCATCTGCTGTCCTTCTCCTGGTAGCTCGTGAAGCGTTCGGAGGTGCCTTTGCTGCCATGCCATTCATTCCATGATGGGATAGGGTGGGGAGCATCCTGCTTTGGGAAGTACTCCTTCTCGACCCGCTTCGCGTTCTCGAGGTAGAACTCCTTCTGAACCGGAGCGATCTCGGGGATGCGGCGCTTGATCCCATCCTGCAGGAGCTTCGTGATGGCATGGTGGATCTCCGCCTTGTTGCGGATCCTCACCTCCCTCTTGGCAGGATGGATGTTGAAGTCGACGAGCTCGGGGGAGTCGTCGATGAAGACGGCGGCGTAGGGGAAGGCACCTCCTGGAAGGAGCTCTCCATAGCCGTAGACGACGGCCTGGACGATGGAGTACTCATCGACAGGCCTCCTGTTGACGTATACGCGTATCTCCTTGCGGTCAGATCGCTTCACGGCGGAGTTGCCTGCGATGATGTCGACTGAGAAGCCATAGCCATCGGCATGGAGCGCATCGACGTCGGCATCAGCGATGCCATCCCCTCTATAGAGGTGCATGACGCGCTCCTTCAGCGTCTCGCACTTCGGCCAATCCAGGCGGATCGCACCGTCGGATATGAACGTGAAGCGCACGTTCGGGAATGCAAGTGCCTTCGATACGAGAATCTGCCTGCATAGCGTCGCTTCCGAGCTTGCGCGCTTGAGGAATGCCCGTCGCGCGGGGATCTCCGAAAAGAGGTTCTCCACGGTGACGACGGTCCCGGAATCGGGGGAGGCTGATGATATCTCCTCGCGCCGTCCATTGTCGATGACGAGCGTTGATCCCTCTCCCGTCTCCTTCGACTTAGTCGATACCGTGAGCCTTGCCACCGAACCGATGGAGTAGAGGGCCTCGCCGCGGAAGCCAAGCGTGCGTATGTCGTAGAGATCGTCCTGGGTGCTTATCTTGCTTGTTGCATGGCGCGATCCAAGCAGCTTGAGATCCTCTCGTGCGATGCCGCTGCCGTTGTCGGCGACGGAGAGCCTGTCTATGCCGCCTCCGTCTATGGATACGCGTATCTCATCCGCCCCTGCATCGAGCGCGTTGTCCAGGATCTCCCTGAGCACCGATTGGGGCCTCTCAATCACCTCTCCCGCGGCGATGCGCGAGGAGAGGAGGGGATCGAGGAGGTTTATCCTCGCCATCAGAAGGCGAGCCTTGTCTTTACGGTCAGCATCGGCAACGAGTCAGCCTCTGCGGCAGGAACATTGACGTATTCGCCGTTAGACTCGCCGAATGTGGAGCTGAGGTCGATGGAGAATCCTACGCGGCCGAAGCTGAAGTCAGCACCGATGGAGTAGACTGCATCTGTGGAGATGTAGTCGCTGAACGTCGTCCTGCCCTTGAGCGAGCTGGTGAAGCCTTCCTTTGCGAATGCAGCGTAGAGCCTTATCTCGTCGTTTATGTCGCTGCCGATCGAGAGCGAGATGTAATCGCCGGGATCGGTGCCATAGCCGAGGATGTCGGAAACGGCATATGCCGCCTCGAGATCGAATGAGTCGAAGTCGAATCCGAGCGAAGCGGAAGCGTAGTACTTCATGCCATTCTCTCCTGCCTTGATCCTGGAAAGCTCATCAAGCGTTCCCGCCGTCGTATGCTTTGCAGCGAATACGGGGTTGAACATCGCAGGGGCAAGCCTGCCGTTCCTGATTCCGAAATCGATGGCGAGCGATACGGTGTCGAGATCCATCGCGAATCCGGCGCCCGTCATGTAGTCGTACATGCCTCCATTGGCGAAATCGTAGATGATGCTCGAGCATGCCATGTCGCCATTCCTGTATACCGTGGAGATCTCGCCCATCGCATAGAGGCTGAGCTCGAACTTCCTCTCTGCGAACGGCACCGTGATCCTCATCTCAGGATAGAAGATGAGCGCATAGTCCTCGAATGTGGATGCCAGGAGCATCTCCCCTGGGATCGTTATCGAGAACGACGGTCCGTAGTAGCTTCCGGGATAGAAGGAGAAGCCTGCCTCGATGATTTGCGGGGCCTCGGCATTGTCCGCATAGACGGCAAGCGAGAGGTTGGGGAAGTTGAATCCTGCCCTTACCGCAAGCTCATCGTCCTCTCCGAAGCCGGAGAAGAGGAGCCCGTTCCTCTCGTATCCGCGCTCTGCGAGGAAGTATGCGAAGCCCTGCTCCGTTCCAAGCGTGATGGAATCGATGAGCGCGAAGGAATCGGTGACGGTCCTGTATATCGCGAGCGATGGCTCGGATTCATTGATTCCGAAGTCCCAATCCTCGTTTCCGTTGAAGCCCTTGAGCTCGAAGCGGCCGCCTTCATATGCCATCCTGAACGGCGCGCGGAGTCCGATGGAGTATTCATCCGTTCCGAAGAGGACGGACGGAGTGGCCGTGAAGATCGGCGTGTCGGATCCGAGCGTATGCTCGAATCCAGTCTCGATCGAAGCCTTCACGGGAAAGTCCGGCGAGAGAAGATCGGCATCCTCGCTGCCACGTCCGAATGCGGAGGCAGAGGCTGCGAACGTCAGCGCGAATCCTCTTTCCCTTCTATAGCTCACGGACATCTCCGACTCGAGAGGTCCGAGATCCGCTCCGATTCCGCCGTAGTACTCGCCCTGATCCTTGACGGATGCAAAGCCTGTCCTGTAGCCGCCGAAGAGCCTCAGGCCGACGACCTCGGCATAGAGCGAGGCATCGATGAAGCTGTTGGCAGCAGAGATCTCCATCGAAGGAAGCGCGAAGTCCATCCAGCCCCTTACGCGGGCGCCGATGTGCTCCATTCCGACGCCGAAGGAGGCCATGGCGGTAAGGTAATCCCCGGCTTCAGGCGCATATGCCGTATTCCCGAGCATGCCATAGTGCACATCTCCGGTTGACCATGCCGCTCCGACCTCGAATGAGAACGGATCGATGGCGACAGGAAGCGAAGCGGAGAGGAGCATTCCGTTCTCCGTGAACGGGTTGACGCTCCATTCTCCTCCTCCGATCATCGTCGCAGCGGCGACCTTGAGGCCGATTCCGAAGCCATCCGACCATGCGAACGGGAGAAGGATGGAAGCCTCTGGATAGAGCACCATGCTCTCGATCGCCTCGGGATCGATCGAAGCTGCTGCTCCGATCGTCAGCGCTGCAGGATATGCATCCCCGATGCTGAATCCGAACTCGAGTCCGCCGATCCCGCTTCCGCCGAGCCTCCTGAACGAGAGGTCATCGAACCAGAGGCGGTGGCTGTAGTGCTCGCTCTCGAACGAGTGGTTGAGCGAGAGGGCAGGGTATGCTCCGTCGTAGTGGTGATCCAGTCCCGTGAAGAGCCCTGCGGAGTCTCCCTCGAGGTAGCTCTTCCTGTCGATGGCAAGCGTGGTGCTATCGCCATGGTAGCTGATCTCGTCGATGAAGTCCGTTGCGAAGCCGATCCAATCGGTCAGTGTCTCCGAATCAAGTCCCTCGATGATTGCGAATGGATCGATGCTGAGGGTGAATGTGAAGGATCCATTCCTGTAGGATGGCATGAGCGCGGCCCTTACCGATGATGCTCCGCCCTGATCGGCATATGCCCAGGCTCCGATCCTGATGTCGAAGCCATCGGTCGTTGATTCGTCGATCTCCTCAGGGGCGATCGGCGCTATGGGGGAGACGGGTGCAGCTGCCTCGGCTGGAGCGGAAGGCGCCGTTTCCTGGACCTCCTCGGCTTTTATCGCAGGCTCTGCCGGCTCGGCTGCAATCGCTTCGGGTTCTGCAGGAGCTTCGGATGCGGCCGTCTCTGCCGGTGCTATGATTTCCTCCGGTGCCTCTGCAGGCGCAGGCGTGGCCTCTCCGGTTGACATGTCTATGATGACGGGCTCCGCTGGGGATAGTGCGATCGAAGGCTCATCCACAGATGGAGCAGATGGCACAACGATCTCCTTCTCGGGTATCACGACGACAACGGGCTCGGAAGGCTCCAGAGCCGCTTCAGCCTGGGAGATCTCGGGAGCTGAAGGCACTGCAGGCTCCTCCTCTATGGCTTCCGTGTAGCGCGGCCATGCGAGGAAGTCCATCTCCTCCATCGCTCCGATCCTCTCCGATGTGCCCCTGATGCCGTCGCGTACGGTCATCTCGTTATCCGAGAGGTTCCTGAAGATCTCGGCGTCATCGGTCGAGACGAAGCCGTAGCTTCCCTCTCCGTTGAGGACCGTGGATATGGATGGGGTGAAGACAGCAAGCGGAAGATCCGTCTTCATCGCTATCGTCATCTCTCCGTAGAGCAGGTACACCGACGGCGACTGGACATCGAATCCCGTCACTGCCAGCAGCGAATCGCCGCCGAGGGATATGTCTCCATAGTCGGAGACGAAGGCAACTGCATCGCTGGTGCTGATGACCATGCCGCTCTCTCCGATGTCGGTGAGGGAATCGATCTTGGTTCCCTGCGGAGAGTAGAGCGTCAGTCCATCGATGTTTCCCTCGCTGACGGTGAGGGCTGGGGCGGATGATGCTGCAAACGAAGCTGTCAGCAGGATCAAGAACAACGTTAGGATCTTCTTCATAGACATTTCACCCTCCAGGCACATTTGCCTGACTAGTGACATTTTAGCACAGGAAAGTGAAGTAAGACCACAGAATTCGGCTGTGTTCAGCCGTTCCAGCTCTCGGACCGCACATCCATGACACATCCTGAGAAGTCGTGGGCGTTGTAGATGTGCTCCCTGGTGAGCTTGTCGATGTGCGACAGCTCCTGGATCACAGGCTTGAGGCGTGAGCGCACATTGGTCTGGTCGTAGGGGCATACAGGCTTCACGACGGGCAGGTCGTAGGTCTCTGCAAGCCTCCTTGTGACGCTCTCCCTCGTCTCTATGAGGGGGCGTATGATGTGCATCTTCCCGGAGAAGAACTCCTGCACGGGAAGCATCGTCGAGAATGATGCCCTGAAGCAGAGGTTCATCATCGTCGTCTCCGCCAGATCGTCGAGGTGGTGCCCCATGGCGATCAGCCTAGCGCCCGTCTTCTCCGCATGGCTGAAGAGGATGCGTCGTCGGTTCCGTGCGCAGAGATAGCAGTTGAAGCCTCCATCGAAGGAGGAGGGGAACTGCGGCTCATCCTGGATCGTGAAGTCTATCGAGAGCGCATCGAAGTACTTTGCGAGCTTCTCGCGGTACTCGTCGGGGATGGGATGCTCAATCCAGTTGATCATCAGCGCCCTGAGGCGGTAGTCGACGGGAAGCCACTTCCTCCTCAGCGAAAGCGCCAGCGCAAGCGCAAGCGAGTCCTTTCCGCCCGATGCCGCGATGAGCACCTCATCGCCTCCCTGTATCATGCGGTAGCGGTTGATCGCCTTCCCGGCTCCTTTTATGAAGCGCATCACCCAAGGAGGCATCTCGCCCGCGATGATATCGGTGTATGGAAGCCTCTCATCCACGGCAGACCTCCTGGAATGCATCTGATGCATCGCTTTCGTCGACATAGGACGGCAGATAGAGCGCAACCTTCCTCAGGTTGCCGGAGAAGATGTCTCCAGCCTTCCTGAAGAGCATGCCGCAATCCGCGGCATCCGATATGCTTCCGTCCTCGTGGATGATGCGGATATCGGTCTCGAAGCTGATCGGCTCCGGTATGTCTATGATCGCCTCATGCTCCTTCAGCTGCGGATAGCGGTGCCTGAGAAGCTCGTATACTCCCTTCTCCACGAGGTGCCTTCCTCGTATATCCGTAGCAGCCTTCTCGACCCTGCCGTCCGCCTCATAGGGCTTCCATGCCATGCGCTCCTCGACGCATCCCTTCTCGACGCTCTCGACGAGTGAGAGGGGTGCATACTCCGATCTGCTCCTGCAGAGCGAGTAGAAGCCGTAGTCGTCCTTGCCGTAGAGATCATCGATCTCGATCACGCCATCGCGGAGCGCCGATACGACGCCCTTCTTGATCATCGCCGTGGCGCCTCTGACCTTCTTGTGCCAGTAGAGGCTGCGGTACATCATGTACTTCGAGAAGAGTATCTGCTCCACAAGCGAGAGCGCGTCCTCCTCCAGAGCAAGGCGCGCGCCGCAGAGCTGGATGGAGGATATCATGTAGCTCGTGTCCTGGCGGCCATATGGAATGCCCGCGAAGAACGCATCGCGCGAAAGGTAATCCAGCTTGTCGGGATCGAGCGTCCCGGAGAGGATGCTCCTGTAGATCCCCGTCTCCTCATCGCATTCATCCATCTCGGTGTCGATGATCCTAGCCGTCATCGATGGATCGGCACCGGCCCTGCCGAGCGCCTCGATCATCTCCTCCGAGTGCGTGATGATGTCCCCAGCGATCTCCTCGTGCTCCCTTACCGAGAGCTCCTTCAGCGAGTGCGCGTACGGGAAGTGCCCGATGTCATGCAGAAGGCATGCGGATAAAAAGCTCATGAGGCCCGTCTCGGTGAAGGGAAGGCTTCCGCTCTTCCTTGCAAGCGTCAGCATCATCTCCCTCCCGAGATGGTAGACGCCGATCGAATGGCTGAGGCGCGTATGCACGGCTCCTGGATACACCAGATAGGCAGGCCCGTTCTGCTTGATCCCTGCAAGCTTCCGGACCTCCGCTGCATCCAGCAGGCCCCTTATTCCGCTGGACATGGGTATGTTCCCCCAGAGCGGATCCTTGACCGTGTGCGTGAAGCCACGCATGAGAATTCCTGATGCTTCGTTTCCTGTCACAAGAGGAGAGTAGCACATTGCGTGGAATAAGGGAAATTGTAGACAAGATCAGCCGAAGATGGGAGAATCTTCGCATGCTCAAAGCCATTGCCATGCTGCTTCTCTCATCGATTCCGCTCTTCGCCTCCGTCCCGACATCGGAGAGCATCGGGCGCATCGCCACCGATGTCGCCGAGGGATCGATCACCGAGATCGCCCTCGAGGCCGCAGGAAGGGAGTACACCGAGAAGTGGCTCGACGACTATGCAGTGGACAAGGTCTCGTTCGGAGAGGCGTATTCGCCCCTGCTTTCAGAGGTCCTCCCCCTTGATAACCCCGTCGCTGGAATGGAGAAGGGCGGCGCCGTGTCCCTCATGAGCCTGAGCGATGGCACCGTCCTCTCGTTCATCTTCCGCAACGGCCGCATCGTCGCCGTCAGTCGATCTGCCTGAGGCGCTTGAACCTCTCAAGCAGCTTGGAGAAATGCTCCGTCGCAGCCTTCACAGGCTCAGGAGTGCTCATATCCACGCCAGCCTTCCTCAGCGAGTCGAGCGGGAATCTGGATCCGCCTGAGCGGAGGAATGAGAGGTATTCGTCCCTTTCCTTCTCTCCACCGGAGAGGACGCGCTCCGACAGCGCGATCGATGCGGAGATGCCGGTTGCGTACTTGTAGCAGTAGAATGCCCTGTAGAAGTGCGGGACCCTGAGTCCTTCCAGATCGCTTTCCTCCACGAATTCCATCATCGGCCCGAAGTATGCCTCCAACAGCTTCCTGTACTCGGCTCTCATGATCTCGAGCGTCACCGGCTCGTGCCTCTCCGCGATCTCGTGCATCCTCAGCTCGAACTCGGCGAACATCGTCTGCCTGAAGAGCGTCGCGACCTCGTCGTCGAGGTTCTTGCCGATGATGTACGCCTCCTCCTCTGGGCTCTTCGCGTGATCGATCATGTAGCGCGTGAGCAGGTTCTCGTTGAAGGTCGATGCAGTCTCGGCCTCGAAGATCGAATAGTCGTAGTTCATGTAGGGATTGCTGTGCACCGAGTACCAAGAGTGCATGGAGTGCCCGCCTTCGTGGATGAGCGTGAAGATGGAGTCGATCACATCCTCCTCATAGTTGGTGAGGATGTAAGGCTCGCCTGTGTAGCAGCCGGCGCTGAATGCACCGCTGCGCTTTCCCTTGTTCTCGTACCTATCCACCCATCTGCCGTCTGTGAGGCCATGGATGAGTATGCTCCTGTATTCCTCGCCAAGCGGCTTGACTGCCTCTCCGATGATCGCGACGGCTTCGTCGTATGCATGCTTCTCCCTGAAGCCCTCGACCATCGGCATGTAGGCATCCCAGTGCTTCAGCTTCTCCTTGCCGAGCACCTTCGCCTTGACCCTGTAGTACTCGTGGAGGATGGGGAAGGCCTCATGCACCGACTCGATCAGCGAGGTGTAGACCGTCGTCGGGATCCTGTCCGGAAAGAGCGCTGCCTCGAGCGAGGAGCGGAAGCCGCGAGCCTTCGAGGTGAAGATGTCCTCCTGTATCGAGGCCGCGTAGAGATCGGCAATCGTGTGCCTGTGGTCGCTGTAGCCCTTGTAGTACTGCCTGTACGCCTTCTCCCTCACGCTCTCGTCGGCAGAGCGTATGAAGAGGGAGTAGGTGCTGTGCGTCAGCTTCTTCCCATCGATCTCGCCGAAGTCCAGGTCGGCGTTGTTCAGATCCATGAAGGCCTTCTCCGATGATCCCGAGAGCGCAGAGAAGAGGCTCATCAGATGCTCCTCCTTCTCGGAGAGCACATGCTTCTTCTCACGGAGCGTCTTCCTCATCCATATCCTGTATTCCCTGAACCTGGGCTCCCTCATCCATCCTCTGATGGTCTCGGTATCGATCGAGAGCAGCTCCGGCGTGAAGTAGGAGAAGCGCTCGGAGAAGTCCGCCGCGAGGGCCTGGTATCTGCCGAGCCTCTGCATGTTGTCCGCATCGGTTCCATCCGTCTCGTACATGAGGAACGCCCAGTTGCCGAGCCTCTCGGCCTCCATCGAGACGGTTCTGTAGTACTCGAGCGCGGCAAAGAGCGAATCCGAGCTCTCTCCCAGCCTGCCCTTGAAGGATCCTGCCTTCCTGAAGAGGGCTGCAAGCTTCCTTACGTCCCTTTCCCATGCCCTGCCGTCCTTCGAGAGGGCGGAAAGGTCCCATGTATCCTCCGTTCTCTGCTCCCTGCGTTCGATCATCTTCCTTCCTCCTTGTCCAAAAGAAGCCTCATGAGCCTCGCGGCCTTGCCGCGGTGCGAATAGCGGTCCTTCTCCCCCTCGGGAAGATCCGCGCATATCATGCCATTGTCCTTGATGACGAACACCGGATCGTACCCGAAGCCGTTGCTTCCGGACGGGGCGGTCGCTATCGAGCCTTCGCATGTCTCCTGTATGATGAATCTCCTGTCATCGGAGAGGATCAGGCAGAGCGCGGTGGCGAAGACGGCGCTCCTGTCCTCGACCCCCTCCATGCTCTTCAGCAGGAGCATGTACTTCTCCTTGGACGAGAGGGGCCTTCCCGCCTCCTCTTCGCCATAGCGCGCGGTGTGGATCCCCGGAGCGCCCCCGAGCGCCTTCACCATCAGCCCGGAGTCATCGGCGATGACGGGCTGGTGGACGATGGAGTAGAGCGCCTCCGCCTTTATCGTGGCATTCTCTATGAACGACGTGCCATCCTCCACCGGGTCGAAGTGGAGGCCCTCCTCCTTCGGGATGACGAGCTCGTAGCCGCCGAGCAGCCTCGACAGCTCGGCCTTCTTGTGTTCGTTGCCTGATGCAAAATACAGCTTCATGGCATGAATATTAGCTTCTGCGCCCTCTCTTGGCTACCTGATCTGGGAAATGCGCGTGAGAGTATCCTTCATGATCCTGATGTCATAGGTGACTGCTGAGCGCGAGATGCCGAGCACTCCTGCTATGGCCTTGTGCGTCATCCCGCAATGCGCCTTCATCAGATCCCTGCGCCTCCTTCCATACACCTCGAAGAGGTTCGAATAGCGCTTCCTCAGCAGCATGCGCTTCTCCTCGTCCGTCTCCGCCCATATCGCCTTCCTCATGCGAGAGAGCACCTTCCAGTGCCGTCCTACAACGAGCTCCAGCGCGGCGATGGATTCCTCGTTCGCCTGCCTCAGATGCTCATGCCTGAGGACGTAGAAGCGGGATGCCGTATCGTGGTCGATCCTCATCGTCCTCGAGACTGAGGCGATGAATCCGGGCGTCTCCGTCTCCGGAAGCGAGAGCAGGTATGAGATGAACTGCCTGCGCTTGATCGGCTTCTGCAGGAGGCGCGTCAGCACCTCCTCCTTTTCATTGAGGCGTCCGGCGATGGGCCCCTGGCGGCGTATCATCAGGCGCGCCACGGCACCAAGGTCCATCGATGAGAGATCCTCATTCGGCGAAGGTGCGGAGTAGGGGATGCAGCGCTCCCTCGCCGCTGGCTCATGCATCGTCATATCGGAGAAGACCAGTGCCGAATCCAGCGATCTGGCCCTGGATATCCTGCGTGTGTACCTCATCACGCGGTAGCGGCAGATCTGGGTAAGGTATCCGTTGTACGTCAGCCCCGATATCCTGAACGAGCTGATGATCCATCCGATGTCCTTCTGGATATCGAGGAAGAAGCCACCGGCATCCTCCTCCTTCAGATAGAGGTTGCGCATGGGTATCAGATACAGCAGCACAGATGTGCGTTCCCTGATGATGTTCTCCAGCCTGATCCTGCGTTCATCTCGGCAGTCCTCCATCGAGTTGTACTCGAGGACGAGGGACGTGAATGCCCTGTCCTCCGCTTCTGAGAAATAGCGGTTCTCCATAACCCCTCCTTCAATAAGGGGATATGCAGGGCGGGTGCCAAGGGAAGAATGGGCAGCGATGCCGCTTCTATTCCTTTGAGGCTATGGAATTGATTTTCAGACCGATGTCACTCCGATCGCTTCGGAAAGCTTTCGGAGGAGCATCTGCCGCGCCTGTTCCGGGGTGCAACCGGAGATCGTGGCGCCTGCTGCCCTCGCGTGCCCGCCTCCTCCGATCGAGGCTGCGATGCTGCCGACATCGATTCCGGATCCGTTCTTGGATCTGAAGCCGATCTCGAGGGAGTCGCCCTTGTCCTTGATGAAGATCACCGCAAGCACATGCTCCGCTTCCAGAAGGGAGGCGTACACTCCATCGCTGAGTCTGGCGTTCTTCATCTCCACGCCCTGGTACGCCGTGATGACGCGCCCATCGAGCTCCGGGACGGCGGCGAGGATGATCGATGCGGTGTCCTTGATGTCCTGCAGCTTGCGACCATCGTGCATCTCGTCATAGACTTCGTATGGCGAGACGCCGGCGGCTGTGAATGCGGCAACGCGCACGAGGCACTCCGGTGCGGTCCTCTCCGAGATGAAATGGAAGAATCCCGTGTCGGTCGCAAATCCCCTGTAGAGGTATGAGGCCATCTCCCTGTCGAGAGGCACGCCAAGTCGCTCGCGCACGACGTCTACGAGCATGGTGGTGGATGGGGATTCGGGAACGATGTAGCTCATTCCCTCCTCGGTGAATGGGATTCCCGACGAATGGTGGTCTATGACGATCCTCCTGAGGTGGGACATCGCCT
>CALXXR010000126.1 GCA_944392735.1 uncultured Spirochaetaceae bacterium | reverse complement strand
ATCAACAGCCCCGCGCGGAACAGCAGGAAGTAGAGAGCTGTCCTGATGTACCTTATGGCCGTTGCGGGGATGACCTTCTTGGCGCTCATCTTCAGGGCGCCTGCAAGGACGCAGATGGTTGAGAACGGCAGTGGGAAGAATCCGGCAAGGACGACGAATGCCGTGCCGTACTTCCTTATGTACGCGCCCCACTTCGCCTCAGCCTTCTCGGTGTATCTCTTGATGATCGGTATCCTATGCAGAAGGAGGCCTATCGCGTAGCTCGTGATGCCTCCGAGAGCAGATGCGGTTCCGATGACTGGGATCACGATCCACGGGCTCATCGACGCGACGATCGGATAAACGAAGTCAGGGGACAGCGGCAGTATCAGGGTGTCCACGATATAGACATAGAGGAATATCCCTGTCAGGCCGAAACGCTCGTCGAACCAGTCGACGGCCAGCGAGTAGTTCTCGCCACCTATGAACTTCAGGACCAGGAAGAATCCCAGGAAGATCAGGAGGATCGGCACAGTGCCGATCAAAGCGATCTTCTTCCAATTCAGGTGGACTTCCTTCTTCTCCACGTCCCTGTTGCCGATATCTTCCTCAGATCCCTGCTTCCGTGCAGCTTCACCCATTCAGCAAAACTCCTGCTTCCTTGATCATCGAATGAACATCCCCAGACGCGGATCCGCGGAAGAACCTTCCCCTTCCACCCCCTCTGATGGAATATGCGGATAACCCTGCCTTGAGCGTCCTGAACCCTTCTTCAGCTCCATGAAACATGAAACGACCATTTCCGTCAACAACGAAGAGGACATCCTCATCATCCTCCCCAAGGACTTCATCGAAGAAGGAGATATCGAGATCCGTCATGAATATAGTGGCTTCGCCGGGCTTAGAGGACATCTTCCTAAGCGAATACTCGAGGAATGCAGCCTTCTTTCCCATGTTCTTCACAGACCGCCTGAGCTCTGCATTCTCAGAGGAGAGCTTCTCAGCCGCCTCCACGATGCCATCTGGCTCCGCAGAAAGGAGAGCAGAGAGCTCCGAGACGATCCGTCTGTTGCCGCGCCTGTATGCAACCGAAAGATCCGCACACTTCCACATCGTCCTCACATGGCCGCGGATCTTCTCGGATCCGAAATGCTGTATCTCCCCTATCTCGCACGTCGATCGAACGTGCACGCCTCCGCATGCGACGGCATCGAGCCCATCTATGAATACGACCTTCACGGGCCCTGAGACCTTGATCGAACGGCGCATATGGAGCGCCTCCGCATCCTCATGGCTCATCTCGCGCTGCTCGATGCGCCTGCCATCCCTTATGGCTTCATTCGCCTCATCCTCGACGGAGAGAAGGACATCCTCATCGATCGAGTCCGCATCCGATTCGATGGAGATGAAGCTCTCGCCCAGATGCACCGACACCGTTCCGATGCCGTGCCTGAAGAGGATCGCGGAGAGGAGGTGCTGGGCGCTATGGGCCTTCATATATGCATACCTATGGTCCCAATCCAGCGACAGGAGCGCCTTCGTTCCGACCGCTGGCTTGTCGCCATCGATGATATGCAATGGCTCCCCATCGTCATCCTTGACCGTATCGACGATGCGGAAATCTCCGAAGAAGCCCCTATCTCCCGGCTGTCCACCAGCTTCGGGATAGAACACCGTGCAATCCAGCTTGATGCCGCGATCGCCGACAGCGATCACCGTCGCTTCGGTCTCGCGAAGGTATCCATCGCTGTAGTAGAGCTTATCTGACATTCCTCTCCTCTCCTACCATCCTCGCCACAGGCAGCCTCCACTTGAGGCGGTAGCCAAGGATCCTGAGAACGGTTGTGAACACCGCCGTCGAATACATAAGCACATCCCCGGATACCCCGATATTGAAGAGGATCACGAAAAGCAGTCCTCCGAGGATGGATGCAGAAGCATAGAAGTCCGACGTCAGCACCATCGGTATCTCATGGCAGAAGACATCGCGGAGCACGCCTCCCCCGACAGCGCCGAAGACGCCGCTGGCCATGACGCCGATGGCACCAAGCCCAAGCGCTTCCGCCTTGACGCATCCGATGGCTGTGAAGACGCCCAATCCAATGGCATCGAAGTACTGGATGATCGCCCAGCGACCGATCGTCTTGGGGCTGAGCAGGAAGACCAGAACGCCCATCGCAATGCAGACAAGGACATATGCATTGTCCCTGAACACAGCTATGGGGAATATGCCCAGGAGCGTGTCGCGGAGCATGCCTCCGCCGCAGCCTACGGTGATCGCGAAGACGATGACTCCGAGGAAATCAAGCCTGTTCCTTACACCCTTGACGGCACCGGTTATCGCGAAGATGGCCGTGCCGAAGATATCGAAAGCATAGACGATGCCGCTGTCCATAACAGCTGTAGCCTATCCAAAACGCCCTACAGCGGCAACTGCTGTAGCCGAGCCGCCCGCGTTTGGATATATTCAGGGCATGGGAAAGATAAGAAGCGCATGGGAGATCGCCCTCGAACGCACGGAGGGGCTCCAGATAGATAAGGACAGGATCAGGGAGAAGGCGGACATCGATAGTGCCCGCAAGGCTGCAGGCCAGTTCCTCTCGGATGACGATGGAATCGATGAAGGAAAGCTCCGCGAAGAGCTCTCGAAGCTCAACGCCAAGGCGGCAGCAAAGGCCCTGATGATGACGGCCACAGCGAACATCTCGCTCCCGCTCACCGAAGAGGAGATCGACGACAAGAGGCTCGGCAAGGTGAAGGCCCTCGTATCGATCGCTGCTGGCGGCAATCCGAACGCCGCAGCGCTGATGGAGGAGCTGGAGGCATTCATCAGGCAGTATCCCAAGCACAGGAAGGACCTGATGGAGAAGATGAAGGCACAGTACAAGCCGGTGCTCGAGGAGAAGTCCGCGAAGCTCTCCAGGCAGTATGGTACGGAGGTACACCTCTCCTACGAGAACGACAAGGAGTTCATGGAGGCTGCGCGAAGCAACCTCGAGCGTCTCGAGAGCCAGTACGAGGCAACGCTTACGAACGCGAAGAAGCAGCTTGGCGACTTGGTCGAAGGCTGAAGCAAGCATTGATGCGGACAGCGGACGCTGCACTTACTTTGTCATTTGAGTTGTCAGGCAAGGCGGAAAACTTTTTGTTGACAGCTGCCGCATCCAATGGTAGGTTGTAGTTGTAGCAGGAAAGGTAACTCCTGCAGGTGAAAAGTCTTAGACGCACCCTGAAGCGTCCAAGGAGTCGCAGGAAAGCGACATGAAAGATGCCAAAGCCGGAAGAGAGATCCGGTGGGGAACAGCCGCAAGATGCCCCCGAAAGCATCCAGGCAGTCGTGGAGACGACTAAAAAGATACGTCGGCCCCATTGGAAAATCAGAAATCCGGGGCGTAGAAAGACTGTCCAGAGGAAAACGGACAGTCTTTTTCATTCAAGCCCTGCATTTTCTACCTGCTACCCCTCGAAGGGGTCACGGCGTTCTCCAGTCACCTTGTCATGCGCTATGTCCGCCATCTCCTGCTCCCGGATATACTTCCGCACCGTCTCCGTATTCAGT
>CALXXR010000125.1 GCA_944392735.1 uncultured Spirochaetaceae bacterium | reverse complement strand
AGCACATACTTAACAAGCCATTTACGCTCGTTCTTGCAATACCGTTCACCAATATGCTTACCCTCAGCCCTGAGCCTTGTTGCATGGGGACACCTGTTCCAATCAAAGAACGGTTCCGCATAATCCTTGAACAATGGATTTGGATTGCCAGCTATTGCCCTTTGCATAAGCTGTGTCACAACATGCTTAGCCATTGCTTTAGTTGATTCACCAGTTGTTTTGAATGCTGGCATATCTGGCGTTTTGTAGTACCAGTACTTACCTACTTGCTTTAACCTGAAAGGCTCTTTATGCCTACCCATAATTGCCCAACTCCAAGGGCTTATGGGAAATAGTCGGAATTTGATTTCGAGCTAAATATCAGGCTAAATTACCCCGTAATAAAGACCTTACCCTACATGGCAGGTTTATAAACCTTAGCTATGTATACAGATACGACAACCAGTATTGTAATTATCACGGAAAATAAAAAACCCCATCGCGGACAAAAGGAGGTAAACCGCACATGGGGAACAAAAGGAGGTTAGAATGGAAGTTCTGCTTCCACTTTCTGGCCCTAATATAGCGAGTTCAGATAAGCGTGAAAAGTACTTTTTGAAAAATTTCTTAAAAATCTTTTCGATTTACGGAACATCGTTCCATTTTTGAAGCTTTCGGTTTTAATTCCCGTATATTCATTCAATTGCGTGAATAGCGAAATGGATAATTCCGGTGGGATTCGAGGTGTTGAGGGATCTCCAGGAAATGCGTCCTTCGATTTTCCATGGAATGAAGAGCATTTCCTGGAGAATGGAAATCCGGCCTGCTTGGGGCCTGATTCCATGCCGCTTTATCCTTGACTTCAGTCGGAGTTCTTCATAAGGAACGGCTGCCTTGTGTTCTCAAGCACATCCCTCCAAAGCGATCCCTCGATATCCACATAGCTGCGCTTCGAGACGGCGACCTTGATGGGGACATAGACGAACTGGTTGTTGACCCTGGATGCGATGCACTGCGTCTTACCTGCCATGGCTGCATGGACCGCGTGCGCTCCGATGCGTGCGCAGTAGATGGAGTCGTAGCTGTCTGCCGGGGCAGAGCGGATGATGTATGACGGATCGATGTACTTGATGGAGGTGGAGATGCCCTGCTCCGAGAAGTACTTCTTCATCTCATCCTTGAGGAATATTCCGATATCATGGAACTTCACGTTGCCGGATGCATCGGTCTCGCCCGTTGCGGGGAGGAACTCCTGTCCGGCGCCCTCGGCGATGAGGATGACTGCGTGGCCTCTTTCAAGCAGGCGCCTCTTCACGTTCTCAAGAAACCCATTGGGACCTTCGAGATCGAATGGCGACTCAGGGATGAGGCAGAAGTTGACATCGGACTGCGCAAGGGATGCGTTGGCTGCGATGAAGCCGGAAGCCCTGCCCATGACCTTCACAAGGCCTATTCCGTTTATGGCTCCCGTAGCCTCTGCGTGAGCTCCCCTGATGACGGGGACGACCTGGGCTACAGCCGTGTCGAATCCGAAGGAGGCATCGATGAACGAGAGGTCGTTGTCGATCGTCTTGGGAACGCCGACGACTGCGATCTTCAATCCCCTTCTCTTGATCTCCTCTCCGATATCCTGAGCGCCGCGGAGCGTTCCGTCGCCGCCGATTGCGATGAGGATGTTGATGTTCATCCTCTCGAGGGAATCGACGATCTCCTCGACCTGCTTTCCGCCGCCTCTGGCCGATCCGAGGATCGTTCCGCCCTTCTCGAGGATGTCATCGACGGCATCGGGATCGAGAGGGATGACGGGCCATGGGGAATTCTCGAGAAGCCCGAGATAGCCATACTGGATTCCGGAGATCCTCCTGACGCCATAGCGGTACCAGAAGCACCTAACGACAGATCTGATGACGTTGTTCAGTCCCGGGCAGAGGCCACCGCATGTGCAGATCGCCGCATGGACGTGCGCTGGGTTGAAGTAGATCTTCTCCCTAGGACCCGCGATCTCGAGCGTATCCGTATGAAGGAGCTCGGACTTGTCGCCGATCTGCTCCGTTTCGATGGAATAGAGGATGCGGTCGGTATCGCGGACGTAATCCGCAAGCCCGTCGCCTCCGCGTCTGGACATCCTGATCGGGGAGCTCAGCTTTGCCGGTCCAAGCGTCTCGATCGTGAAATCATACTGCTGTTTGCTGCTCATACTTCTTCCTCCATGAGCTTCTCGACAGCCTTGGAGAATTCCTCGAACCTCCGCGCTGCCGCTTCCTTAGCATCATACTGGAATTCCCTATATAGGGAAACATATTCCTTCGCGAAAGGCGTGAGCGTCGCTCCGTGGCGATCCGCGCCGCCCTTCTTCCTGTCGAGCACGGGCTTCCCGAGGTTCTCCTCGAGCGCTTCGAGCATGGACCTCGCCTTCGTGTACGAGAGCCCCATGCTCCTGCTCGCAGACAATAGCGAGCCTGTCTCCTCCACGCGTTCAAGAAGCCACAGCACGCCAGCGCCCATGAACTTCCTGCCCTCGTCATCGAGGATGTAGAGCTTCGTGCTCAGCTCCATAGCTCTCCCGCCGCCTTGTAGACGGTATCGACGACCTCCTCCAGGCCTTCGGGCTCAACGGAGCAGTATGCGAGGCGCAGCGTCCTGCCCATGATGTTGATGACGCCGATCTGGTACTTGTCCAAAAGGTATGTCCTGAGTTCCTCGGCATCGCGGCCATGCGTGTCGAAGGCCATGAAGTAGCCCGAGTTGAATGCGTATGGCGTAAGCACGCCCTCGCCTGAATGCTTCTCGACGGCCTTGCGTACGATGGAGTATCTCTTCTTCATCTCGCTGAAGATCGCAGCCTTATCCTCATCGTAATGGGCTCCGTTCTTCATCGCTTCGACGATGAGGCTCTGCCCCGGCCTGTCGCAGTTGGAGACCGTGCATCTGATCATCCCAAGCGTCTTCTTCGTGAGCGCATCGATGTGCGCATCGGTGAAGCCCTTGGAGGCATATGTCAGGAAGCCGACCCTGAATCCCCAGACCATCTCCTCCTTGGTTGCGGCATCCCCCTTGATCGCGAAGATGTTCTCATGGGCATCCGCGAAGAACGAGAAGAGCGACTCCGTCTCGGTATCATCCTCGAAGAAGAGGCCGAAGTAGGCGTCATCGGAGAGGACGAGCACCTTCTTCCCCGCATCGGCGACGGACACCACCGCGTCGACGATCCTCTTCGCCTCCTCCTTCGTCGGAGAATAGCCGGTGGGGTTGTTCGGGAAGTTGAGGATGATCCTGGCATGGTCTCCCTCGACGGAGAGGAGGGCCTTCTTCATGCCTTCGATGTTGAAGCCTCCATCTGCTCCGTAGAATGGGAACAGCACGGGCTCAGCGCCGATGAGATCGCGGAATATGAGATCGTAGTTGTCCCAGAAGAGATCCGGGCACACGATTGCGTCACCAGGGGCTGCGAACAGCTGGGCCGCCATGCTTATGGCATGCGTGAGGCCGCCTGTGACGAGCGGAAGCGATGTCCTCTTCCCTGCAAGGGAGGGGTTCTTGGCAACCATGTGCTCCTTCCAGAGCGCACGGAGCTCCTTGTCGCCGCCGCCGGGGGCATAGGAGAAGATCTGGGCAGGCTTAAGCGATCCTTCCCTGAACATGGAGTAGATGTCCTCGAGGTAGAATGGCGCGCCGTTCTTCGTGGCCAGCCCTACCGTCGCATTGTACTTCTTCGCCTTCTCCTTGGCCTCATCGCTCTGGGCGACGATTCCCTTTGGGAAGTACATCCTCCTTCCGATGGGGGAAAGGAATCCGTATGCAACGGAATCAGAGAGCGTTCTGTTGAGTTCTTCTGCAAGGATATTCATAATCAGCCTCCAGCCTCCTTATACCCTATTTACGCCGGTTGGTACACTAGAAGAGAAGAAGCTGGCCATCGCCGCCATCCTGCTCCTCATCCGTGCCTATCATCTTCAGGAACTCATCCTCCGAGACGATCCTCACGCCAAGGCGCTCCGCATCGGCGCGCTTCGAGCCACCGCCTTCCCCGGCAAGGAGATGCGTCGTCTTCGATGTGACTGATGAGACGGTGCGTCCACCGCGCCTCTCGATCTCCTTCAGCGCCTTCGAGCGCGGGTTGAAATGCTCGAAGGAGCCTGTGATGCACCAGACCTCGCCCGAGAATATCTGCTCCTCGCCTCCGCCATCCTTCGCATCCTGGGCCGCATCCATATGCACGCCAGCCTTCCTCAGCGCCTCGATCGTCGCACGGAGCCTCTCCGAGGAGAAGGCTTCGACGATCCTTGCTCCAGTAAGCTCGCCGAATCCCGGGATGCGTGCAAATGCCTCGCAGTCCTTCCTATCCACGGCATCGAGGATCGCATCGATGCTTGAGAATCCATTCCTCACCAGAAGCTCGGCGCTCTTCTTGCCGATATCGGCGACGCCAAGCGATGAGAGCACGACTGCAAACGGCCTTCCGAGGCTCTCCCTGATGCCCTTCTCCAGCAGCTTAATCGACTTCTCGCCGATGCCGGGCAGATCTGCAGCGCTGCTGTAGTCGGCGCTGTAGATGTCCTCGATGGACCTGAGTATGCCGGCATCGTAGAGCAGGGAGACCGTCTTGGGCCCCAGCGTCTCGATATCCATCTGATCGGCGGAAGCGAAGTATGCGATGCGGCCGCGCACCTGATCGGGGCAGTCGTAGTAGGGGCAGTACTGCAGCCCTCCCACCTGGATGATCGGGGTATGGCAGCAGGGGCACTGGGAAGGCAGATGATAGGTTGTGCTGCCCTCGCTGTTCTTCTCTATGACGCTCTCCACCGCAGGTATAACATCGCCGCGCTTGGAGATGGAGACCGTGTCCCCTATCGCGAGCTCCAGCTCATCGATGTATTCCTGGTTATGGAGCGTCGCGCGCCTGATCGTGGAGCCACCGAGCTTCGTCGGGGTTATCTCGGCGACGGGGGTGATCCTGCCGGTGCGCCCGACCTGCACCGTTATGCCAAGAAGCTTCGCCTCCGCCTGCGGCGCCTCGAATTTGTAGGCGATCGCCCAGCGCGGATGGTGCTCGGTATAGCCGAAGCGCTCGCGGACATCGAGCTCGTTGATCTTGAACACCAGCCCGTCGATCTCATACCCAAGCCCGCTGCGCTCCGCAGCCTTATGCCTGATGAACTCATCGATCTGGGAGAAGGCATATGCCTCGCCTTCCAATCCGGCATCCCTGAGCTTATCCTCCGCCTGGGCCCTATCCGAGGCGAAGAAGGCAAGGTGCGGGTTGATCCTGAACCCAAGCTGCTTGAGGCGCGAGAGGATGTGCAGATGATCTGATGGCGTCTGGGAGCGGTCCGTCCAGAATCCCTCGTAGCAGAACATCGTCAACGGCACCCTGCCCGCCTCGCTGCTCTTCTGCCTTCGAACCGTGCCTGCGGCAAGGTTGCGGGGGTTCGCGGCCCTCTTCGATTCATCGCTCTCCTCCGCATTGAGCCTCTCGAAGTCGGCCTTCTCGAGGTAGACCTCGCCGCGGACCGCTATGTCGATGGGCTCGGGAAGGGAGAGTGGAACGGACGGCATCGTGGCTATGTTCGGAGTGACGTCGTTGCCGATCTCCCCATTGCCGCGCGTCACCGCCCTCCTCAGGACCCCGCCCTCATAGTAGAGGACCATGGAGATGCCATCGATCTTCTCCTCAGCGGCGAACGACAGCGCTCCACCCTCCTTCTGGATGGACTTGGAGAAGAAATCGAGCACCGCCTCATCGGAATACGCCTTGTCCAGCGACAGAACCGGGATGGTGTGGCGGACCTCCGGGAAATCGTTCGTGAGATCCGATCCGACGCGACGCGTGGGGGAATCCGGATGCTGGAGCTCGGGATGCTCCCTCTCCAGCTCGATGAGCATATCCGTCAGCCTGTCGTACTCGCTGTCGGAAACGAGCGAGACCCCTTCCTTGTAGTACTTATCCTGATACACCTTCAGCTCTGCGGTGAGCCTGTCGATATCTTCCTTTGCGCCCATGTGAGCATGATACCACAGCTGGCGGTCGCATTGCACAGCCACCCCAGAGATGATATCCTCAGGATTATGGCAGATCGCAAGAACTTCTCACGCTACAACATGAGATGCGGCATACTGCTTCACGCAGAGAAGGGGATGGCCCGGATCTCGGAGCTGAGGCTTCCGGATCTGGACTCGCGGTACCTTGCCATCACAGGCAGCGATCTTCCAGCAGGCAACTCATTCTCATTCATGGGACGCACGATGCCGATCATCGCCAAGGAGACCATCTCCTACCCCGGCCAGATCGTGCTTGCGCTCTTCGCCCCGGACTACGAATCGGCAGAGCTGATGATGAGGCAGGTGCACCTCTCCACCGAGGATATCGCACAAGAGGAGTTCGATGCAGAGCTGCCAGACAGCCTCGAATACAGCTGGGGCGAGATGGACGACAACAGCGAGGGCCGCTACAGGGAGGTCTCCACCGAGTTCTCCCTCACGAGGATCGCCAGAGGAAACAGAAGGCTCTACACGGCAACGGCATGGATGGAGGGATCCAACATGCACATCGAGGTCCCGACGCAGTGGACCGAGCTGATCAAGGAGTCCGTCGAGAGGGCCACAGGCTATCCGAGGCGCAGCATCATCGTCCATCTGCTTCCATTCACAGCCAAGCATGACGAGTTCCTCCTCGAGCCGGCCCTGCTTGCAGCGATAGCGGCGGCGGCGACGATACGCTCGGGAGTGCCATGCGAGATCAGGGAGGAGACGTTCTTCTCCCGCCCCACGGTGGATGTGAGGAGGAAGGTCCTCCTCGACGACGAGTCGAAGCCCGTGTACGAAAGCGCCGAGATGATCGTCGACCAGGGCGCCTATGCCTTCGTCCCGGAGGAATACCAGAGGCAGGCGATGACCGGGCTGATCCCCCCATACCCGCTCAAGGGATTCAGGGGGACGGTGAGGATCGCCCATTCCCCTTCCCGTCCGGCTTCGTTCTGCGGATCGCTGGGATACAGCGAGGCATTGGCCTCCACCGAATACCATATCTCACGGCTTGCCGAGATCGCCGGCACGACCCCGAACCTCTACAGGGAAGCCGTGGAGAAGGAGAAGAGGAAGTTCACCGACTACATCCCCGGCTTCGACCTCGACTCGCAGAAGGAATGCCTGAAGAGCGTGACGAAGGCTGCATCATACGACAGGAAGTGGTCTGCGAATACGTTCCAGAAGTCGGAATTCGGACTGCTCGGATACCTCAAAGGCATAGGGATTGCATCAGGGGCTGGCATCGCGGGCTTCTCAACGACGCTCTCGAAGGAGGCTGGATTCTCGGCGATGATGACATTCACCCAGAAGCGCAACGTCACCGTGAACACATCCGCCCTCTCGCATCAGAGCACGATGAAGATCTGGAAGAAGCGCATTGCGGAACGGCTGGTGCCGGACCGGCCAGAAGGCGTCATGTTCCTCGAGCCCGGACCCGATACGCTCGATACCGGCCCAGACACGCTCTCTCGCATCGTTTCATCGTTCACGCTCCAGCTTGAAAGCGCCGCCAAGAAGCTTGCGGTGCTCAAGGATACGGAGAAGCTCCCCGTCTCGCTGCGCTTCGATGCGGAGAACACATACTATCCATGCGAGTTCGAGAACTCAGGATACGGCGCTGTCGCATGCGAGATCATGATAGACAAGGCCAGCATGATCCCATCCGTGGTGGGCGTATGGGCAAGCTTCCTCTTCCCGTCGGTCCTGGACAGGGTATCGCTCGAGAACTCCATCAGGCGCACGATCATGATGACGCTGCAGGAGAACGGCATGCACATCCCGCTCTCATTCCATATCCACATCGAGATATCCGAGGAAGGGACGGACGACACGATATCATCGGTGCATCAGATCGCGAGGGGACTGACGCTCGGAGCCCTCGCCGATGCCCTGCATCAGGCAGCTGGCGACAAGGCGGCCTCGCTGCCGATCAGCGCGGAGGAGATCAACACCGCGTTCGGGGAGGAGATATGAAGATAGACTGCACGATCGACGGCAAGACGCTCACGCTCTCCCTCAACTCCGACAAGCCCCTCTCGCTGATCCTCAGAGAGAACATGGGGGACGACGGGGCCGTCAACCACTGCAATGGGGAGATGTGCGGCCTCTGCACCGTCCTTGTCGATGGCAAGGCGATGCTCAGCTGCATGGTCCCCGCCTTCGAGATAAGGGGCAAGACGGTGACGACGTTCGACAGCTTCCGCAGGACAAGGAACATGAAGGACATCGAGAAGGCCTATGAGAGCGTAGGACGCTATCCATGCACCGAATG
The DNA here is from genome assembly GCA_944392735.1 of uncultured Spirochaetaceae bacterium. GTDB lineage: Bacteria > Spirochaetota > Spirochaetia > Sphaerochaetales > Sphaerochaetaceae > Ornithospirochaeta. The sequence goes on along the minus strand of CALXXR010000125.1, from coordinate 28,869 downwards.
CTATGCATCGCGCTCCCTGATCTTCGAATCGCTCATAGACGAAGGCATCACCGACCCCGGCGAGATACTCAAGGAGCTCTCCATCGTCCGCTGTCCATGCATGGACCCGGAGGACGAGATCATGATCGTGCGCCGCGGCATCGAGATAAGGAGGAAGAGGAATGTACAAAGGCCTCAGCTCGCCTAACATCCATACTCCGAAGAACCTCGGCGAATACGCCTCCATCGTCCTGCATTATCCCATGTCGACGCTATGGGGCGGCGGCACCTTCATCATGACGCGCCCCGATGCCTATCCGTCCAAGACGATGAACGCGGAGATCATCTACCTAGGGGAGGTCGAGGAGCTCCACAGGTTCCAGAGGAACGACAGATTCGCCGAGTTCGGCGCCATGGTGACCCTCGACGAGATACTCAGCACAGGGAAGACCGTCCTTCCGAAGGCGCTTACGGACAATATACAGACCATCGGAAGCCGCCTTATAACCAGGAAGGCCACCATCGGCGGAACGATCGCCACGAAGGGCTTCACGACATCGTTCCCAGGCACCCTGATCGTGCTCGATGCCACCGCCGAGGTCCGCTACATGAAGAAGAAGAGGCTGCACTCGAGATGGATGCAGATAACGCGCCTCCTGGACAGGAACGGGCGCATATCGCTGCCGTCCAATGGCCTGATCTCCCGCGTGAGGATCGCATTCTCGGAGAAGAACTGCCACTACTTCAATGAGATCGGATCGTTCATGCTCGATCCGGAGAATGCCGTCGCCGCCGCATTCACCGCAACGCTGGACCAGGACATCCTCATCAACCCGAGGATCGCATTCACCTACCCCCTGCACGGCGTCTGCTACTCCAGGGACATAGACAGCATCTTCTCATCGCTGCGATTCCCCCTCGACGACGAGGAGGTCGACACGCTCGAATCGATGATCTTCACGTTCATCGAATCGTCGTTCCCCGACATCACCCCGCTCCAGAGGACGCGCACCAGCGGCATCATGAGGCAGATCATAGACGACCTGAACGAGAAGGCGCTGACGGTGCCGGCAGAGGAGAGGTGATGGAGGACAAAACCTCCCCTCCTGTTCTATAATCTTCTGAAATGAGCTTCGTACATCTTCATAACCACAGCGACTACTCGCTCCTCGATGGGGCTGCATCGATACCGAAATACGTGGCGAAGGCGAAGGCGACGGGGATGACCTCCCTCGCGCTGACGGACCATGGCAACATGTTCGGCGCCGTCACGTTCTATGAAGCATGCCGCAAGGAAGGCATCAATCCGATCGTCGGCTGCGAATTCTACATCACGAACAACAGGAAGGACCGCTCCCCCACCTCGGAGGGAAACAGATACTACCACCTCATCTGCCTGGCGATGAGCGACAAGGGCTACCATAACCTGATGGAGCTCAACTCCATCGCCTACAAGGAGGGCTTCTACTACAAGCCCAGGATCGACCACGAGACGCTCCAGGCCCACAGCGAGGATCTGATCTGCCTTTCCGCGTGCCTTGCGGGAGAGGTCGCCCAGAACCTGCTGCACGACAACTACGAGAAGGCGAAGGAGCGCGCTCTTTGGTACAAGGGCGTATTCGGGGACAGGTACTACCTGGAGATGCAGGACCATGGGCTCCCGGAGGACAGGAAGATCCTCCCGCTCATCATGCGCCTCTCGCGCGAGCTGGACATACCGCCAGTCTGCACCAACGACATCCACTACATAGAGAAGGACGACTGGAACGCCCACGACACGCTGCTCTGCATCGGCACGGGAACGAAGAAGACGGACAAGAACAGGCTCAGATACAAGGAGGGGGAGTTCTACTTCCGCACGCCGGAGGAGATGGCCGAGCTCTTCTCATGGTGCCCTGAGGCGGTGGAGAACACCGGGAAGATCGCAGAGAGGTGCCACCTGGAGATCAGCTTCCCCGGCCCGATCCTTCCGAAGTGCACCATACCCGATGAGTTCTCAAGCGATGCAGAGTACCTGACGTACCTCGCGAACGAAGGGCTGAAGAAGCGCTATCCCGTCGTGACGCCGGAGCTGCAGCAGAGGCTGGACTACGAGCTCGGGATCATCATACAGATGGACTTCCCCGCCTACTTCCTCATCGTCCGGGACTACATCCACTGGGCGAAGACGCACGGAATCCCCGTAGGACCGGGAAGAGGCAGCGGCGCTGGATCCCTGGTCGCCTATGCGACGACGATCACCGATGTCGATCCGATGAAGTACAACCTCATCTTCGAGCGATTCCTCAACCCCGAACGCGTCTCCCTCCCCGACTTCGACGTCGACTTCTGCTTCGAAGGGCGCGGACAGGTCATCGACTACGTCACAGAGCACTACGGAAAGGACAGGGTCGGACAGATCATCACCTTCGGAACGCTCAAGCCAAAGGCCGTCGTCAAGGACGTATGCCGCGTCCTCGACATTCCATACGAGGAATCGAACAGGATCTGCTCCCTCATCTCCGATGAGCTCAAGATGACGCTGGACAAGGCGTTCGAGCTCGAGCCGAGGCTGAAGGAGATCGAGGCAAGGGGACCGCTGTATGCAGAGCTCTTCGACACGGCGCGCCGCCTCGAGGGTCTGAACAGGCACTCGTCGCTCCATGCCGCAGGCGTCGTCATCGGAAGGGAGAACCTCGACCACTACGTCCCGCTCTATGCCGATCCGAAGACGGGATCCATCTCCACACAGTACCCGATGACGCAGATCGAGAACTGCGGACTGGTGAAGATGGACTTCCTCGGCCTCAAGACGCTCACGCTGATCAAGCACACCGTCGAGCTCATACGCAAGACCGTCCCCGACTTCGACATCAACACGATCGATGAGCATGACAAGCCCACCTTCGACATGCTCTGCAGAGGCGATTCCAAATGCGTCTTCCAGTTCGAATCCGACGGAATGGCCGACATCCTCAGACGCGAGCATCCGCAGACGATCGAGGAGCTAGTCGCATTGAACGCGCTCTACAGGCCTGGCCCGATGCAATTCATCGACCAGTTCATCGACTCCAAGTTCGGACGCATACCGATCAAATACCCGGATCCCTGCCTTGAGGACATCCTCAAGGAGACCTATGGCGTCATCGTCTACCAGGAGCAGGTCATGAAGGTAGCCCAGATCATCGCAGGCTACACGCTGGGACAGGCGGACAACCTCAGGCGCATCATGGGCAAGAAGAAGAAGGAGAAGCTGGCGGAGGAGCTGGTGAAGTTCAAGGCCGGAGCCGTGAAGAACGGCTTCACGGAGGCCCATGCCGAGGAGATCTTCCACATCCTTGAGCCGTTCGCAGGCTATGGATTCAACAAGTCGCACGCCGTCGCCTACTCCATCGTCGCCTATCAGACGGCATTCCTGAAGGCGAACTATACTGCGGAGTTCCTCGCGGCGAACCTCACGAACGAGATGGGCAACCCCGCCAAGTTCACGGAATACCTCAACCTTGCCCCGAAGTATGGGCTGAGGATACTGCCGCCATCGATCAACAAGTCCGAGAAGCACTTCAATGTCGTCGATGGGGACATCATCTACGGACTGGCCGGCATCAAGAACGTCGGGGAGAACATCGTCGGCGACATCATCCGCGAACGCGAGGAGCATGGGCCATACAGGGACTTCATGGAATTCCTCTCCAGGCAGGGCGAAAGCCTCAACTCCAAGACCATAGAGTCCCTCATAAAGGCAGGAGCCTTCGATGAGCTCGGAACCGATACCGCAACGCTCCTGGAGAACCTCGAGGATGCGCTCAGGTTCGACAAGGACTCGAAGGAGGCGACCGCGTACGGACAGCTCTCCCTCTTCGGATCCGACGATCCCGTCATAGGCGAATTCAAGATGAGGGAAGCCGAGCCGATCCCGACAGCGGAGAAGCTGCAGATGGAGAAGGAATACCTCGGATTCTACATCTCAGGCCATCCATTGGATGCATATGCCGACCAGATAGCGGCCTCTGTGAGGGTGGACATCTCCGACCCGGACACGATACCGCTGGATCAGGAGACCTCGATCATAGCGCTGGTGACGGGCATCCGCCAGGTGATAACCAAGGCGAAGAAGGAGAAGATGGGCATCTATTCCCTGCAGACGAAGGAGGGGGAAGTGGATGCGGTCGCATTCCCCTCCGTCTACGAAACGCTCAGGGACAAGATCGAATCCGACCAGATCTACGGCTTCACGGGCACATTCCGCCGCAAGGAGGGGGACACGAGGCTCTCCTTCACGCTCTCCTCGGTCTGCTCGCCGTACGACCTCAAGCCGGAGGCGATCAGCATGGTGCATATCCAGCTCAGGCAGAGCGCCTCGCTGAATCAGGATGACCTCAGGGAGATAGGCCGCACGCTGCAGGAGCACGAGGGATTCGTCCCTGTCGCCTTCACCTTCGAGGACATTCCGGGGGAGGAGCTCAGGGCCGGAGGGCTCTACCATGTGGAGTACTCGAAGACGCTGATGGGAAAGCTGGGGAATCTGCCACTGGTCAAGAAGGCCTGGATTTCTTAACTTCTGTATTGTGGAGGCGAAGATGAGAGCGCTCATGTCGATCTCGCTGTTCCTTGCGAGGCTCTTGGAGATATATTCATTCCTGATCTGGATCAGGATCATCATGTCGTGGTTCAGGCCCTACCCGAGGCCTGGCTCGTTCACCTATTACATAGCCCGGGCCGTCGATCCGTTCCTGAACCTCTTCAGGTCATCGAAGGCGAGGATCGGGATGCTGGACTTCTCGCCGATCATCGCAATCGGGCTGCTATCCGTGGTCCAGACGCTGCTGTCGGTATACGGCAGGTTCGGATTCCTCACGTTCGGGATCATCCTCGCGAACATCATCATCGCATTCTGGACCTACGGCGTCTCCATCTTCCTCTTCTTCTCGATACTCCTGCTGATCTTCAGGACGATCGCGGCATTCACGCACAATCCGATGATGTACGGGATGTCGGGGCAGTTCTCCGATCCGATATCCAACATGGTGCGCAGGTGCTTCACGACGCGCATACCGCGGGACAGCACCATAGCCATCATCTCGCTGGCCATCAACATAGTGCTCTACTTCGTCCTGAAGAGAGCCTTCATCATACTCGCGAACCTGGCGCTGGAGCTGCCTTTCTGAGATGGCCGAGCGGAGGATCACGGAGGCTCCAGGGATCGGGAGGAAGGCCGCAGATGACCTTCTCTCGCTGGGTGTCTCCACGCTCCGCGACATGATCGGGCTCAGGCCTCGCGCCTACGACGACAGAAGGACCGAGCGGAGGATGCGCGATGCCAGCATCCTCGATCCATCGGTAGCCTGCCGCATCACCGTCCTCTCCCACTCCGAATTCAGCTCACGCAGCGGACGCACGCTCAAGATCAGCGCAGTCGACGATGACGGAACGAGGCTGGAGCTGCTCTGCTTCAATCGCTACTTCCTGAAGCAGCAGATGCATATCGGAAGCCAATGGTACATATACGGAAAGGCGATGAGAAACCATGGGGTATACCAGATATCATCATTCGAGCTGAAGAGGACTCGGGAAGAAGCCGGCATCGGACGCATCCTCCCGATATACCCGCTGACGGGAAGCCTGACGGAGAAGGCGATGAGGAATGCGGCTTGCTATGCGCTCATGGCGCTCTCCCCCATCCCCGATGCGCTTCCGGACGAGATGTACAGCCGCCTTGGCCTGATGCACCATGACAAGGCATACAATGCGCTGCATTTCCCCTCATTCCCCGAAGAGGCATCCATGGCTCTCAGGACGCTCTCATTCACCGAGCTCCTGGTCATGGAGCTGTCCGTGCTGAGGGAGAGGCCTTCCGATGGCGCAAGGAGGAAGAGCGGACAATCCAGGATGGAACGGAAGCTCATCGCCTCCCTTCCCTTTGCACTGACGGATGACCAGCTGAATGCAGCCGACGAGATACGCACCGACATGGACGGAAGGATCCCCATGAACAGGCTCCTCCAGGGCGATGTCGGCTCCGGAAAGACGCTCGTGGCATGGATCACGGCGCTGCATGCGATAGACAAGGGCAGGCAGGTTGCCTTCATGGCACCGACGGAGCTCCTTGCTCGCCAGCACGCCGATGGAGCAGCAGCACTCCTCTCCGGACTGGGCGTGAGGATCGCATTCATTTCAGGGAGCGTGAAGGGCGAGAGCCGCAGGCTGCTGCTTTCATCCCTCAAGGACGGCACGACGGATCTCGTGATCGGCACCCATGCCCTCTTCTCGGAGGATGTCGTCTTCAGGAACCTAGGATACGTCATCATCGACGAGCAGCATCGCTTCGGCGTCCAGCAGAGGGAGGCGCTGATGAGGAAGGGAAGCAACGCGGACATCCTCTCCATGACGGCCACCCCGATACCCCGCTCGCTGGCCCTCACCCTCTTCGCCGACTACAGCGTGTCGGTTCTGCGCTCGATGCCTAAGGGAAGGCTTCCCGTGAAGACATACCTCGTGAGCGAGGACAGGCGGAGCGAGATGTACAGATCCGTCGGCGTCGAATTCGAACGTGGGCATCAGGCCTACTTCGTCTATCCGAGGATCGACGATGAGAGGGAAAGCGACCTGCGCGATGTAACGACGATGCACGAGGCGCTGAAGAAGGAATATCCTGGAGTGCCCTCAGCGCTCATCCACTCAAGGCTTCCAGATGACGAGAAGATGGAGATACTCCGCTCATTCAGGGAAGGAAGGCTCTCCTATCTCGTCGCCACATCCGTCGTGGAGGTCGGCATCGATATACCAAACGCAACATGCATGGTCATAGAGCATGCGGACCGCTTCGGGCTTGCGGCCCTTCACCAGCTCAGGGGAAGGGTCGGCAGAAGCTCGCTTGCATCCTACTGCTTCCTCGTCTATGGCAGGAGCCTCTCGGAGGAGGCAAAGGCAAGGCTGAGGGTAATGAGGGAGACGAACGATGGATTCCGCATCGCGGAGAAGGACCTTGAGATCAGGGGACCGGGGGAGATCATGGGAGACAGGCAGTCGGGATTCCTCCATCTGCGCTTCGCGGATCTCACCAGCGACCTGGATATCGTGGAGATGGCAAGAAGCGAGGCGGAGAGGATCGTAAAGGAGGACCGCGGACTGCTAAAGGCGGAGAACGCCCCGCTGAGGAAAGCAGTGGCGGATGGGCATTGGACAATGCATTGCTGACGCAAGGAGGTGCAGTATGGCGATATCAAGGGAGGAGGCGCTTGGCCTCTTCAGGAAGTACAACAGGACGGAGAGCCTCTATCATCACGCGCTGAGCGTGGAGGCTGTCATGAGGGAGGCTGCAAGGCGCGAAGGCGAGGATGAGGAGTACTGGGGCATCGTGGGTCTGCTGCACGACATCGACTGGGAGATGTTCCCCGAAGAGCACTGCAGGAAGGCTCCGGAGCTTCTGAAGGAGATCGATGCCCCCGATGACATGATCCACGCGATCTGCAGCCATGGGTACGGGCTGGTATCGGACATCAAGCCCGAGAGGCGGATGGAGAAGATGCTCTACGCAGTCGACGAGCTCACGGGGCTCGTGACGGCCACGGCCCTGATGAGGCCGGAGAAGATGAAGGGCATCTCCGTCAAGTCGGTGAAGAAGAAATGGAAGGAGAAGTCCTTCGCCGCCGGCGTCAACCGCACCGTCATCGCCAATGGCGCCGAGATGCTGGGGATGGATGTATCCGACCTGATCCAGCTCACCATAGACGGCATGACCGGAATCGCCCCCGAGATCGGGCTCTGGCCGGAAGCTTGAACAAAGCCCTTCTCTTTGGCTAAGCTCGAGAACATGAGGATTACAGGCGGAAAATACGTCAGAAGACAGGTGAAGTGTCCACCAGGAGTGATCCGTCCGGCGATGGACAGGATGAGGGAATCCCTCTTCTCCATCCTCGGCGATCTCACCGGGCTCTCGTTCCTCGACCTCTATTCAGGCTCCGGATGCGTCGCGATAGAAGCGGCCTCGAGAGGAGCCGATCCGGTGCATCTGGTCGAGATGGACAGGGGCAAGAAGGCCACGATCGAAGGCAATCTCTCATTCGTCGAGGAGAGCCATCGGCTCTTCATGATGGATGCGCTCAGATTCCTCTCCTCCGGCGCATACCGCTACTCGATCGTCTATGCAGATCCCCCCTTCCCGATGAAGGAGAAGATCTCAATACTCCACGCAGCCGACAAGGGCGATGCCGTGAAGGATGCAGGGCTCTTCATCATCCATATACCGACGGAGGAGAGGAAGCTCTGGCCCGAGGCGGAAGGCCGCTTCAGGCTGACGGATGAGCGCAGATACGGACGATCGGTGCTGCTTTTCTACAGGAAGGAAACTGATGTTCAGGATTGATGGAAACGGAATCGGATACGATGAGATGGAGGTCAGGAGCGCTGACACCGACAGGTTCTTCAAGGCGAAGGTGCCTTTCTTCTTCTCGATGCTCCAGGAAGCTGCGGCGAAGCACTCGACGAAGCAGCACTGCGGCATCCCCGAGATGGTCGCAGCGGAGAACAGGACCTGGGTCATCGTCCGCGCCAGATTGACGATAGACAGGCTCCCCGAGTGGATGGAGAACGTGAACATCGAGACATGGGCGGAGCAGCCATTCAGGCTCTTCGCTCCCAGGCTCGTAACAGGCCAAAGCGATGATGGCTCGCCTATCTTCACCGCCATAAGCCACTGGGTCGTGATGGACATTGCCAGGAAGCGTCCCATCAGGCCGGATGAAGCCCTGAAGTACTTCACCCTGCCCGATAAGGACGTGAAGTTCATCGATCCGGATATCGGCCGCTTCAAGGTCGCCGATGACTTCCAGGGCCATCGCCTTCCGGACTTCATCCCGGCGATGAGCTACTACGACACCGACACGAACAGGCACATAAACAACATCAGCTACGTCAACTGGGTCTGCGATGCCTTCCCCTTCTCCTTCCTCGACAGCTACAGGATCAGGACGATCGACTGCCATTGGGCGAAGCAGACGTTCCACGGCGATGAGATCCTCGTCGAAACCTATGCCGATTCCACCGACCCCTCCTCGGAGGATGAGCCTGGATTCTTCTCGCGCATCGTCAAGAAGGAGGCGGATGGCTCGCTGACGACGGTATTCGAGGCCGAGACGAGCTGGGTCAGGCGCTGAAGATACATTCAATATGGCAAAAGTTCCACATCAGGCATGGAAAAAGTTCCACACTTGATGTGGAGAATTTTCCACACTAGACAGGCTGGAATAGGGGGATTATCATCAAGGTATGGCAGAATACAGACCTAGGATCTCCGACAAGCAGCTTGAGAAGCTGCTCCGCCTCTCTGGAGCTGTTCTTGTTACAGGAGTGAAATGGTGTGGAAAGACCACTTCATCCAAGAGGTATGCGGCCTCGGAAATCGTCCTCGATAGCTCGGAGGAAGGCAGGGACCTGATCCTGCGGGCAGAGGCGATGCCTTCCGATCTGCTCGGAAAGGAGCCCCCTCTGCTCATCGACGAATGGCAGAACGCCCCTAGGCTATGGGATGCGATACGTAGAGAAGTCGACAGCCGTGGCAAGCGAGGCCAATTCATCCTGACAGGCTCTTCTGCTCCATTGGATGACGAATCCAGAAAAGACATATTCCATTCGGGTTTCGGCCGCATCGCAAACCTCAGGATGCACACGATGAGTTCGATTGAGACAGGCTTCTCCTATGGCAAGGTATCCCTTTCGAAGCTCTTCGAGGATGGCACCATGTACATCAGCGAGCACTCCGATCGCACTCTCGAGGATGCAGCGCTTGCGCTATGCAGAGGAGGCTGGCCTGCTGCACTGGATGACGATGATGAAGATGCCCTCGAGATTCCATACATGCTCCTCGATGAACTCATCAATAATGATACGCAGAGGAAGATGGAGGAGCTTGGGCTCAGGAAGAATCCCAATGATGTCAGAAGGCTTATGCGTTCCTATTCCAGGAATATCTCCACACAGGCTTCAAAGAGCCTCATACGCCGAGACCTGAGCAACAACGAGGATTCTCCGTTTCATGAAGAGACGCTGAACAAATACCTTGCGCTGCTTGAATCGATGTTCATCATCGAGGATCTTGAAGCTTGGGCGCCAAGCACCAGATCGAAGATAAGAGTGCAGGGAAGCCCTACCCGCCATCTCTCTGAGCCATCGCTTGCTGCAGCCTCGCTGGGACTCTCGCCACAAGCGTTGATCAAGGACTTCAGGACATTCGGCTTCCTCTTCGAATCCTATGCTGTGAAGGATCTCCGGGTATACTCATCGATCCTCAATGGCAGCCTTTTCCACTACAGGGATGCAAAAGGGCTGGAAGCGGACGCGGTAATGGAGCTGAGGGATCATCGATGGGCGATGTTCGAGGTCAAGCTCTTCGACCCATCCCGCATCGACGAAGGAGCCCGCAACCTCCTGCGCATAAAGGAGAAGATGGATTACCAGAGGATGAAGGAACCATCATTCCTGATGGTCATCACCGCAGGCAGATACGCTAGGCAGCGACCAGATGGCGTATATGAGGTTCCCATCTCGCTCCTTGCACCATGATCAATAGTGGGGCGGCCTGCGGTTGGGGCGGGCCTCCCCCGTCACTTCTATCAGATCGGCGATCCTGCGCTCCATGATCTCTATCCTCTTCTCGAGGATCGCGATCGACTTCTCCTGATCTATTACGACGCTGTTGAGCTCATCGCACTGGCTCTCCAGATAGCTGACCTTCATCTCAAGCTTCTCGATCTCTTCTTCCATGGCAACAGGATAGCACATGCAACAGATACGCAACATCTCCTTTCCATATGCTACAATGGAAGGAGGAGGCAATGATGAAAGGGGAACGCATCGCTCAGCTCGAGCTGCTTCTGAGGTCGCATCCGGAGGGACTCAGGCGCGCTGAGATCGCAAGACGCATGGGCGTCCATCGCTCCACCATCTCGCGCTATGTGGATGACCTTGCGCAGCATATCGTGATATACGAGGAGAACAACCTCATAAAGCTGAAGGAGAACGATGAGGACTCCTCTCCGATGGAGCTCTCCGTCTACGAGAGCCTTGCCTTCAACATGGGCGCGGAGGTGCTCGCCTCCACGGCGGAATTCGCCAATCCCCATCTTGCCTCCGGACTGCGGAAGCTGGCGATGAACATGCGCTCGTATGCGCCGAAGATCAGCGAGAACGCCCTCTCGCTTGCAGAGAGGATCGACAGGACCATCCAGAGCAACAGGAACATAACCGGGCATTACAATGCAATACTCGAAGTGCTCATAGACTGCTGGGTATCCGGCAGGATCGCGCGCATCTCCACATCCGTGCCGGAGAGGGAGGAGATCGAGATAGCCCCCTACTTCATCGGCTACAAGGATGAGGGCGAAGGCCGCAAGCCCATCACCGTCACTGGTCGCCTCAGGCACACCAAGGACATCATCACGCTGGACATCGCCTCGATAACCGAGGCGCGCATGCTCGATGAGACCTATACGATCCCGGACAACCTCAAGCCGTTCTCGCACAGCGAGAGCGAGAAGTACGATGCCATCGACATGATTCCGCTCAAGCTGAAGCTGCGCGAGAAGAGCGCCATGAACTCCTTCTCGACGCTTGTGCATGACAAGCCTGTCCTAGAGAAGTGCCAGGATGGGGGCTGGATCTGCACGATGCGGGCCGAGAACTCGATAGAGCTCATGCTGCGCATCATACAGAGCGGCACCGCCGTGTGCGTGCTTGAGCCGGAGAACGTCAGGAAGAACCTCGTCTCCCTTCTGGAGAGCATACTCAGGATGTACCGCTGATGTACACGATCCTGCTTGTAGACGATGAGGATGAGGTAAGGAGATCGATCAGGGACCTGACCCCTTGGTCGGAATACGGCTTCGAGGTCATCGGCGAAGCCTCGAACGGCATGGAAGCCCTCGACTTCGTAGAGGAGACGATGCCTGATGTCATCATCACGGATATCAGGATGCCGTATCTCGATGGCATAGGATTCATCGAGGAAGTGCGAAGAAGCCGCTCCTCCTCGGTAGAGGTCATCATCCTCTCAGGCTACGATGAATTCACCTTCGCGCAGACGGCGATGAGGCTCGATGTCGCAGAATACGTGCTCAAGCCCGTCAGCGTCGCCTCGATGAGGGACGTACTGAAGCGTTCAAGGGCACGGCTGGATGAGGACAGGGCGAAGGTCTCCGACAAGGAGAAGCTCGATGCGTTCTACCGCGAGGCCATCGAGGTGTACAAGGAGAAGTTCCTCGTCTCGCTCATAGCACCCACCAGGCGCCAGGATGCCGCAGCCATCGCCGCCAGGGCTGAGGAATACGGCGTTCCCCTGGAGGGCAGGATGTTCGCAGTGAGCGTCATAGATGCCCCTTCCCAGCCCCTTTCCACGGTGGCTGTCGAGGAGATCATCGACGAGGCGACGAAGGAGGACAGGAGCATCATCCCCTTCCAGTACGAGAACCAGATCGTGATGATCTTCTCATCGGACATGCAGGACAGCTTCTCACCGCTCTTCGCCAAGCAGGTCTACCGCTCGCTATCGCTGCTGCAGTCGAGGATCATCCACTACTTCTCTAGGTCCTTCAACATGGGAATCGGGGAGATCGTGCATGAGTCCACCGCGCTTCCCGAGTCATACCGCAGTGCATTGGAGGCTCTGAACTACACGCAGATATACCCAGAGCAGCACATCATCAGCATCGGGGACGTGGAGACGATCGAGAACGACCATATCGATGCCGCCGGAGAGCTCCGCAGCGAGCTCGTCCTTGCGATAAAGTTCGGCAACAGCGAGGATACGGAGAAGGCGATACATGCCTTCTTCCAGGGCATCGCCGAGACGCCGAACGTGCAGAACACGGTCATCAACATCCTCTCCATCATCTCCGAGATATGCTCATCATACGGAAGGAACGTGGCGACGCTCCTCGGCGATGAGGACCTCTTCCTGGCCCTCTCCCATGCCAACAGCCTCTCGCGCTCCGAGAGCCTGATGACGAAGCTTGCGAAGCGGGCGAACGAGATGGCCTCCGGCGTCAGGGAGAACTCCCACATCCAGTTCGTGGAGAACGCGAAGAAGATCATCAGGGAGCGCTACGGCGATCCGGTGTTCGGATTGGAGCAGCTGACCGATGAGATATCCGTATCGCCAGCATACTTCTCCACGACATTCAAGAAGGAGACGGGAGCCTCATTCGTGCAGTATCTGACGAACGTGAGGCTCGAGAAGGCGAAGGAGCTGCTGAAAAGCTCCGATGCGAAGACGTATGAGATAGCGGAGATGACGGGATTCTCCGAGCCGAACTACTTCTCCTTCATCTTCAAGAAGAACATCGGCGTCTCGCCGTCGCAGTACAGGGCCAGCCACAGATGAAGAGAAGCGGAGAGGTATCGATCAGAACGCTGATGGCCGCCTCGATGGCCTCGCTCATATCCGTCTTCATCCTCATCGTCGGAGCGCTGCTATCCATCTTCGTCTCCGGCGCCATCGAATCGAACGCGATGGAGTCGACATCGGAGATCGTGACGCAGGTCAACAACAACCTCAGCACCTACATCTCGGATATCATCGACGTCTCGGACTACGCCAGGGAGCTGGCAAGGACGACATCGAACCTCGCTGCCGACGAGATCAAGATGAGGCTCGAGGCGCTGATCAATTCGCGCGACGACCTCGTGGGCATAGCAGCCTTCGACATGGATGGGCGCACCATCATCTCCACCAGCCCCCTGCCGGATGCCGATCCTGAGGACATCGCCTCATCGCAATGGTTCAGGAGAGCAAAGGACGGAGAGGGCGACATCTTCTTCACCGGCCCGCACCGCAGCCTCGAATCCGAGGACTTCGTCATCTCCTACTCCACCATCATCAGCTACGGCGACATAAACAGGGCCGCCTCCCCCGCCATCCTCCTGATAGAGCTCAACTTCAATGCCATCGCGGAGCTGTCGGAGAGCGTTCACCTCTCGCGCACAGGCTACATCTACATCATCTCCAACGATGGGGACATCGTCTATCATCCAAAGGAGCTGCAGCTGTCAGAGGGAACGCTGGAGGAGGATCTCGGGAGCGTCGCGGAGCATATCTACGGCTCATACTTCTCCTCATTCGAGGGCAGGGATAGGCTTACGATCATACAGACGGTGGAGCAGACGCGCTGGAGGATCGTTGGAGTGGCATTCATGGATGAGCTCCTAGAGCCGCTCAAGCCCTTCCGCATCACGCTTGCTCTCATCCTCGTGGCATCCGTCGTCGCCGCGACGCTGCTCTCCAACTCGATATCCAAGAGGATCACGAAGCCGCTTCGAAAGCTTGAGATGGACATGAGGAAGGTGCAGGACGGCGACTTCTCCATCACAGAGACAAGCGGTGGATCGGCGGAGGTTGCATCGCTATCGCAATCGTTCCAGATCATGATACGCCGCATCGAGGATCTTATGGAGGAGGTGCGCAAGACCGAGGCGGTGAAGCGCCAGAGGGAGCTGGATGCGCTTCAGGCGAAGATCAACCCGCACTTCCTATACAACACGCTCGACAGCGTCGTCTGGATGGCGGAGACAGGGAACAGCCAGGGTGTCGTGAAGATGGTCACTGCGCTTGCAAGCCTCTTCAGGATCTCGATAGCGAAGGGCCATGATACGATCACGCTCAAGGAGGAGCTTGCCCATGTCGAGAGCTATCTCGACATCCAGTCGATGCGGTACAAGGACAAGTTCCGCTTCGAGATCGACCTGCCCAAGGAGCTGGAGAACGCGCCGACGATCAAGCTCATCATCCAGCCCATAGTCGAGAACTCCATCTACCATGGGATCAAGTACCTGCAGGATGAAGGTCTCATCAGGATATCAGCCAGGGAGGGAGAGGACGGAACGATCGTGATCGCAGTCTCGGACAATGGGGTCGGGATGACGCCTGACGTGCTCTCGACGCTCCTGGACAAGAGCAGCGAGCGCAAGCACATCACGGATGGGAATGGCATCGGCATCATCAACATAGACGAGAGGATAAAGCTGTCGTATGGCGAGAGGTATGGTCTCTCGATAGCCTCCGAGCCGGACGAGGGCACCACCGTGGAGATCACGATACCGCACCTGCCACCTATACAGCCAGTCGTGATGAAATCCTGACAGAAGAGCCTATCTGCGGCGTATATGGAATGAGGGCATTCCCTTTGCCATCGGATCCGGCGGAACACCCCTCCGCCGGGTCGATCATACGGCATTCCGTCCAGGCAGCGGCTGGTAAGGTATCCAGACATAGCGTCCATCGACGATCTCATAGCCGATGGAATCCAACGTCGGGATCCTGCCCTCAGCAAGCTCGACAGCCAGCAGATACGCCGCCCTTCCCTGGTTCTGCGCATCATTGAAGACGGAGCCGAGCATCATGCCGTTCTCCAGCGCTGCCCTGCCCGTGGGAGTGCCATCGATGCCGATGACGGGCATATACCCCCTGCTGCCGAAGTATCCTGCCTCCTGGAGCGCCTCTATCGCACCGAGCGCCATATCGTCGTTGTTGGCGAAGACGGCCTCTATCGCATCGCCCGAGCGGGAGATGAAGGACTTCATCACCTCATACCCCTTCTCGCGCGACCATAGACCGGTGTCCTCATGGAGCTTCTCAAGGGGTATCGAGTGATCAAGAAGGGTCTCTATGAAGTACTCCGTGCGAAGCTCCGTGTCCTGGTGCCCGGTCTCGCCCCTGATCACGACGAACTGGAGCACGCCATCGCCGTTGCGGTCCATCTCGGGATGCATGAGCCAGTAATCCGCAAGGATATCCCCAGCCATCCTTCCCGAGTCCTCTGCCCGAGCCCCTACATAGTAGACCTTATCCCACTTCGCCATATCCTCCTTCACAGGTTCTCTGTTGAAGAAGACGAGGGGAACGCCGCTCTGCCTGCACTTCTCGATGAGGACGCCGGAAGCGGTCCTGTCCACCGAGTTCACGATGATGGCATCGAAGCCTTCGTCGATGAAGCGCTCTATCTGCTCGTTCTGGCGCTGCTGCCTGCCCTCCGCATCGACGATCGTCACGGGAATCCCGCCCTCGCTGCATGCGGTGATGGCATTGCGGACCTCGGTGATGTAGGAGTCCTGGAAATCGTAGACGGCGACGCCGATCCGCGGCTCCTCGACAGAGCCGGAAGCGAACAGCGGAAGGGAAACCGAGATGATGGCGACGAGGAGGAGTCTGAGCATTTCCGTTCCTTAAAGGAAAAGCTGAGCCGAGGCCCAGCTTTCCTTTGCGGAAGAAGAGATCATTTCTTCTTCAGGTACTTGATGCTGTCGAGCGAGACGGCAGCAAGGATGATGAATCCCTTGAAGACGAACTGGAGGTTCGTGTCGATTCCAAGGAATGTGAGGCAGTATGTGAGCGATGTGAATATGACAACGCCTATCGCAGCGCCGCCTATCTTTCCTATACCGCCATTGAACGAGATTCCACCGACGACGCAGGCCGCGATGGCATCCATCTCATAGCCCTGTCCCGTACCGGCGGAGGCATTCGCCCTGAAGGCCTCGAGGAACGATCCGCAGCCATAGAAGACGCCCGCCATGATGAATACGCCCACCGTGACCCAGAATACGGAGATTCCGGATACAGCCGCCGCTTCGGCATTGCCGCCGACCGCGTACATGTTCTTTCCGAATGTCGTCTTGTTCCAGATGAGCCATGCGACGATGATAGCGATGACCGCTGGGATGATGAGCTTCGGGAAAGTTATGAGCTGCCCGTTGAGCACTCCGATGGTCCACCTTCCTCCGATGAGGCTCCTGATGCTGCTGTCGATCGATCCGACAGGCGTTCCGGATGTTCCATAGAAGAGCATTCCGTAGATGATCAGCTGGTTGGCCATCGTGGAGATGAACGGATGCATCTTGAAGCGTGCCGTGAAGAATCCGGCGACAGCGCTGAAGAAGACGCAGAGCACGATCGCAAGTCCAAGCGCCATGAGCACCCTCACGCCCATCGGAAGGGAGGAGAAGTCCCAGGTCGGGAATCCGAAGAGCGATACGATGTTCATGCCCGGATGGAGGATAAGGCCCGTCGTAACCGAGCCGAGAGCGACCATCCTTCCGATCGAGAGATCGGTGCCTGCAAGGAGGATGAGTCCTGCGACGCCGAGGGCATAGAACATCCTGGTCGAGGCCTGCTCGAGGATCGTGAGGATGTTCGGAAGCGAAAGGAGGTTGCCCGATCCCATCAGCGGAGCTGCTATGATGCAGACGATGAAGAAGATGATGATCGCTATATAGAGTCCATTCGCAAGGAAGAACGAGGATGGCGTGAAGTTCCTGATGAAGCTCTTCCACTTCATCTGCATGTCCTCGCCGAATGCGGACTTTCCGTTCCTCAGCTCCCTGTTCTTCTGGATATGGTCGACGAAGGCCTGATGCTTGGCGGCCTTTGCCCTATCCACATGATCCTTGAATCTGGACTTGGAATCGAAGAGAGCGCTCTTGAGCTCATAATGGCAGATCTCGAGCTCGCTCTTGAGCATCTGCGGATCGCCGCCAGAGAGGCGCGACTTGATTTCGTTCTCCCTTGCTTCATAGGAGCTCTTGATCTCGCCCACTTCCTTGGCGTAGAAGGCCTTGGCGCCTTCGATCCTCTTGTCCTGCTTTGCATTGACCGCCGCCTCGATGTCCCTGGAGATGGTGTTGACGTACTTCACCGCCTCCTTGGATATGGCCGCGACCTCAGCCCTGTTCTGCGCCTCGACGGCCTTAGCCTTCTCGATCTCGGCATTCAGCTCCTGGATGCGCTTTGTCCTATCGGACTCATCGATGAGCTTGTTCTTCTTCAATGAGGCAAGCTCGATCCTGCAGTCATTCAGCTTCTTGACTCCATCTGCCCTGAGCTCGCGCAGCTTCTCGGAGTACTCCTGAACCTTCTTATTCTCCTCAAGGGCGATGATCCCCTTGTCCTGATTATCCGCCATATTCCCACTCCTTACAGATACTTGGCAGAGAGCCTGAGAAGCTCTTCCTGATTCGTCTCCTTGGTATTGACGATACCAGCGAGGCGATGGTTGCTCATCACCGCTATCCTGTTCGTGATACCGAGGATCTCGGGCATCTCGGAGGAGACGACGATGATCGTCTTCCCTTCCTTGGCCATCCTGATGATCAGCTGATAGATCTCATACTTCGCACCGACATCGATTCCTCGCGTCGGCTCATCCATGAGGAACACCTCTGGAGCCCTCTCCATCCACTTTCCGATGATGACCTTCTGCTGGTTTCCTCCGGAGAGCGCAGTTATGAGCTCATCCGGCGAGACGCACTTCGTGTTCATCACCGAGATCTCCCTGTTGGTCGCCTCGTACATCTTCTTGTTATCAAGGAGATGGAAGCTCTTGTATGCCTCCAGGTTCGTGATCGTGGTGTTGAACTTGATGGTATCCTTGCCGAACATGCCGTTGAGCTTCCTCTCCTCCGTGACGAGCGCGAAGGAATGCTCCATGGCATCCTTCGAGGAGCGGAACCTCATCTTCTTGCCATTGACGGCGATCTCGCCGCTGGCGATGGTCCTGATTCCGAACATCGACTCGAGAAGCTCGCTCCTGCCGGCTCCGACAAGGCCATACAGCCCGAATATCTCGCCTCGGCGCACGGAGAATGAGATGTCATGCAGCACGGGATTGTACTTCGTCCTAAGATCCTGGACGACGAGGTAGTCCTCGCCTGGCATGTTGTCCACATCGGGGAAGCGCTTGTCGAGGGAGCGCCCAACCATTGCCGCAATGAGATCGTTCATGTTCGTATCCGAGATGCGCTTCTTGAAGATCATCTTGCCATCGCGGAGGACGGCGACATCATCGCAGATCTCGAAGATCTCATCCATCTTATGGGATATATATACAAAGGAAATACCCTGCTTCCTGAGGTCGTCGACAATTGAGAAGAGCTTCTTCACCTCTCTCTCGGTGAGGGAGCTCGTCGGCTCATCGAGTACGATGAGCTTGGCATCGTAGCTGACGGCCTTTGCTATCTCCACCATCTGACGCTGCGAGACGGACATCGTCCTCATCACCGTCTTCGGGTTCACATTCATCTTCAGCCTGGCGAAGAGATTGTTGCTCTCCCTGAGCATCCTCGCCTCATCGACTATCCCGCCCTTCGTCGGGTAGCGGCCGAGGAACAGATTATCCATAACCGTGCGATCCAGGCACTGCTGCAGCTCCTGGTGCACCATAGCCACTCCATTCTCCAGCGCATCCTTTGGATTCTTGAAATCTATCGGATGGCCGAAGAGGGAAATCTGCCCTTCATCCTTTGCATAGATGCCGAAAAGGCATTTCATCATAGTGGATTTGCCGGCTCCGTTCTCTCCCATGAGCCCACATACGGTGCCTTCCTCCACTGTGAGGTTAATGCCATCAAGGACCCTGTTCTTGGCAAAGGACTTGGATAGATTCTTTATCTCAAGTACAGTCTTCCCACTCATCTTGTCCTTCCAAACTGTGCGTCGAAATGCCGATGATGGCGGACGCATATGCATCCGCCATCATATCCGCCTGCGAAGAGGATCAGTACTGGAGCCTGTCCAGGTAATCCCTTCCGGAGTTCGTTCTGACCATGTTGATCGCGTATGCGTCATAGCTATTGAGGTTCATGAACCTGTCAAGGCAGGACGACTCGTTCTGTCCGTCTCCCTGTACGATCGTGAGATCGATGTTGAGAAGCGGTGCATAGTACTGCAGAGCAGGAATGTAGGACGATGAGAGGAAGTTGTCTCCAGAGTTGTAGATCGTGAGGATGACCCTCTTGGTCTCAGCTGTGGACTGCTTGATTCCGGCATCCCTTGCACCAGCCTGGTACTCTGTCCAGTTGGAGGAGTTGACGCCTGTGTTCTGTGCGAGCAGCGCCTTCGTCTCAGGGATGTAGTCGACTGCTGCGGAGATCTTGTTGCCATACTGATCGGGCTCCGTGATTCCAGCTGTCACGACTGCGTCTCCCGTAAGTCCATCGAGGAGGTTCCTGATGACCTGGAGAGTTGCCGTAGCCTGGGCATCGACGTTCTGGGAAACGGTTCCGGTAAGCGTTCCGGCTCCGATGGCCTCGATGGCATCCGCATTTGCATCATATCCGAAGATAGGAACGCCAGCAGGATAGTTGGAAGCCTGGAGACAGCCCATAGCCATACCATCGTTGTTGGAGATGACCATATCGATCTGGTCGCCGAGCCTTGTTGCCCAGCCGCCCATAGCGTCTGTTGCAGCATTGGCGTTCCATGTCGTGCCATCCGTTCCCGTCATAGCGCGGGAATCAAGCTCCACGACCGGCATCGTCGTTCCGCCGACATTGGCAGAGCCCTGCTTCGTGTTCTCTACGCCAGGATCGGTTGAGCCTGTCCATGTTCCGAGGGCCTCTCTGATGCCCTGGGTCCTTGCCTTGGAGTCATTGTGTCCGACATCGCCGATGCAGAGCACGTATCCGATGACGCCATCGCCATTGCGGTCGACGACTGCGGGATCCGCGGAAGCGAGGAAGTCGACGATGAGCTGTCCCTGGACTGCTCCACCGCCAGCTGCGTCGAATCCGACGTAGTATGTCTTGTCATTCCAGTTCATGACTTCCATATCGATCTCGCCCGTAACAGGATCGGAGGGCTGCCTATTGAAGAATACGACCGGCTTCTCGGCATTCGTAACGACTGCTGCCGCTGCTTCTGATCCGCCCTGTGCGAAAAGGGATGTGCAGACTACGGCCACCATAAGGATGGCAACTGCTATCTTTCTCATTGAAACCTCCTAAAGCAGGCAACGCCTGCGGTAGTTCTTACCTCTTGCCAGAAGTTTCCCACCGCATCCGGATGCCGTACATATAGGATTTTTTCGAGAAACAGTGTTTTTTTTCGCTACTTCCCTTCTTTCGATGAGAAGGTCATCGGGCCGAGCTGGGTATCGAGGGAACCCTCGATGCCGGATTCTGAGAGCACGGCCTTGGCGCTGTATGGCACATTCCCGGCCGGCGTTCCGAATATGCCGGAGAACGCAAGATCGTTTCCGGAAGCAGTTCCGGAGAAGCTCGTCGTGAACACCATGAAGGCGGCCTCTCCTGTCACAACGCCTCCATCGATGGAGAGGGAGATGGTGCCCTGATACCTTCCAAGCGGAGTGCGCACGAACACATCAAAGCTCGCCAATCGGAAACCCCCTGACGGAGAACCTTCCCTTGTTCCCCGTAATGCCCTCTCCCGTCACATTCCTGCCGTCATAACGGCCGGTGATCGAGAAATCGATCTCCCCGGCATAGGAATCGACGACGCCGTTGACGACAAAGGAATCCTCCCCCGTCATCATGCCGCTGAAGTCCCCATGATACCCTATGAAATCATAGGTTCCCGATATCGATTCGCCATCGATCGAGAAATCGAACTCAGCGCGGAAATCACCATAGAATGTATCGATTTCGGCACAAATGCGACTCATGCCTCTAATATAATGCAGCGGACGGCATCCGGAAACACCCCAGATGCCATCTCCACGCAAATGGTTTCTAAGCGTACTTCCTGGTCTCGAGTGAAGCCTCGATGCTGTCATCGACAGCTGAAAGGAAATCGTATCCGGTAAGCTCTTCGATATGATCTATGGTGCAGACATAATCATCCCATGCGTTGCTGCCTGGATCCGCATTCGGCATGCATACAGCAAGCACCGTCACACCACGATCCTCAATCCTATCAAGATCATCGTTTCCGTCATCGATTATGATCGCGATCTTCCACACATAGGCCGGAACAGTCACCTCCACGTCCTTTCCATCGACTTCCGTCGTGAACGACTCACGCAGTTCGCCGTCTTCATCATAGCCGCCCACGCCAGCTGGACCAGCGATGATATACGCCTCCTTTCCATTGTCTATGTATTCGCTACGGATGAACTCCTCCAATTCACGCCAGACGCCTTGGTTGTTGTCGCCATTCTGCGGGACTATGTTGGTCATATAGAACGATTCCTGCTGCATACCATCATCACCGCTCCTGTCGGCATTTGGACAGATATGGCCTCGGTCATATCCGCAGTTGGTATAATCGTCTTTGTTGAGCCTATACTCCTGAGGTACATTTGGATCCCCGCGGAAATCCGCATCGCGCCCTGTACCTGTATCCTCGTCATCGAGATGCCAGGAAACCCAAAGCGGGATGAGGTCATCATAGCTGAACAGAAGGGTATATGCCTCACGTGATATCAGCTGGGTATTCCTTTCCGCAGAAGACGGCAATCCAAGGAGCGCATTCCCGTCATCCCCATCCACCGGCATCTCTGCACCTGGGGTCGAAGGATTCTCTCCGTCCGGGAACATGTCCATGATGAAATCGCATCCTGAGATGAGGATGAGAACCGATAGCAGTACGAAAGCTGAACGAAATCTTGCAAGCATATGGATGATTATAGCCCTGAAATACAGAAAAGAGGCAGCCCGAAAGCTGCCTCTCATCTTTCCTAAGGTTTCCCTTAGATCGTCTCGCCGAGAACCTCGCCGCACTTCTGATAGAATGCAAGCCTATCCTTTGCATCCTCAGCAGCTGCTGCGAAGAGCTCATCAGCATGCTCGGGGTTCGTCTTGTAGAGCGAAGCGTACCTTGTCTCGCCCTTGATGAACTCCTGGTAGTCCGCTGTAGCCGGCTTGGTCTCCCAGATGAACCTCTTTCCTGCCTCAAGGCGAGGATCGAAGCGATAGAGCGGCCAGTAGCCAGCCTCGACAGCCTTCTTCGCCTCAACCTGAGAGTACCTCATGTTGATTCCGTGGTTGATGCACGGTGCGTAGCAGAAGACGATCGAAGGACCGTCGTATGCGACAGCTTCCTGGAGAGCCTTCTGTGCCTGGAGCCTGTTGTATCCGAGAGCAACGGAAGCAACATATGCATGGCCATAGCTCATCATCATGAAGCCCATGTTCTTCTTGCCGACCTTCTTTCCAGCATTTGCGAACTTCGCGACTGCTGCCATAGGCGTCGACTTCGAAGCCTGTCCACCTGTGTTGGAGTAGACCTCCGTATCGAGGACGAGGATCGTCACGTTCTTGCCGGAGGCAACCACGTGGTCCACGCCGCCGAATCCGATATCATAGGCCCAGCCATCGCCGCCGATGATGATGACGTCCTTCTCGGAGAAGTAGTCCTGGAGCTCGATGATCTTCTCGAGGATGACCGCAGACTCTGCATCCGCAGCCTTCTCCTTGGCGAGGACAGCCTGGACTTCCTTCTGAGCCTCGATGGAAGCCTCTGTGATGTCTGTCCAGAGCGAGTAGCACTTCTCGATAGCTGCCTTGAGCTCTGCAGAGCATCCCTTCGCCATGAGCGCATCGCACTTCAGCTTGAGGAGGTTCCTGTTGGAATCGACAGCGAGGCGCATACCGAGACCATACTCAGCATTGTCCTCGAAGAGCGAGTTGCCCCATGCCGGCCCACGTCCGTCAGCCCTCTTGGTGTACGGGATGGTCGGGAATGTTCCGGAGTAGATGGAGGAGCATCCCGTTGCGTTTGCAATGACTGCCCTCTCGCCGCAGATCTGCGAAAGCATCTTCACATACGGAGTCTCGCCGCAGCCAGCGCATGCGCCGGAGAACTCGAAGAGCGGCTGCTTGAACTGCAGGCCCTTGACCGTTCCCATATTCAGTCCGTCGAGGTTGTCGTATGTGAGGCCCTCGAAGAATGTGCAGTTCTCGATCTCGCCATTGGCCCTTTCCTCTGCGATCGGCTTGAGCTCAAGAGCCTTCTCCTTAGCAGGGCAGGCCTCTACGCAGACGCCGCATCCCTGGCAGTCCTCCGTGTAGACCTGGATCTTGAAGAGGAGGTTGCGATCGTTCTTCGTGTTGGACTTGATGGCCTTGAATGTAGCCGGTGCCTTCTCCATATCCTCAGGCGTGATCTGCTTAGCGCGGATAGCTGCATGCGGACAGGACTGGACGCACTGGTTGCACTGGATGCACTTCGTGCTGTCCCAGTGTGGAACATAGGCTGCGACGCCCCTCTTCTCCAGCTTTGCCGTTCCGGTGGGAAGCTTTCCATCGTAGGACATCTGAGAGACGGGGATATCATTGCCCTCGAGGTGCATGATGCGCTCGATGACGTTCTTCGTGAAGTCATCTGCATCGTCCGGGATGAGCCTCTTAGGCTCGTAGCTCTTCGTGATCTGGGAAGGAACCTTGACCTCTACGAGAGCTGCGGAAGCGCCATCGACGGCTGCCCAGTTCTTGTTGACGACCTCCTCGCCCTTCTTGAGGAACGTCTTCTTGATATACTTCTTGATCAGCTCGATGGCCTCTGTCTCAGGAAGGACGTTGGCGATCTTGAAGAATGCGGCCTGCATGACCGTATTGATCCTCGATCCGAGTCCTACGCTCCTTGCGATGTCGAGAGCATCGATGTTGTAGAAGTGGATGTGCTTGTTGATGATCTGCTCCTGCATATCCCTTGTGAGGTGCTCGAAGACCTCATCGGAAGGAATCTGGCTGTTGAGGAGGAATACACCGCCATCCTTGAGAGCCGAGAGCATATCATAGCGACCGATGTATGCCGGGTTGTGGCATGCTACGAAGTCCGCATGGTCGATGAGCCATGGCATATCGAGCTTGCCCTTTCCGAACCTGAGGTGGGAGATCGTGATTCCGCCTGACTTCTTCGAATCGTATGCGAAGTATGCCTGGGCGTTCATGTCGGTGTTGTCGCCGATGATCTTGATGGAGTTCTTGTTCGCACCGACCGTACCATCGGAGCCAAGTCCCCAGAACATGCAGGAGACGACGCCAGCTGGCGTGACATCGATCTTGTCGCCTACAGGAATCGAGCGGCCTGTGACATCGTCGTTGATTCCAACGGTGAAGTCATGCCATGCATCGTCGCGTGCAAGGAAGTCGAATACCGACTTTGCGTGGGTAGGCGTGAAGTCCTTCGAGGAAAGGCCATAGCGGCCGCCGATGACCTTCATGCCGGTCCTGCCCTGCTGTGCGAGAGCTGTTACGACATCCTCGTAGAGAGGCTCTCCGAGAGCGCCTGGTTCCTTCGTCCTGTCCATGACGGCGATCCTCTTCACGGATGCCGGGATGCATGCGACGAGGTCCTTTGCGGAGAACGGCCTGTAGAGCCTGACCTTCACGAGTCCGACCTTTCCGCCCTTCTTGTTGATGTAGTCGACGACCCACTCGAACGTATCGGCGGCGCTGCCCATGATGATGATGACATCCGTCGCATCGGGAGCTCCCACATAGTCGAAGAGATGGTACTGCCTTCCTGTGATGGCAGCGACCTTGTCCATGTACTTCTGTACGATGGCGGGAACTGCATCATAGTACGGGTTGACCGTCTCCCTTCCCTGGAAGTAGACGTCTTCGTTCTGTGCAGCGACCTTCGTCATCGGGTGCTCAGGGCGCTGTGCGCGTGAGCGGAAGCGCTCGATGTACTTCTCATCGACGAGCGAGCGCATATCGTCATAGGAGAACTGCTCGACCTTCTGGATCTCGTGGGATGTCCTGAATCCGTCGAAGAATGCAAGGAACGGGATCTGCGACTCGAGCGTGGCGAGATGGGCGACAAGAGCCATGTCCCTCGTCTCCTGGATGCTGGAAGCGCAGGTCATTGCGAATCCGGTGTTGCGGCATGCCATGACATCGGAGTGATCGCCGAAGATGGAGAGTGACTGTGCAGCAAGCGATCTAGCCGAGACATGGAAGACCGTAGGGATCATCTCACCAGCGATCTTGTACATGTTCGGGATCATCAGGAGAAGTCCCTGAGATGCCGTGAACGTGGTTGTCAGAGCTCCTGCGGCGAGAGAACCATGGACGGCTCCGGCGGCGCCAGCCTCGGACTGCATCTCCATGATGTCTACTTTCTTGCCCCAGAGGTTCTCCTGGCCCGTGGAGGACCACTGCTCTGCATACTCGCCCATCGGAGAGGACGGAGTAATCGGGTAAATCGCGGCTACATCGCTGAATGCATATGCAACATACGCAGCAGCGGTGTTTCCATCAATGGTAACCATTTTCTTGTCTGCCATTTCTCGCTCCTAAATATTTCTTGTGGCAATGCCACTAGCCATAACCGTAATCGAAAGGTATCAGCCAATTACATAGATTATCGCAAGTCCGTTTGGAATACAACACGCGATGAGGCCACCTTGCTGTGGAATTGCGGCGAGAAGATGGGAAGGAGCGCTCCGGAGGGTCCTGCTTCGCTGCAGGAGGGACCAAGGAATGCGGAGAAACCGGAGACGCCCCTTATCCCGGTGACTTTGGTTAGTTATGGCTAACCATTTGATACCACACCTCATCGAGCGCTGTCAACAGCGAAGCGCCGCCCCCGATCGGAGACGGCGCCTGATTGTCCGATATCGCTCTACTCGACCGTTACGATGAACGTCTCGTCCATGACGGCGAGGCCACCGGAGAGGATGGTCATCGTCACCTCATGGCGACCGGACTCTGCGTCATCAGCGATCCTCACCTCCGCACCTCCGCCGGGAAGCATCGAGGATGCATAGTCGCGGCTTGAGTATCCGAAGCGATCCGAGGGGCTGCTGAGCACGAATCTCTGTCCCGAGCGGACCTCCCCTACCGAGATCGTTCCGGTATTGACCGTGATCGCAGGATCGGATGAGGAGAACCTGACGGAGACATCACCCGACACCGGCCCTCTATTGAGCACCGCGGCATCGAGGAAGGCATAGCCGCCGGGGACGATCCTCTCGGCTCCGCTGCCGTCCAGGCCCGTCACCTTCTTCTGCGAGACGACCGGATCGAAGCCGTTCACGCCTACGGTGTAGTAGACATCGAAGTCCTTCGATACGCCGGTGCTGTCCATGATCGTGTAGGTCACCTTGATCCTCTCGCCCACAGGAGCCGAATAGGAGATCGAAGGTGCGCCCTTGCCCTCGTAGATGCTCGTGGTCCGAGAGCTGCCCTTGCTGATGGAATCGCTGAGGCTGAACGTGCGCTGGTTCACCATGAAGTACGGGGAATCCGAGCTCATCGACATCCTCACTCCCGAGATGCTGTTCGACGAGGTGTTCTTCATCGAGACGTAGAGCTCCAGCGTCTCTCCCGGATATACCAGCTCATATGGCTCCTTGCCGATGACGGAGATGTCCGCATCGACTCCGAGGGAGGCCTTCTCGATCGTGAATGCGATGGGATAATCCCAGCTCTCATAGCCGTTGGAGAGCGTGAGTACGACCTCTGCCCTGGTTCCGATCTCGGCATCGCCTGCGACCCTGAACGAGAGGCAGTTGTCGGACTTGCTGCTCATCGAAGAGCTCACCGATGGCGCTGTCGATGAGGTATACGAGGAACCGCCCGACTTGATGGACTTGTATGTTCCTCCGCGGATCTCACCGAAGCTGTAGCTGCCCTTGGTGATGATGATGCCCGGCGTCTCGGTGGATATCCTCGCAGTGGCGTTTGCGATATCGCTCTCTCCATCATTGAAGACGACGAAGTCGAGATATCCCGTCTCTCCGACATTGACCGTGCCATCGCCGTTGCCGGTATCGATGATCGTGCGCCTCTGCATCCTCAGATGGGAGTCGGGATTCTTGATCGTGACCCAGATGCTCCTCTCCCATGCATTGATTCCATCGGATATGAGCACCTTGATCTCCTCGCGGGATCCGACAGGAGCTGCTGAGGAGACCCTGAACGTCGCCTCTCCGTTCGCGGTGTAGGAGTAGCTGCTCGATGTGTATACCGACTTCCTCGAAGCGACGAACGTGCTTCCGGGTGCGACCTTCCTCTCATAGCGATACGGGCCGGGGGATGTTATCGTGATGTATTCGCTGTCGGTCGAGAAGCGGTAGGAGAGCATCCTCAGATCGCTCTTGCCGCTGTTCTTGATCGCGACGTCGACCTTGAACTCCTCGCCGGGACTGACGATTCCGTCATCATTGCCCTTCGGATCGAAGAACCTGTAGCCGGCGATGGTCGCATCCGTCTGCGATTCGACGACGGGGATCCTCACGGAACCTGTCCATCCTTCCGCAGAGCTTCCGGATCCGGTGGCCTTCCAATCGAGCACGATCGGAGTTCCCGGCTCATAGCCGCGTCCGACGATGATCTCCAGGCCACGGTCGGATCTGATGCCTGTATCCGTGGATGAGGTATTGGTGCTCCATGTGGTCGCGTTCAGCCCTGCATTGATGGACTTCCAGCTTGCTGTGGAATCGCGGAGCGTGACGCCTTCCGTCTCTGTGGAGAAGACGATCTTTGCATTCAGGAGATCCGATTCCCCCGCGTTGCGGAAGACGTACCCGAACCTCACCGTCTCGCCGGGGCTGACCCTGCCATCGCCATCGCCCGTGGTCTCGAGGATCTCCCACTTCGTCAGACGGACGTCGGCATCGACATTGGCGACGGGAAGGATGAACGGAACAGTGCGCGTCGCGCCGATGCTGTCGACGAGCCTGAACTCAAGATCGAGCGTCGAAGACGTGCAGGACGGCAGCACTGAGATCTCGAATGCGTTGGAGCTGGTTGCGTTGAGCGCATTCTGCCCTGAGGAGCGCGAGTTGTAGCTGCCTGAAGGGCTTCTGCTGTACCTGCCCTCCTCTATCGACTTATACGTCGCCCTTCCCTGCCTGATGATGACGCTCGGGTCGGATGACGAAAGCTGGGCGGTGACATTGCGTCCGGGGTCTGAATTGGCGCCGGCTGTCCAGAGCACATCGAACCTGATGGTCTCGCCCGGGTTGATGACGCCATCGTCGTTGCCGCTTCTGTCGCTGATCCTGTATGAGGTCGCCAGCGGCCTGAAATCCGCCTTATGGATCCTCAGCGGTGCCGTGTATTCGAGGGAGTCGCCGCCAGGGATCCTGACGCTGATGGGGATCTCGATCTCCCCATCCTCTGCCGAGCGCGGGATGGTGATGGTGTATCTCGCTGTAGAGAGCCTGGAGGCGAAGTAGT
>CALXXR010000124.1 GCA_944392735.1 uncultured Spirochaetaceae bacterium | reverse complement strand
TGGAGAGCGGGAAGAGCGTATCGATGACCCTCAGTCCCGTCACCAGCGGCGTCTTGAGGTCCGCATGGTCCTGGACAGGGCGCGGAACCCTGATCGGCCAGTGCTGGAGCATCGTGACGACCGTCGTCCTGCCCCCATCATCGGATACGAGCGCGATCTGGTCGCTGACCTTGTAGTCCCCCTCGGCGACCATGTTGACGACCGTGAGGTCTCCCTTGACCGTCGGCGGGATCATGACGCGATGCTCTACGCGCTCGGTCTCCTGCACCGTGCCGATGATGGTGCCGCGCGAGACATGGTCGCCCACGCCGACGCACGGCACGAAATGCCAGAGCCTGTCATGATCGACCGCGCTCTGCGCTATGCCCTTGCCGATGAAGTCGCCCGAGATCTTCCTCAGCTCCTCCAACGGCCTCTGTATTCCATCATAGATATTCCCGATGAGCCCCGGAGCGAGCTCTGCCGAGAGCGACATGCCAGATCCGTAGATGTTGTCGCCCGGCTTGATGCCGGTCGCATCCTCGTAGACCTGGATCGTAGCCTCGCCCTCGCGGAGCTTGACTATCTCTCCGACGATTCCGAGATCGCTGACATGGACCAGCTCCATCATCTGGGCATCGGTGATGCCCGATGCCGTGAGCACCGGTCCGTTGACGCGCTTAACCTTACCTACTATTCTGCCTTGCATTTTCTTCCTGCACTATCCGCTTGATGTCCCTGGAATAGCGCCTCATGCGCACATCAAGCTGGTTGTTGTAAGAGACCTTGCCGTCCATGCTCGTGAGCACGACGCCCTCCCCGGAGAGGCGCTCCGTATCGAGGGAAAGCGCGAGCGTTGCCCCGGTCTCCTTCCTCACGAGGTCCTCGGAGCGCCTGAGCATCTCCTCGGTGACCGGAGTCTTCTCGGAGAACGATACCTTGGCTTCCTTCCTGTCCAGGCCGATTGCCGCTTCGGCGATCCACTCCACAAGCACATCGGAGAACGATGGATCGGAGATCCTCGCCCTGAGACGCCTCTCGACCTCGTCCATGACGGACCTGTAGGCCGAATCGAGGCTCCTGAGCTCGGCCAGCCTGTCTATGCTGCGCCTGGCGCTCTCCTCGCGGGATGCGATCCTCTCGAGCCTGACGGAATAGCTGCGCCTCTCCATGGAGGCTTCCCTTCCAGCCCTCTCACGGGCCTCCTCGAGGATGGATCGGACCTCATTCCTGGCCGCCTCCTCGATCTCCATGGCCTTCTTATCCGCCTCATCGAGGATGCCGCGGATGAGCGGATTGTCCTCTGCCTTCATATCGATACTCCTATCGCTTCGTTAACGAGCTCCCTGAGATCGGAGCTGGAGGAGCCCTTGCGGGACGGGATCTCGACGACAAGCGGGAAGCTCATCGTAAAGAGATACCTATCCACCGTCTCCCTGATGGCTGCGGCGCAGTCATCGGTGATGATGATGACTCCATGCTCCCTGTCCTCCGTCGCCTTGCTCCAGGCAGCCTTGACATCCTCCGGAGAGGAGCAGGCGATGCCGGAGACGCCGACAAGGGAGAAGCCGAGGACGGTGTCCTCGTCCCCGATAACGAAGTATTCCATTCCTTATACCTTTCCCAGGATCATCAGCGCCGTGATGAATCCGAAGACGACGAGACCTTCCGCCAGAGCGATGAAGATGAGCGCGTTCGTAGCGATCTCAGGCTTCTCGGAGATGGCGCCCATCGCTGCCGATCCGACATGGGAAATAGCCATGCCTGCGCCAAGCGCACCGAATCCGAATGCAAGGGCGGCTGCGATGCAGACCCATGCGAGGTTGTAGTCGACGGCTTCCCCAGCACCCTCTGCAGCTGCAGAGAGAGACGGCGTGAAGACGAATGCTGTCGCGACAAGGACTGCCGCTGTAAGGACAAGCGAAAGACGGACCTTTCTCCTGAATGCATATGCGGTCATAATGACCCTCCCTTAAAATCAATCGGCGGAGGCACGGCTCCTGAGCCCCACTGGCTCGAATGCCATGCCATGGCCGGTGAAGTACTTTGTGAAGAACTCGTAGTAGTTGAGACGCAGCGACTGGATTCCAGCCGAGAGCCCCTCCAATACGATGACGAGCACGTTGCCGAGGATCATGATCAGTATCCTGGGTATCGTGCTTCCGGTCATATCCGCGATCTGGTAGAAGGCGGACATGAGAGATGCGTGTGCGATTCCAAGTCCAGCGACCCTCATGAACGAGAGCGTGTTGGAAAGGAGCCCCGAGAAGATCTCGAGGACCTCGACGAGGAAGTCCATGACGGTGGACATCAGCACGTGCCCGATGCCTTCCTTCTTCCCCTTCCTCCTCTCGATGGCGGCCTCGACGGGCACCTTCGCGAGGATGAGCGCTAGGCAGACCAGGAGAAGCGGAGCGAAGAACGGTGCGGAGGGGAACTCCTTATAGCCCGAGGCGACGTAGCCCCATGCGAACCAGATGCCCAGTCCATAGAGGATTCCTCCCACGATTCCGTTCTTATCGAAGACAAGCTCGACGAACCTCCTCTTCCTGACAAGGTTGATCCAATTGAGGATGAGCCCGAGGTAGATCACGACGATGCCGAACTTTATCGTTATGCCGAGGATGTCGTAGATATCCTGTATCAGCCCCTGCACGGGCTCGCCCTCGACGACTGCGTCGAAGTTGAACCACAGCGCCGGGATCAGGCTGAAGCCGAAGCATGAGCCGAACAGGAGCCCTCCGACCATCGACGCCGGCCCGAGGAAGATCAGCAGCGAGCAGAGGTAGCGGCTGATGATGCCGTCCTTCTTCGTCGGGTTCTTCCCATAGAGCCACTTGCCGATGAGGCCCACCAGAAGGAGGATGAATCCCTGCCCAAGGTCCGCGAACATGAGCGCGAACATGCAGAGGTATGCCACAGCCGTGAACGGCGTCGGATTGATCGATCCGTACTCCGGCGTGCTGTAGTTGCTGACCATGCGCTCGAAGGGCCTGAGGATCTTCGGGCTGGTCATCTCGACGGGAACCTCCTCGCGAGGGATCTCATCAGCCTCCGTCCACTCGATTATGCAGCGTCCGGATGTGACGTGGGAGATGATCGATTCCACGTCGGCCGATTCCTCCTCCGGGACCCATCCGGAGAAGAGCGTGGTGTTGCGTGTGTATGAGAAGAAGGACTCCACATGCTCGCAGAGCTCATGGATCCTGACGTTCTTCCAGATATCGGAAAGCTCTCCCGACATCGCAAGGATCTTCTCCTTGGCAGCGGCGGAGAGCCTATCCAGGTCCGCCCTGTAGCCCTCGGTGATGGCCTTCGCCTCCGACATAGCCATCGAGAGTGCGCTCTTCTGAGCATCGGAGTCGGTGGACTCGGTCCATCCGAACTTGTCCATCGCATCCGTGACCCTTGCCGAGTCGCGGCGAAGCGTCAGGGAGACGAACGGCTTGGAGGAGAAGATGAAGACTCCCCCTATCTTCCCCAGCCTCTCGAGAAGGTCATCCGATGAGCCATGCGTGGTGATTCCGACCCTGAGGTCGAGGTACTCGTCCTTCGACTCCTCCGCATAGCGCATGATCTCCTCGATCGAATTGATCTCCTGATTGATGCGGCGCTGGTCGTCGCGCACGGACTGCAGCGAGAGCGAGAGCCTGTCGAGCGTGCGCCTGAAGCCGTCCATATCGAGCGGGGAGAGCTCCTCCACGGCCTTGCCGTCAAGCTCGGGAAGCGCGATGCCGCCCTCCTTCATCAATGTCTCGACCCTGACGCGCATATCGGTGAGTGCAGCCTTCGGCACCGCGGCCGAGTGCTCCGAGAGCTTCGACATCTTGTCCGCTGGCAGCGCGCCGATGTGGACGAACTCCATGACGCCCTTCTCCAGCAGCGCCTTCACGACGCTGTCGCTCTCGCTCTCCATCACAACGGCAGTCAGACGGCGCATCCTGCGCGTGAACATGCTCATAAGCCTAAAACCTCCCTGATGCTCTCCTCGCTCCTCTCATAGTACTTGCCGGAGAGGATGGCCCTGATCGTTCCATCCTCCTGCAGGCAGAGGAAGAAGTACGCAAGCACGACGCCGATCGTGAACGGATCGCCTAGGAGCATCTTCGAATATGCCCTCTTCCTCCTCTCTCCGAGGTACGCCTCTATGAGCACGATCTCCCTGTTGTTCTCATCGACGGTGGTTAGATCGTCCGCCGTGCGCCTGATATGGGCTATCTCCTCCGATATCTGCGGATAATGGCGGCGCACGATGCCGGAGAGCACCGACATCGGATCGTCGGATGAGAGCGCCCCCGTCTTCTCCGCCTCCTCAGCGATGTATCCCATCGGGATGATGACCTTCCTCAGGTGGGACGGATCGAGATGGTAGGAGTAGCTGTAGCGCGTGAGCCTCAATATGTTCTTCAGATCGACATCGACGTAGTAGATCGATTCAGCGGCCTTCCTGTCCGCTCCCGAGAGCTTCTCGATGCCTTCCTTGAGGTGCCTGAACCACATGTGGTCTATGGCGATCTCAAGCGGGAAGAGCCCATCGGAGGCAAGGCTCTCCATCGAGAACGATGAGAGCACATCCTCGTACGGCGTGCCCTTGAAGGCGCCCAGCAGCTCTGGATAGGAGACGGCGTTGATGACCTTGTCGTAGTCTATCGCGTGGACGATCGTCCTCTTGTATATGTATGCCGACCTGTACGAGATCATATGGCGGCGGATGACATCGGAGTACCAGAGCCTTATGGCGTTCTTGACGTTGTCCACCTCTATCTTCTCCAGGAGGACCGACAGGAACGACGCCGGAGATGATGGAAGGTAGCCCTCGACCTCGCGGTAGAGCCCTATCTCATCCTCGAGCATCTGGAGCTCGACCTGCTGGAGGTCGCCCGTCTTCCTGTAGACATCCAGGAGGTCACCGTGCCAGGTGCCATCGAGCTTGGCGATGGCCTCCGTCAGCGACGGCGCCTTGATCATCTCATCGAAGAGCGTCGAATCGTGCATCAGCCCGATGCGGGCCCTCAGCTTGGCATTGACGAAAGCATAGTCCGAAACCCTGCTCATCTGCTCTCCATGGAATCGACGTGGAGCAGCCTGTCGACGATGCGCGTCGCGGCCCTGTCAAGCACATCCGGATCGACGGAGTTCGACTCTGCCTCGATCCTGCTGCGCTCCTCCTCGTACTGCTGGAGGTGCTGCTGCAGAAGCGCCTCTGCGCTCTCCACGTCCGCGTTGCCGCGCTCACGCACCTCATCGAGTGCATCCGCTATGATCTTCGCGGCCTGGTCATGGGCCTGGGAGACTTCGTCCCTGGCCTTCTTCTCCGCATCCGCGATCCTCTTCGCCGCCTCATCCTCGACTGTGAGGATGCCATCAATCACTTCACTCTGCATCAATAGCCGCTCCGTCAGCTGAGACTCTATCGCTTTTCATTGAAAAAGTGAACTCCCACCCCATGCCACGCCTTTGACACGCATCGCCGTATGTGCTAATGTACCCCTCGTACTTCGGGCAATAGCGCAGGGGTTTAGCGTACAAGTCTGGGGGACTTGGGGTCGGCGGTTCAAATCCGCCTTGCCCGACTGAAGCACATGGTGCAGAGCGCACCGCATCAAGAGAGGAAGCAGGGTTTCGGCCCTGCTTCTGCCGTCTCTGGACGCAAGCGCATCATCTGCCGCCATCCCGCACCACTTCATAGACGCCGCAGCATTGGGATATAATCGTATGCGTGAAGAAGCTTTCCGTATCGATCATGCTCATACTGCTGCCTTCGCTTCTCTTCGGAGCCATGTTCCCGGGATACGACTTCACTTTCTCCGAAACCGTCTCATCGGATTCGCTGATGTCGCTCGAAGGCGATGTGCTGGGGCTGGACTACACGGGGTACGGAT
Source organism: uncultured Spirochaetaceae bacterium (assembly GCA_944392735.1). GTDB lineage: Bacteria > Spirochaetota > Spirochaetia > Sphaerochaetales > Sphaerochaetaceae > Ornithospirochaeta. Next base: position 5,730 of record CALXXR010000124.1, on the reverse strand, counting down.
ACATAGGCGGCGAGTCGCGCACCGGCATCTACCTCAGGCTCGGGATCCAGGCGCCCTATTCGAGCATCGTAGACATCTTCAGCATCGAGGATCCCCTCCTCGATCCGGAGAAGGCTGCCGAGAACCTCGAGCGCTCATTCACCATCTCGATAGGAGCGGGGCCGGCATTCCGCAAGTTCATCGGCGATGCCGCCATCTGGTACATGGGCATGGGAGCTGCATTCAGCATGGACTATACCAACAGGCAGGCCATGCATGCGGATATGCAGAACACCTACCTCGATATGGATTTCGGCGCCGATCTGGACATGGGGATCAGGATCGATGTGGAGGATACGACGACGCTCCGCATCGGCGTGCACGGCATCTTCACGTTCTTCTCGATCAGGGCCGCGATCTCATCCCCGAGATCCATGGAGGGCGAGCGCGTCACGGAGGCCGAGATGATACCCAACATCTTCCTCCCGCACGGGGAGAGGAAGCCTCTGCAGGCAGAGGGCTACATCAGCCTCGGCCACACGTTCAGGAAGGACTGGGGTGCAGAGCCGATGAGGTACGTCATCACATCACCCGAGCCATTCACGGGAACGCTGGGGCCTCAGGAGTCCACGCGCTCCTGAACATCCACCACCTCCGCATCCGTCGGCTTCGGTATATGCCTCTTTATGAACGGGATGAAGCCCGAATAGACCTTCTGGAACTCATCCTCGCTTTCCTTGAGCGCAGCCTGCCATACAGGACCGAATCCCGGGCTGTTTATGGTGAGGCGGTCAGCGGCCTTCTGCAGGATCTGCAGGCGCTGCATCTCCTTCCTCCCCGGCTTGTCGCGAAGCGCGAGAAGCGAGACTCGGAGGTTCTCGTTCTGCTTCTTCAGCTCCTCGTTCTCCTCCTTCACCTTCCTCAGGCCATCGGCCTCGAGCTCCATGCGGTCGGCGAGCATGTTCTTGTACTTCTGCACTTCCTTGTTCTTCTCATCGTTGATCCTCCCTATCTTCAGCGAGAGGGCGAATGCGACGATGCAGGCTATGATGAGGCCGGCGCCAAGGCCGTAGATGAACATTTCCATATGCGAAGGATAATGCATATTCGCGAGCACTTCCACCCTGAATGAAACTATGTTAATATTCGAATACCTATAGAACGGCTCATCTGAAGCCTCTTGGAGCAAACCACATAACCGGGATCCGGAATAGCTTCAGCGGCATTGCTCCCTGCGGGGAACAGAAAGCGGGCACCAAGGATCCCACCTTGAACACTAGTTCAAGAGCAACCAGCAGCCGTATCTATAGGACTTTTTTGTTTGCAGGGATTATATGGACAAAGAGGAAAGCCTTAGATCTATCAGATACATAAAGGTTCCGGAGGGGATGAGGATCGAGAGCGAGACGTTCCGCCTCGATCCATCGGTCATGCTTCCGGTGCAGCTCAAGAGCGCAGGCGCGCGCTTGACGCCTGCCGACATCACGCTCGAGTCGATCGTCTCTGGGATGCTCACGGTGATCGCATACGATGAGAACCACAGGGACGCCTCATACTTCAAGGACTTCGTGATGACCGTGGACCCTACGCTCCCGGATAAGCTGAACAAGGCCGCGATCGCGAAGGAGGAGCAGAAGGACTATGAGTTCGCCGAGGAGCTCTTTCTCGCCGTCTACCATCTCCTGCCCCAGTCCGCATCGTGCATCAACCTCGCCACGCTCTACTCGTATATGGCCGTCGATGCCCGCGACAAGGGCAACGAGGAGAAGGAGGACGAGTACCTCATAAGCGCCAAGCGCACGCTCTCGGATGGGCTCAGGAGGTTCGGCGAGAGCGAGGAGGTGCTTGCGGAGATCGCATCGTTCGAGGCGTTCACCGGCAACCTCGAGGAGTCGAAGGAATACCTCGAGCGCTACATGGCCATCGCTGGGGAGGGAGAGCGCAAGCAGGAGATGAAGAAGCTCCTGTCGCGCATAGAGGTCCAGCTTGAGAACGACGAGGAGATCAACGAGGCCTACGACTTCATCAGGCTCGGCGAGGATGCGAAGGCGATAGAGGCCGCAGGCCGCTTCATCGAGCGCAATCCCGGAGTATGGAACGGATACTTCCTCCGCGGATGGGCCTACAGGAAGATGGGCGAATACGCCAAGGCAAGAGATGACCAGATGAAGTGCCTTGAGCTTGGGGAGCGCTCTGCGGACATCTACAACGAGCTCTCCATATCCGAGCTGGAGATCGGCGACAGGGAGCTTGCAAAGACCTATCTCGAGACTGCAGCCGACCTCGATCCGGATAACCTCACCGTCGCCTCCACCCTCTCGCTCCTGCACCTGCAGGACGGCGAGTTCGACGAAGCGAGGGAGTACCTTGAGAAGGCACGCTTCCTCTCCGGCAGCGACAGCATCGTCAAGACCCTCATAGAGCAGTATGAGGAGAAGACGGGCGAGAAGATCGGAGAGCTCATCCACGAGGAGATCGTCCATGACGACCATGACCATCACGGCGAGGATGATGACGACGACGCATACGCGGCGGAGATAGCAGAGATCGAGAAGGACCGCATCCCGGAAGAGGATGAGTGCTGCTGCCATCACCACCACGAGGAGGCATGATGATATCCCACTCAGAGAAGGAGACGGAGGATATTGGATACAGGTTCGGCAAAGCGCTCAGAAGCGGCGATGTCGTATCCCTGACCGGCTCGCTCGGAGCCGGCAAGACGGTGCTTGCAAAGGGCATCGCACGCGCCCTCTCGATAGAGGAGGCGATCGTCTCCCCCACCTTCACCATCGTCCAGGAGTACGATGGCACCCAGAAGCTCTACCATCTCGACCTGTACAGGCTCTCGGGAGACGATGAATTCGAATCGATGGGGGGAGAGGAGTTCCTCTACCCCGATGGCATCACGCTCATCGAGTGGGCCGAGAAGATAGAGGACATGATGCCGGACGACGCATTCCGCGTAACGGTGGCCATCCTCGAGGATGGCTCCAGAAGCATCGAGATCGAAGGAGGCAGCCATGAACATCCTTTCAGCTGATACGTCGACCGATGTGCTCTCGATCGCGCTGAGCACGGACAATAGCTATGAGGAACGCCTCGTGAAGGGACGCTTCTCCCACTCGGAGGACCTTCTGGCGGAGATCGAATCGCTCCTTTCCAGAGCAGGGATCGGCATGACGGACCTGGATCTCCTTGCCGTGACGAAGGGGCCGGGATCGTTCACGGGATTGAGGATCGGCATGGCATCGATGAAGGGCATATCCTCCGCGCTCTCGGTGCCGCTTGCCTCCATCCCCACCCTCGATGCGATCGCAGAGGCTGCATCCACCTACCCCGGCGCAATCCTGCCGGCAATGGATGCAAGGAAGCGCAGGTTCTACCTCTCCCTCCACAAGGGAGGAAGAACGATCGTCCCTGACAGGGACGGCAACGCCGAGGACATCATCCAATACATCAGGGATGAGGAGCTGCCTGTGCTCGTGACCGGTCCCGATGCAGCGGCATTCTCCGAAAGGATCGCAGAAGCCGATCCAAGCATAAGGATGATCGTCGATCCGGAGGCGCCGAGGAACATCTCCCGCGCGCTTCAGCGCCTTGCTGCGGCAAGACTTGCATCCCATGGCCCCGACGACATCGGGGAGGGACCAGTGTACATCAGGCGCTCCGATGCAGAGGAAGCGCTCGAGAAGAGGATGAAGGAGAGGAAGGAAGATGGAGTGTGACGTTCTTGTCATAGGCTGCGGAGCAGCAGGACTCTCAGCGGCATCATACGCAGCCCGCGCCGGCTACAGCGTGATCGCGATCGACTCGCTTGCCCCCGGCGGACAGATGCTGTACATCGATGAGATAGAGAACTACCCCGGACAGGGCACGACCTCCGGCTATGCGCTTGCCGAGAGCTTCGAGAAGCAGGCAGCCGCATTCGGAGCGCGCATCGAGTTCTGGGGTGCCAAGTCGATCGGGAAGGAAGGAGAGCGCTTCATCGTCGAGACAACCGATGGGACCGTCACGGCGAAGGCCGTGATCTACGCGGCAGGCGCGCGCCACCGCCATCTGGGATGCCAAGGAGAGGAGGAGTACCAGGGCAAGGGCGTCAGCTACTGCGCGACCTGCGACGGCCCCTTCTTCAAGGGCAGGAGGATCGCAGTCGTCGGAGGCGGCGACACCGCCCTCACCGATGCACTCTACCTTTCGCGCCTCGCGAGCGAAGTACACATCATACACAGGCGAAGCGAGTTCAGGGGGCAGAAGGCGCTCCAGGACAGAGTCATAGCGAAGGAGAACATCATCCTGCACATGGAGAGGAATGCCGTCTCGATCAATGGAGATGGCAGGAACGTGAAGTCCGTCACCCTCTCCGATGGCTCCGAGCTTGAATGCGATGCCGTCTTCATATTCGTCGGAATCGTACCCAACTCCGAGCTTCTGGATGGGATGGCCAGGCTCGAGGGAGGCTTTGTCTGGACCGACGACCATATGATGACCAGCGTCCCGGGGCTCTTCGCCGCAGGAGATGTCCGCACGACGCCGTTCCGGCAGGTCGTAACCGCCGCATCCGATGGAGCGACCGCCGCGCACGCTGCTGATTCATACATCCAGAACATGTGAATCGATGCACCCCGAATGCCCTTTCCAGTGCGTTTCCGGGGTGTTTTTCCTTGCGTTTATCATACGCATGAAGGATAATCATCCTTATGAATATCCTGATGGTTTCAAGTGAGGCTGTCCCCTTCTCCAAATCAGGGGGACTGGCTGATGTCCTAGGTTCGCTGTCCCCCGCTCTGGCAAAGAAAGGAGAGGACGTACGCATCTTCATGCCGATGTACTCATTCATAGACCGCAGGGGATTCAGGAAGGGACCATCGTACACCGTTCCGATGCTCAGCGGCGATGTGCCGGTGTCGACGGTTCATCGCAGGCTCGAAGGCGTCGAGTACGTAGGCCTCGAGCACCCCTACTTCACCGAACGCAAGGGAATCTACGGCGATACATCCTTCACGCCATATCCCGACAACGCCGAGCGCTTCATGCTCTTTGCCAAGGCAGCAGCGCTCTACATGGAAGCCGCAGCTTGGAAGGCCGATGTCGTGCACTGCCACGACTGGACAGCCGGCCTCGTGCCGTTCTACATCGATCAGTATGGATTGAAGTCCCACACGGTCTTCACCATCCACAACCTCGCATACCAGGGCGACTTCTCCCGCTACGACGCCGTCTTCGGCGGAGACCGCTTCAAGAGGGAGCTCTTCTCCGGCACAGGCGCATCGGAGAGGCTGAACATGCTCAAGGCGGGGCTTGAGACCGCGGACAGGATCACGACAGTATCGCCAACATACGCCAAGGAAATACAGACGGAGAAGTACGGCTGCGGCCTCGACTGGCTCCTTCGCGAGCGCAGGGATGACCTCTACGGCATACTCAACGGCATGGACACGCATGAGTGGAACCCGCGCACCGACAAGCTCTTTCCCGAGCACTACTCATCCAAAGACCTCTCTGGGAAGAAGGCCCTCAAGGAGAGGGTGCTGAAGGAGTACGGTCTCATCCCGGATCCATCGCTTCCCCTCTTCTCCATGGTCTCCAGGATCGCGGACCAGAAGGGATACGGAGAGCTCTTGGGCGGCAACCATCCGGTGCTGGAGGAGCTCCTGAACGAGAGGAGCTTCCAGCTTCTCGTGATCGGAACGGGAGACAAGCACTACGAGGAGAAGCTTGCTGAGCTCGATGAGCGCTACGACAACCTCTCGG
>CALXXR010000123.1 GCA_944392735.1 uncultured Spirochaetaceae bacterium | reverse complement strand
GGCAGGAATCCAGATCGTCGAGTCCCTCGATGACGAGGAGGAGACGGCAATCGAGGAAGGACCCGTCGAGAACAAGGACGAGGCTTCCGATGATGAGATCGTAGACTATTCGAACTATGAGCCTTCCGAGGAGGAGACAGCCAAGGACGAGACCGAGGCAGCCGACGAGGAAGAGGAGTACTTCAACAACTAAGGAGAGGAATATGGCAATCAGCGCAGCAGACGTAAAGAAGCTCAGGGATGTCACCGGAGCTGGAATGATGGACTGCAAGAAGGCTCTCACCGAGGCCAATGGCGATTTCGCACAGGCCGAGAAGATCCTCAAGGAGATGGGTCTCGCAGCAGTCGCAAAGCGCCAGGACAGGGCAACCGAGAACGGCCGCGTATTCGTCAAGACCGGAAACGGCAAGGCAGTCGTGCTTTCCCTTTCCTGCGAGACGGACTTCGTCGCGCAGAACAAGGACTTCGCGAAGCTTGGCGACGATCTCTGCACAGTCATCCTCGAGAAGGGATACACCGAGATCAACTCCGAGCTTGAGGAGATGGTCAACGCACTCATCGCCATCATCAAGGAGAACATGCACCTCGTGAAGTTCTCCGTATACGATGTCTCTGCAGACAGCTATGCATCGACATACATCCACGGAGATGGCGCTGTTGCAGTACTCGTCATGCTCAAGTCCGACAAGCCCGAGATCTTCAAGGAGGCAGATGTCGAGGAGCTTGCGCACAACCTCGCGCTCCACGCAGCGGCATACAAGCCGCAGTTCCTCGATGAGAAGGCTGTCAACAAGGAGTATGAGGAGGAGCAGCTCGGAATCTTCCGCAAGCAGGTCGAGAGCGACGAGAAGCTCGCTTCCAAGCCCGAGAAGGTCAGGGAGGGAATCGTCCGCGGAAAGCTCTCCAAGCTCTACAAGGAGGTCTGCTTCCTCGATCAGGCTTATGTCAAGGATGACTCCAAGTCCGTAGCCCAGATGTTCCAGGAGACGGGAAAGGCACACTCAGCTTCTCTCCAGATCACGGCATACGAAGTCTATCAGGCTGGCGTTTCAGCCTGAGGAGGTAGGCAATGCAGACAGTCATCGACAACTGCAGCGCAAGGATGAGGAAATCGGTGGAGGCGCTCTCACAGGAGTACGCCTCCCTGAGGACGGGACGCGCGTCGGCCCAGCTCTTCGACAAGATCAAGGTCGACTACTATGGCGCTGAGACGCCGCTTTCGCAGGTCGCTTCCATCAGCGTCCCCGAAGCGAGGCTCGTCGTCATCCAGCCCTGGGACAAGAGCGTCCTCTCCGCAATCGAGAAGGCTATCCAGAAGTCGGAGCTCGGGCTTAACCCGAACAACGACGGAAAGCTCATCCGCGTCGCATTCCCGCCTCTTACGGAGGACAGGAGGAAGGAGCTCGCGAAGAGCGCCAAGGCAACGGCCGAGAACGCACGCGTAGCAATCCGCAACATCCGCCGCGACGCGATGGAGGAGCTGAAGAAGCTCCAGAAGAACGGAGAGATAAGCGAGGATGAGCAGAAGGAAGGCGGAGACCGCATCCAGAAGCTCACTGACTCCTCCATAGCCGAGGTCGGAAAGCTCGCCGAGGCAAAGGAGAAGGAGATCATGGAGATCTGAGGTGGGATCGCTTACCCATCTTGCGATCATTATGGACGGCAATGGGCGTTGGGCGGAGAGGAGATCCCTGCCCCGCTCTGCCGGACATCTGGAGGGAGGCAAGGCGGCTCTCAAGGTCATCAGAGGCTGCCTGAGCCATGGCATCGGATATCTGACGCTGTACTGCTTCTCGACAGAGAACTGGAAAAGGCCCAAGGAGGAGATCGACTACCTCATGGGCCTTTTCTCCTCACGGCTGCGGGCGGAGATGCCACGCATGGTCGCCTCCGGCATCCGCCTGCTACACCTCGGAAGGCGCGAGGGGCTTCCCGAGAAGGTTCTTGATGCCATCGATGAAGCGGTCGAGAGGACCGCTGGCTGCAATGCGCTCACCCTCCAGCTCGCCATCAACTACGGGGGCCTCGACGAGATAGCACGCGCCGCTTCGAAGGCTGTCGCCGACGGCATCGATTCCTTCGACGCCTCCACGCTGTCGGGATATCTGGATAATCCCGATGTGCCATCCCCGGACTTCATCGTCAGGTCGGCTGGCGAAAAGCGCCTTTCGGGATTCATGCTGTACCAGTCAAGCTATGCAGAATTGGCATTCTATGATAGACTGTGGCCTGATTGGGACGAATCGATGATAGGGATCATCCTGGATGATTTCGACTCGCGCAAGAGAAGATTCGGAGGACTTTGATATGGGCAGCCTTAAGCAGAGAATACTGACATCGGTCATTGCAGTGCCTGCGCTCATCCTGATCGTCATCCTCCTGCCCCATCTCAACCATCTCGCATTCTGCCTGCTGATCACCGCAGTCGCGCTCCTGGGGTCGATGGAGATGCACGAGCTGCTCTCGAAGGACCATGAGAAGCTTCCGTTCACATCATACACGGGCGCGATCCTGCCTTTCGCCCAGTATGTGCAGTTCCGCTGGTTCCCGGAGCTTGAGCTGACATTCTACACGCTCATGTTCCTCATCGGGCTCACCCTCTTCCTAGAGATATTCACCGGTGCCAAGGACAGCTTCAAGGGAACATGGGAGCGCAACAGCAAGACGGTGCTGAACATCATCTATCCTGGTCTCTTCGCCTCATTCGTGATACGCACCGCATTCCTGCCGCACGCTTCCTGGTACATACTCTTCTTCTTCCTGCTCGTCTTCGGCTCGGATACGTTCGCATACATCTTCGGAATAGCGCTGGGAAGGAGCAACAAGGGCATCATCAAGGTAAGCCCCAACAAGTCGATCGCAGGATTCATCGGCGGGCTTCTGGTTCCCGCCATATTCGGACTGCTTTCATCGTATCTCTTCCCCGAGGTATTCTCATACTCCATCGCCGAGGGCTTCGTGCTCGGAGGCGCAACCGCTGCCATCGCCGCAGCCGGCGACCTCATCGAGTCATCGTTCAAGCGCTCCGCAGAGGTCAAGGATTCCGGCACGATCGTCCCAGGACGCGGAGGCATCCTCGACTCGATCGACTCGATCGTGATGGCGGCACCCGTCTACATCGCCATCCTCACGGTCATACTCGGAGTATGATCCGCCTCCTCATCCTCGGAGCCACCGGCTCCATCGGAACGACATGCCTTGAGGCGATCAGGAATGGGCTTGCCCCCATGGTCGAGGTCGTTGGGCTCACCGCCGCCTCCTCCCCTGCCCTGCCGCGTCTTTCCTCTGGATTCTCCGCCAAGGGACGATACATCGATGGAAGCGATCGCGAGGCTCTGTCGGCCTTCATCGATGAAACGGATCCCGACATCATCCTCAATGCAATATCAGGAGCGGCAGGTCTTCCCGCAACGCTTGCTGCCATCGAATCAGGCAGATCCATCGCATTGGCGAACAAGGAATCGGTCGTCATGGGCGGACGCTTCATGCTCTCCGAGGCAAGGAAGCATGGCTCTAGGATCATACCGGTGGACAGCGAGCACAGCGCCATATACCACCTCCTTAGGGGACACAGTGCGAGAAGGCTCATCATAACCGCTTCAGGCGGACCTTTCAGGGACCGCGAGGATACATCAGGCGTCACCATCGAGGAGGCGCTCCACCACCCCACCTGGAAGATGGGCAGGAAGATCACGATAGACAGCGCGACGCTTGCCAATAAGGGGCTTGAGGTCATGGAGGCCTCCCTGCTCTTCGGCTTCCCCTCAGATTCGATCAGAGTCGTCATCCATCCACAGTCGGTCGTCCACTCGATGATAGAGACCGCTGAGGGCGGCGTCTATGCGCTCATGTCCCCTCCGGACATGACGCTTCCGATCCTCTCAGCCATCGCAGGAGAGGGACAGGGGCTCGAGGACATCGTCAGGCCACTGCCGTTCGATGAGGGATTCTCGCTCTCATTCCAGCCCTGGAGCCCTGAGCGCTTTCCCATGCTTGCCCTGGCATATGAAGCCGCAGCTGCAGGAGGGTCATACAGGATCGCATACTCCCGCGCGGATGAGATCGCCGTCGGAGCATTCCTTGACGGCAGGATTCCGTTCAACGGCATCCGCGATGTCGTGAAGGAAGTCCTCGATGGAGGATTCTCCTTCCATGAGCCGGAATCGTATGAGGAGGTGCAGGAGGCCGACAGGATCGCAGCGGAGAGGGCCTATCGCCTATGCTGATGCCCCTTCTGTACCTTCTCATAGGCCTTATAGGCATCGGCATCATCATCTTCATCCACGAGCTTGGCCACTTCGCAGCGGCAAGGCTCATGAAGGTGGATGTGGAGGTGCTTTCGTTCGGGTTCGGGCCTCCCCTTCTCTCCATCCACGGACGCAATACAGAATACAGGATCTCAGCGGTTCCGTTCGGAGGCTACTGCCGCATGAAGGGATCGCTTGATCTGATGAAGGCGCTCCGCGATGATTCAAGGAGCATGGAGAGGACAGAGGATGGATCGTACTTCGGAACGACGCCCCATGCAAGGTTCATCATCTATCTGGCAGGCCCGCTGATGAACTTCATCGTCGCTTCCCTCCTGCTTGCCATTTCGGCTTCGATACCTGTCGCAAGGCTCTCCGATCCCGCGGTGGTGACGCCGATCGCCGATTACCCTGCGCTCTTTCCAGAGGATATCATGCAGCCAGGCATAGAGAAGGGAGATCATCTCATCTCCTCGGATGGCCGCATCTTCCTCGACTGGCAGGATGCGGAGGACTTCATCGCCTCCAGAAGCGGAGAGGAGATACCTCTCGTCATCTCCCGAGATGGCGAGATGATCGAATCGACCCTCATCCCGACATGGAACGGAAGCTCATGGGTCTACGGCATCGCGAATCTGCAGGAGCCCATCATCGGCCGATCGCTCTCGGATGGCTTCCTGCCCGGTGACAGGGTCGTAGAAGCGGATGGGATTCCCATTGAATGGACCTATGATCTCTATTCCCTCGAGAGCGCATCGTTCGAGCTGACGATACAGCGCGATTGCGAGATCCTACATAGGCGGATCGACGATGGCATCCTCCCATTCGCCTGGAGCAGCGGAACAAGGATGAGCCGCGAAAGCGGCAATTCCATCCTCTACGGCTTGACAAGGGCCCTTGAGATGTCGGCTGCAGCGCTGAAGGCGATCGGGGCATTCATAACGTTCCACCTCGATGAGGCGCTTACGGTCATCACGGGGCCCGTGAAGGCAGCGGAGTCCATCGGAGGGATAACGGCGCTTGCCTTCAGCGAGAGCGGAAGAAGCGGGCTGAGAACGCTCCTGATGCTCCTTGCGATGGTCTCCCTCTCGATCTCGACAGGGAACATGCTTCCAGTGCCGACCTTCGATGGCGGTCAGATGCTGATGACAGTCGTCGAGATGTTCAAGGGAAGGCCCCTCTCTCCAAGGTCATATGTAATCCTCCAGATCATCGGCATGGTGCTGGCGCTCGTCATCATGGTGATGATGTATTCCCTGGATATAAAGGCCTACTTCTTCTCGTAGCCCCGCTTCTCGGGAGGCGTCGGCTCGATGAAGTCGGCTGTCTGCACGACCTGCTCGAAGGATGTCGTTGCGGCGTTGTATCCGACCTTGAATTCACCCGTCTCGCCATTGCGCTGCTTCGCGACGATGACCTTCGTCACCTGCAGCGTCGCCTTGCCTTCGCTATCCTTCGCATTGCGCTGCTTCTCCTCCTCGGAGAGGATCCTCTTGCGGTGGAGGAACATGACGACATCGGCATCCTGCTCGATCGATCCGGAGTCGCGGAGATTGGAGAGGATCGGAGCCTTCTCCTCGCTGTCGCGGGATACCTGGCAGAGCACGATGATGGGGATCTTCAGCTCGCGCGCAAGGCTCTTGAGCGAGCGGGATACCGTCGCTATGACCTCATGGCGCGGCGTCTGCGGACCGAGGCATGGATCGATGAGGCCGATGTAGTCGATGATGATCACGGTGATGTCCTTCTCCCTCTTGAGCATCCTCGCCTTCGCCCTGAGCTCATCGAGCCTGATGTTCGGCACATCGATGATGTAGAGGTCCTTCGTGAAGAGGAGATCCGCCGCATTCATCACGCGCTCGAAGGCGTATTCGGCGGAGAGGTCCGCCTGTGCGATGTTGCGGAGGTTTATGTGGGAGATGTTGGCCAGAAGCCTCTCGGTGATCTGGCTTGCGGGCATCTCCAGGGAGAAGAAGGCGACGCGCTGCGGCCTGTCCGTATCCCTGATCATGTTCCTGATCATCGATACGCCGAACGCCGTCTTTCCGATCGAGGGGCGCGCTGCAACGACGATGTAGTCCTGCGGCTTGAAGCCTCCGTTGGTGTACTTGTCCAGGATGTCGAAGCCGGATGGGACGGAATCATCCGCGAGCGTTCCATCCATCTTCTTGATGATCCTGTCGACGACGGAGCTGACTGCGGTTGAGATCGAGTAGTCCGTCTCGCCTCTCGACCCCGTCAGCGAAAGCTGGAGCATCTCGCTCTGCCCCTTGTCCAGGACCTCCTTGATATCCTCGGTCTCATCCATCGCGCTCTCCGTGAATGATGCGCTCATGGCGATCACGGAGCGGCGAATGGACATCTCCTTGACGATGCTGGCGTACTGCTCGACATTCGACGTGACGTTGACCGACTCGGAGAGCGAAGCGATGTATCCCACTCCGCCCGCCTTATCCAGGGAGCCTTCCTTGCGGAGGTGATCGATCAGCGTGATGATGTCTATCGCCTTCGCGGAGGTGTCCTTCATCCGCGATATAGCGGTGTATATCACGCCATTCATAGGCTGGTAGAAATCAGAAGCATTGATGATGCCAGAGACCGTATCGTAGGCGTCCTCCCTCATCAGGAGCGCGCCGAGTATCGCCTTCTCGGCCTCATCGTTCTGCGGCAGGGCCCTCATCGTTCCTCCTTGGAGCTGGCAGTCATTATAGCATGAAGAGCCAGAAGCAAACAGAGTCGAAAACATGGTAGAATCCTTTCATGGAGGCCCCATGAAGCGTCTATTCGCATTCGCAGCGCTCATCGCAGCGCTTTCGCCGCTCTCTGCGGCATACAGCATCATCGTACCATCGCATGCAGGAGAGCCATACAGGCTCCTTACCGAGGACTCGGATATGCTCAGCCTCGACGGCAGCGTCTGGTACAAGAGATGGAACGGGCTTCTGGCAGAGAGGCTTGCAGATGGGATCTATGAGATCTCGGGAGATGGCGGGGCCGTCATCGTATCATCATTCGGCGACGCGGAGGCTCTCCAGGCTGCGCTGGCATTCGAATCGGGGCTCACGTCAGCGGTGCTGCAATCCCTTTCCGGCCTTGATGCAGAGGAGATGGCGGATGCTGGATTCAGCTCCCTGATTGTCCTCTCGCGCACGTCCGAGCTGGAGGAGCGCCTCTATGCCAATGAAGGGATCGAGATCATCCACGCCAGAGGCGGGGACATGCTGGACTTCGAAGGGGGCATGCCCCTTGCCGATGATGGACAAAAGGTCATGGTTACCTGCCCCAGATGCGGAGCGAGGTTCACGATTCTCCTATGATGCAGAAGATCCCGCTGCCATCCGACAGCGGGACCCGATCAGCACCGGAATAAGCTCAGTTCTGCTCAGCTTCCTCAGCCGGAGCATCCTCGGCAGCAGGTGCCTCCTCTGCCTGAGCCTCCTCAGCTACACTCTCCTCTGCGGGAGCCTCCTCAGCAGCTGCAGCTGCAGCAGCATCCTCGGCAGCCTTGGCCTCAGCCTCAGCCTTCGCCTTGTCGGCAGCGAGCTTCTCAGCCTCTGAAAGGACATTGAGCTTGATGTGGGAGAGGTCGTTCTCGTAGAGATGCACGACGACTGTGTATGTTCCAGTCATCTTGATCGCATGGGTTGCGACCTCGATCTTCTTCTTCTCGATCTCGAAGCCGAGCTTCTGGAGCTCTGCCTGGACCATCGCAGACGTGACGGATCCGAAGAGCTTTCCGGACTCTCCAGCGGGAACGACGATCGTGAGCACCACGTCATCGAGCCTCTCCTTGAGGGATGCAGAAGCGGCCCTCTTCTCCGCCTTCCTCTTCTCGATCGCCGCAGCGCGGGACTGGAAGAGAGCTGCATTCGCCTTGTTGTAGACGACTGCGGTCTTCGTGGGGAGAAGGTAGTTGCGGGCGTATCCGTCCTTTACCTCTACGATGTCTCCCTCTTCTCCGAGATGCACGACATCCTGATTAAGAATGATCTTCATAACCGTTTCCTCCTAGTTTCTTCAGATCGAAGAAACTCTCCAGGATCCCGACCAGCGGGAATCCAAGGAGCACTATGAGATTGATCCCAGGGACCAGTATGGCGACCATGAGCACCACGATGAGAAGGGTCATGCTCCTCATGTGGGGGCTATGCCTCCGGATACGCGCGAATACGACGGAGAAACCCTCCACCGCGTATATCACGGTCCATGCGCCAGCTACGTTCACCACTGCAAGCACAATAAGCAGGGGCACCGATACAAAGCGGAACAGAAGGACCAGGGCCCAGGAGACGATGAATCCCCAGACCGCGTCGGAGGGATACTCCAGCCGCATGACCTTCTCCTCCCACCCGCTTTCTCTTGAATGCCTGGCCGTTTCATAGATGAAGCAGCTGGCACAGATGCCGCACAGCACTGCCGGAAGCACGAACGAGGCGATCGCCAGCATGCCGAAATAGGCGATGATGCCTATATCGATGCCGGGCGCCACCATCTCCAGCAACGGCGAAGCGATGACGGCAAACGCATTCTCGACAGCCAGCATAAGCTCTTCGAGAAGCGCCCTATCGGAGCAGAAGAACGCAGCATAGGCACCAAGGAGAAGAACCGCCGGAAGAAGCGACAGAAGCAGCCTCTTCAGCACTCCTCCTCCCCTCGTGCTCAGCCACACCATCCCAGCCGCTGACAGCGACAGGGGAACATACAGATCGATCATGAGGATGGAAGCCCCGAGCCTGCCGGCACCGGCATAGCCGCCGACGATGAAGCTGAACGCTGCGCCGACGATGAAGCCGATGGCGATGAGGATCAGGCCATTCCTCCTCCCATGCCTGATGGAAAAGAGCATAAGGGGAGCGACTGCGATGAACGAAGCGACGCCGACGTTCGACATCACGACGCTGCAGAAGAGGAGAAGCAGCGCTTCCCCGATCGCCCTACCCCTGCTTTCCATCATCCTCACTTCTTCTCGAACGGAAGATATGCAAGAACCCTCGCCCTCTTGATCTCCCTGTTGAGAGCCCTCTGGTGCTTGGCGCAGGTTCCTGTTATGCGTGCGGGAAGGATCTTGCCGCGCTCTGTGATGTAGCGGCGGAGCATATCCGGGTTCTTGTAGTCGGCAGGTGCTGCTCCCTGGCAGAACTTGCAGACCTTCTTCTTGAAGCCCATCTTCCTTGCGCCCATCTTTCTGTCCTTGAGAGCGCCATCCTTCTCTGCGAAATCCTTATCTTCGTGCATTTTTCACTCCTATCAGAATGGAATCGAGTCATCCTCGAATGACTCCGGTCCTGGCCCCGCCATCGTCTGCGATGGAGCTGCCTGCTGCGGCACCTCACGCGTCTGCGGCTGCGGGCGCTGTTGATACTGGCTGGAGAAGTTCCCGCCAGAAGCCTGTCCCTGGTTTCCACCGGAAAGCAGAGACAATGTGTTGACTACGACATCCAGCCTGGATCTCTGCTGTCCATCGCTCTCCCACTTGCTCTGCCTGAGCTCGCCCTGTACGGCGACCTGCTTGCCCTTGATGAGATACTGGCTGATCGACTGCGAGTTCTGACCGAAGTAGACGCAGTCGATGAAGGATGCCTCATCTCCCCACGAGCCGTCAGCGTTCCTCTTTGACCTGTTGACGGCGACTGTGAATGAGAGGAATCCGGCACCGGATCCCGTGTATCTGAGCATTGCATCGCGAGTTAGGCGTCCGACGAGGACAACCGAGTTGATATCTGTAGCCATAAGACTGCCTTACTTCCTCTCGGGGTTTACGAACAGGAACTTGAGCACGAGCGTCGAGAGCTGGAAGATCTGGCTCATCTGTGCGATGGTTGCAGTATCAGCCTTTAGCTCGAAGTAGACATAGTGGCCCTTCTCCTGCTTCCTGATGATGTAAGCGAGCGTCTTTACGCCGAGGTCCTCTTCCTTCGTGATCTCCGCGTTGAAGCGTGCGAGCGTGCTCTTCACAAGCTCGAGGCCTGCCTTCGACTTCTCCTCATCTGCATCGAAGATGACTGTGAACTCATAATTCTGGATCATGGTTCCTCCTTGTGGTCTTTGGTATCGATCCGGGCATGCACCCGGATAAAGAGGTCATCTGTGTATAGCATCTTAATGCAGAGAAAGTCAATAAGAACGGCAGAAGCACTGTTTGCTCGGCCCTGGATGGGGTATCATGAAGGCATGTTCGACAGCCATGCACACCCAGGAACGCCAACAGACGACGCATTCGTATGCACCGCCTCGACAAAGGATATCCAGCTGCTTTCCCCATTCCGCTTCAGAGCCCTTGGCTGGCTTCCGGAATCGAGATCCGAGCCTGACTTCGACCTCCTGGACAAGGCAGCTGTGGAGGGGATCCATATCGGAGAGATCGGACTTGACCGCAGATTCGGCGATAAGGAGAAGCAGGAGAGGATATTCCGCACAGCGCTCTCCATCGCCTCCGCCCGCTCGCGCATTGCCGTGGTCCATATCGTACGCGAGTACGGAAGAGCGCTCTCGATCCTGAGGGAGATGAAGCCGGAGCGCTTCATCGTCCATGGCTTCACGGGCTCCTTGGAGACCGCAAGGGAGATCATATCGCTGGGGGGCATCATCTCGCTCTCCCCGAGAGCTGAGCGCACATCGGCATTCGATGAGCTGCTGAAGCTGCCGTTCGCAACGGAGACGGACATGGCGACGGGAAAAGAGGAGATGAGAGCGCTGATGGCATGGAACGGGAGGCTCTCCGAGCTCACCGGCATCGACATAGGGGCAAGATCCGAGAGGGTGATGAAGGAGATCCTGGCATGAAGGAGCAGTTCCAGCGCATCGCACGCTTCATAGGATGGGACAGCGTCGAGGAGCTTGGGAGGAAGCGCGTCGCTGTCGTCGGCGTCGGCGCCGTCGGCGGATACGCCATCGAGATGCTTGCACGCTGCGGAGTCGGCACGCTGAGGATACAGGACTTCGACACCGTCAGCGAGAGCAACATCAACAGGCAGATCATCGCCCTGCATTCCACCATCGGCGCACTCAAGACCGATGCGATGAAGGCGCGCATACTGGACATCAACCCCGAGTGCGTCGTCGAGGACATCCCCGAAATGCTTGCAGATGGCAACCATGATGCGCTCTTCGAGGGCGCGGACCTGGTGCTTGACTGCATAGACAGCGTCGAGGCGAAGGTCTCCCTTCTCGAGGATGCCTGGAGACGGGGAATGCCGATCATCTCCTCGATGGGAGCGGCGCTGAGGAAGGACTCTTCGCTCATCAGGACCGGCGATGTCATGGACACCTTCGGATGCCCCCTTGCGAAGTCGGTCCGCACAGCATTAAGGAAAAGGGGCGTGGGGCGTGGGATCGAATGCGTCTTCTCCCCGGAGAAGGTGGATTTCGATTACATACCGCAGGATGAGGATCCGGAGGCGGAGGATGGCGGAAATGGCCGCAAGAGGCTCGTGCTCGGATCGCTGCCGTACATCACGGCGGCATTCGGAGAGAGGATGGCGGAGGAGGCGTTGAAGATGCTCCTCCCCTCTGCCCCATTATAATGCCTTGGTGAAGGACGTGCGGTAGCTCAGCTTCACGTATGCACCGACTCCAAGCGTATCGAAGGAATAGGAGAGCATGCCGCCGACGCTGTAGATGAAGCCGTTCTCATATGTCCCCGTCTTGCCGTATCTCGCCGTATAGCCTGCGGTCAGATAGCCGATGAATGCTGTGCCCAGAACATCGTCATAGCCGACTCCGCCCATCAGGCTGAGCTCAATGGCGCTCGAAGGCGTCAGCGGAACGAATCCATCGACGGAGAGGCCAAGCCCCAGCTGGGACTTCGTATTCCCATAAGTTGCTACGGGGTCGAATGCATATGTCGGCGAAATGTGGATGGATAGGCGTACGCTATCTGCGATCGCAATGCTATCCAAGCCCAGCGAAACGTCGAACATGATCGCCCCGCTGCCAGCGATCGGAAGATATAGAGCGCCGGAACCGAAGCCAAGCATGAATCTGCTGCCATCGAGGAATCTTCCTGTATTGGGATAGAGATCGCCGATTTCGCCCTTGACGAATAGGTCGTACAGATCGGGCCCAAGCAATTCCACCCTGTCCCTTTCCGTGAAGGAGGCCTCAATTGCCTCCTGGGCCTCCTTGGCTTCCTTCTCCTCCAGAGCCCTCCGCTCTTCCGCCTTCCTCTGCTCCTCTGCCTTCCTCTGCTCCTCCGCTCTCCTTATCTCTCCTTCCTCGGTGATATCGCGGTAGCTGGAGATTACGGAATCGATCATCTGCGATGGGTACCCTTCATAATCCGATGAGACGTACTCGAAGCCGAAATGATCGAAGACCGTGAAGCTTCCGCTGCCGAATGCGATCCTGGAAGGCTCCTCCGAAGAGCAGACGACCCTGTTCGTATCGGTGCGGCGGATCTCGAAATCGGAGACGATCAGGATGTACTGGTGCTGATCGGAATATGCCTTTATGTCATAATCCAGTCGGATGCTGTATGCATATGGATATGATGAGAGGATGTTCGACCACTCATTGATCTCATCTCGATAGCTATAGTAGCTCTCGCCCTCCTCCGGCTCGATGCCGAGCCATTTCCAGAGCGGGATCTCGAACGGGAGCGTTATCGAATCGGAGCCGATCGTAAGCATAGCCTCGCCATGCCAGCTGAGCGTCTCAAGATCGAATCCGAAGACGCGAGTGGTCATCGCCGAGCTCGGCGTAGAGAGGAAGAAATGGCTTTCGTTGAGCCTCTCCATCGCCTCCTGTCCCAGCTGGGAGAGCCTCACAAGCGGAGGCACGGCCTCAGCAAACGCCTTTGTGCCCTCGGCGTAATAGCGTTCATTCAGCGCACGGCGCGCCGACCGCACCTCCTCATCCCTTGCCTCCCTGGCCTCCTTCGTCGGCAGTCCCAGCAATCCCTTCTCGTAGGAGTAGTACGGCTTGCTCCTGATCTCCGACTCGGCT
>CALXXR010000122.1 GCA_944392735.1 uncultured Spirochaetaceae bacterium | reverse complement strand
CATGCTCGCCGTTCTCCGTCACCGAGGATCTGCTGCGTGAGTCGGCGATCCTTGCCAGAAGGCTGGGCGTCAGGCTCCATACCCACCTCGCGGAGACGAGGGATGAGAATGGCTATGTGCTCACTAGCAAGGGGATGAGGCCCCTTGAGTACATGGAGAAGCTTGGCTGGACCGGATCGGATGTCTGGTATGCCCATGGCATCCACTTCACCGATGAGGAGCTCGATGTCCTTGCAGCAACGGGCACTGGAATCGCCCATTGCCCTGCATCGAACATGAAGCTGGGCTCTGGCATATGCAAGGTGCCGGAGATGCTGAAGAGGGGCATACCCGTATCGCTCGGAGTGGACGGAAGCGCAAGCAATGACGGATCCGATCTTATGGCTGAGATGCGTACCTGCTACCTTCTCCACAGGCTCAATAGCAGCTATGATGCGCCATCGGGCTACGACGTGCTGAAGATGGCGACCGTAGGGGGTGCGAAGGTGCTTGGGCGCAGCGATATAGGCTGCCTCAAGGAAGATATGTGCGCTGATCTCTTCGCCATCGATTCCGATTGCGTGGAGCTTGCGGGCGCCTCGTTCTCTCCTGAGACGATGCTTTCCGCGATCGGACTCACCAGACCGGTGGACCTCACTGTCATCAATGGGCGCATTGCCGTGGAGAAGGGGCACCTTGCCACAATCGATGAATCAGAGCTATTCAGGAGAGCCGACAAGGAGATCCATCGCTATCTTGAAAGATGATCCAGCTTCCATCATCTGCAGACAGCACCAGTGAGGATCGCTCACAGATTGAGCAGGATTATCGCAGGGACGATGAGCGCGATTCCCACTCTGCTCCATAAAGGGAGGCGCTCTCTGAATGCTGCGATGCTCACGGTCATGACGACGAGGATCGCACCCACGCTGTAGGTCGGGTAGGCGATGTATGCGCTTACGCTCGAAAGCGACTTCAGAAGGAAGAGAGATGAAAGGTAGTTCGGTATTCCAAGCATGATGCCGATCGCGATCTCGTTTTTTACGATTCTGCCCTTTCCTGCAATCGTCGCAGCGAGGCACAGCAGGGCGGCGAAGATGAACGTCGCTCCCATGAACCAGTCGTCAAGGTGAGCGCTTCCGAATACCTCGAACACCTTGAGCATGCTGTCTGCAAGCCCTCCGAAGAGAAGACCCAGCAGAAGAAGGGCGAATGCGGGTCTGGAGATGGATCCGGATCCGCTTCCCTGAGGGATGTTCATGAGGCAGAACGCGAGGAGCACCAGCGCTATGGCGATGGTCTGCATGGCTGTCGGACGCTCTCCGAAGGCGATGATCGAAATGAGAACGGGTACCATGACGCCAAGCCGTGCGAATGCCGACTGAAGGATCGCTCCGCTTCTCCTGGCATTGATCTGGTTCATCACCATGCCTGCGATGTATAGAAGGCTGTTCGCAGCCGCCGCAGCGATGCAGATGCCGAAATCCAGGTCCATGGCAGGAAGATCCCTGCCGATCTGCGAGATGATGAATGGAATGAGGCATGCCATGTAGTTCACCGTCAGCATGCCGTATCGGTCATGATCGAGGTTCCCGCTTGCCTTCAGCACTATCGATACCAGCGCGCTGCAGGAGAACCCCAGTATGAGATAGCCCATCGCTCCTCCCCGTCATCTGGCATTCTAGCCGGGGATGGCTCCGACCTCAAGCTTTGGGCATTGATGCGGAATGCATTCCGATGTAGATTGACTTATCAATAGTTGATATATCAAGGATTGGATGATGGAACTTACCCTGAATCAGCTTCTATACCGTGTCGCGCACGAGAAGGACAGGATCCTGCAGCCTGCAAGGGACAGGCTGGGGCTGGGGCGCGGCCAGCCACGCGTCATCGCCTATCTCGGGAAGCATGGACCGGCATCCCAGAGCGATATCGCACAGCATCTCGGAATCGATCCCGCGGCCGTCTCGCGCATGGTGGAGACGCTCAGGAGCAATGGCTTCCTGACACGGTCCGCCGATGATCTTTGCAGAAGGGCGAACAGGCTGGAGCTGACGGCGAAGGGTGCCAAGGCCGCAGAGGAGTGGGAGAGGGAGTGCTCCGATGTGGAGGAGAGGCTTCTTGCTGGATTCACCGGATCGGAGGTCGATCTCCTTCGCGGACTCCTGAAACGCCTTCTGGGGAACATGGGACGGGAGGTGGAGGGATGAAGGGCCTTTGCAGACTCATCTCCCTTCTGGGACCATACCGCTCCTCCCTTATCCTGGCATGCCTCCTTATCGTCGTCGAGACGAGCTTCGAGCTCATCATCCCGACGATGATGGCGGATCTCATAGATATCGGGGTCGCCAACGGAGATGTCCAATACATGCTGCAGAAGGGCGGTGAGATGGCATTCTGCGCGCTTCTGGCCCTTGCCTCAGGGCTTGCATATGCCAGGTTCGCAGCCAATGCCGCATATGGCTGGGGTGCACGCATCAGGGAACGCGAATACGAGATGCTCCAGCGCTACGCCTTCTCCGATATAGACCGTTTCGAGACCAGCTCCCTCGTAACGCGCATGACCAGCGACATAACAGTCATGCAGAATACGATCAACAATGGCCTCAGGCCCCTTGTCAGGGCACCGGTTATGCTGCTGCTGGGTCTCATCTTCTCATTCTCCATGAACGCGGAGCTTGCCCTCGTCTTCATATTCATCACCCCGGCGCTCGGCATCGTCCTTTTCCTGATCGTCCGCCGTGCCGCGCCTATGTATTCGGTGCTTCAGCGCACGGTCGATGGGCTGAACAGCGTCGTCGAGGAGAACCTCAGGGCGATAAGGACCGTGAAGGCGTTCGTTAGAGGCAGCTGCGAGGAAGAGAAGTTCGGAAAGGCGAACAGCGATCTCCTGCATGCCGCGACGAAGACGAACCGCACCGCCGTGCTCAATCTGCCGTTCTTCCAGGGCGCCATGTACATCTGCGTGCTCTGCCTCATGCTCTTCGGCGGCTCCATGGTCCTCGACGGGACGCTGAAGGTGGGGGAGCTGACGGGTTTCCTCAGCTATGTGATGCAGGTGCTGAACTCGATG
>CALXXR010000121.1 GCA_944392735.1 uncultured Spirochaetaceae bacterium | reverse complement strand
TGCGGGGCTTTCGAGGACGAAGGCGCCCAGGATAAGGGCGGTCTCCGCCTACATCGCGGAGCATGGGCTCCCTTCCGGCAGCTCTGAGCTCGAGGCTCTCCCCGGAATCGGCGAGAAGACATCAGAGTGCTATGCTGAGCATGTCCTCGGCCTTCCTGCCGTGATCGCCGATACGCACTTTGTGCGCGTCGCAAGGCGCCTTGGCTTCACCGACACCGAAGACCGCACCAAGGCCGCAAGGGAGATCAGGGAGCGCTTCCCCTCCTCGCAATGGAGCAGGATGTCGATGGTGGTGAACATGCATGGACGCACTGTATGCAGGCCGAAGCCGCGGTGCATGGAGTGCCCTGTCAGAACGCTGTGCCCTTCCTCAGATGCCGCGAGCGCAGGATCCTGAACGCGCCGCCATCCGCTTCGACCAGCGCGATGCCGCCTGCAGTGGTCCTGATCTCCGGGAATGGGTAGGGCTTCGCTTCTCCCATGGAGATGAATAGCCCTGGCAGCGGATCGGATCCATCCTTCAGGGGAAGGACGGAGCAGGATCCATTCCAGACCGGAGCCTTGGAGAAGCTGAATGCGCCATCCCCGATGCAGATCCTCTCTTCGAATGCGTCGCCTTCGGAGATGATGATGCACGGGAAGAGGGAATAGACCATCCAGTCTCCCGTCTTCCTGTAGTAGTCGGTAAGCACCTTCCGCCACTCAAGGCGAGGATGTTCATCGAGCGTCAGCACCGTCAGCTTCATGCTTCGATTGTACATCGATGGCGCAGAAGTTCACAGGCACCGCGGGGTTCAGGAAAAGGCTGGGGGCTATTTACAAAGCTTATCTCTTCGGGTATAGTCTCTTAGCTGTGACTGGCATTCCGCTTGGAAGCCTCTCTTTCAGAAAAAACAATATTTAAGGTGGATGATAAGATGGCAAGAAGATGTGAAATCTGCGGCAAGGGTACAATCTCCGGAAGCATCGTGCCCCGCAAGGGACAGGCTAAGAAGAAGGGCGGTGTTGGTCAGCACATCGGCGTAACCAAGAAGCGCACGTTCCAGCCCAACCTCGTTTCGGTGAAGGCTCTCATCAACGGCACGCCGAGGACCATCAAGGTCTGCACACGCTGCCTCAGAAGCGGAAAGATCGAGAAGGTCGTATAACAGCCGCAATCATCGGATAGGAGCTCCCGAAAGGGAGCTTTTTCCGAATATACTGCCCTGAAAGGGCTTCAAACGCGCGCCGCGTATGGCGTAGACTCCCCCTAAGAGGACAAACTATGAATCCACTCCGCATCCATGCATTGGAAGGATCGATGCTTTCGCACCCGCAGGGCGCGAGGAAGCTCATCGCGCTTTATGGCAGGGAAGGCGACAGGACGGAGGTCTTCGTGCTTTCGCCTGTCGAGGCCTCGGATTATCAGCTGGACGGCCTCCTTGCCGCTTCCGCCGACAACGAGGAGAAGCTCTGGAGCCGGCTCGAGAAGAGCCAGTCGATATGGAATGAGCTTGCCGAGACGGTGCTCGAGGATCCTGAGGGCGTGCAGGAGAGGATCAATGGAGCCTTCTCCGACATGGAGGAGGTGCTCAGGGCCGTGTGGATCATGAAGGATGTTCCGGGTGCAGCCCAGCGCTATGCAGGCGACCTCACCACATCATTTCTATCCTGGATACTCTCCGCGGCATTCGCCGAGGCCGGAATACCAACCTCGTCCATGACGCCGCGCGAGGCCATCGATGCCGCTTCATTCCCGGAAGGAGCGGTCTTCGTTACAGGGGAGCTCTATCGCATAAGCGCATCCACCGATGCCTCCGGCAGGCCGAGGAAGGAGGGGGAGAGCGAGTATACGGCTTCCCTGATCGCCGCAGCCCACAAGGCTCCCGTGACGTTCTGGAATTCCCGCTCTCCGCTCTGCACGGCATCCCGCAAGGATGTGCCGTCTGCAAAGGTCATATCGCATCTGACATACAGCGAGGCGACCGATCTCTCGTTCTTCGGCGCACCCATCATCCATCCGCAGTCGTTCCAGCCCGCAGCGGATGCAGCGATCCCCATCACGCTCCGCTGCTGGAGCGATATGGACGAGCAGGGCACCATCGTCTCAGGAGAGGCCGTGGATGACGGGCTTCTTGTGAAGGCCTTCTCCGTCGTGCGCAATGTCGCCTTGATCAACGTCGAAGGCTCCGGTATGTCTGGCGTTCCCGGATTCTCATCGCGCCTCTTCACCGCGCTCCGCAACGAGAGGATCTCCGTGATCCTCATCTCGCAGGCATCCTCGGAATACTCGATCTGCTTCTGCGTTCCGCAGCGCCAGGCCATGGAGGCTGTGCGCATCCTCCGCTCGGAGTTCTCCCATGAGATAGCCGAGAAGGGCATCTCCGCGATAGATTCCGAGAGCGATCTTGCAATCATAGCCGCAGTGGGAGAGGGCATGCCAGGCCATATAGGAACAGCTGGCGCCTTCCTCTCCTCCCTCGGAAGGGCAGGAGTGAATGTCAGGGCGATTGCACAGGGCTCTTCGGAGAGGAACATAAGCGCGGTGATAAAGGCCGACGAGAGCGGTAGGGCGCTCAGGGCGCTTCATTCCGTCTTCTTCCTCTCGCAGCAGACGCTTTCCGTTGGCCTCTTCGGGCCTGGGAACATCGGAGGAACGCTCCTCGACCAGCTGGCTGCTGAGAGCGACAGGCTTAGAAGGGAATTCGATCTCGATATCCGCGTGCGTGGCATCGCGACGTCCAGGAAGATGCTCCTCTCTGAGGAAGGAGTCGATCTCGCGCATTGGAAGGAGAAGTTCGCGAAGGAGTCCATCGCATACAACGAGAGGATATTCCTCTCGCATATCGCAGCCCAGTACTATCCGCACAAGGTCATCATCGACTGCACCTCCTCCGAGGAGCGTGCCATGCAGTATGCACGCTTCATCGAGGGCGGCTTCCATGTGATAACCCCCAACAAGAAGGCTGGGTCGGGGCCGTACAGCTACTACAGCGAGCTCATGGCGGTGACGCGGAGGACAGGACGCAAGTTCCTCTATGAGACGACCGTCGGCGCTGGATTGCCCATCATCTGCACGCTGAAGGATCTCCGCGAGACGGGCGATCGCGTGATCAGCGTGGAGGGCATGGTCTCCGGCACCCTCTGCTGGCTCTTCGCCGAATACGACGGCACCGTGCCGTTCTCCGAGCTCGTGAGGAAGGCGAGGTCGCTCGGATACACCGAGCCCGATCCCAGGGATGATCTTTCGGGAATGGATGTCGCCCGCAAGACGGTCATACTCGCGCGCGAGCTCGGCTATACGACCGAGACCGGAGACATCGATGTCGAATCGCTTGTGCCCGAGTCTATGAGGAGCCTCTCGAGCGAGGAGTTCCTCGATAGGCTTGGCGAGATGGATGAGCATATGCTCTCGCTGTACCGGTCGGCGGCTGCCAAGGGCATGAAGCTGCGCTATGTCGGAAAGGTCGAGGATGGCAGATGCACTGTCGCGCTCAAGGAGTATCCGGAGGATCATCCGTTCTCCCAGGCGAAGGGCACGGACAATGTCATATCGTTCCGCACGGCGCGCTACGACAGCCAGCCGCTTGTGATCAAGGGGCCCGGCGCTGGCCCGGAAGTGACGGCAGGAGGTGTCTTCTCCGATATCCTCCGCCTCAGCGCCTATCTTGGATCGAAGGTATAAGGAGTCTGGAATGCGATACATATCAACGAGAAGGAAGGAAGGGGAAGCGGCATTCAGCGCTTCCGAGGCGATACTCAAGGGGCTGGCTCCGGATGGAGGGCTCTTCATCCCGGAGAGCATGCCTTCGATACCTGGGTCCTTCACCCTGGCCAAAGGCGCATGGTATGCGATGTACCAGGCCATGCTGCCGTATTTCGAGGGCGATGAGCTTGCGGATGATCTCGAGGAGATCTGCCGCAATGCATTCTCCTTCCCCGTGCCATTCCATGAGGATGGCGGAAAGGACACGCTCGAGCTCTACTTCGGCCCCACCGCCGCATTCAAGGACTTCGGCGCACGCTTCCTTGCCTTCTCGATGGAGAAGCTCCTGTCGAAGCGCGGAGAGGACCTGACGATCCTCGTCGCCACGTCCGGCGATACGGGAGGAGCCGTCGCATCGGCATTCCATGGAAGGGAGCATCTTTCCGTCAAGGTCCTCTTCCCCAAGGGAAGGGTCGCCGAAAGGCAGAGGATGCAGCTCACCGGCTGGGATGGAAACGTCTCGAGCTATGAGGTCGAGGGATCGTTCGACGACTGCCAGCGCATGGTGAAGGAAGCCTTCATGGATCCGGAGCTGCATGGGCTCTCGAGCGCCAATTCCATCAACCTCGGGCGTCTGCTGCCCCAGATGGCATACTACGTCTATGCCTCATCGCTGTATGAGGCGAAGCATGGGGAGAAGGCCGTCTTCGTCATCCCCTCGGGCAACGTCGGCAATGCAACCGGTGCCTATTGGGCAAAGGCCATGGGCGCCCCCATCTCGCGCATCGTGCTTGCCTGCAACGCCAACAGGCCGATCGTCGACTATCTTGAGGTGGGTGAGTATGAGCCGCGCGCTTCCGTCCAGACGCTTGCGAATGCGATGGATGTGGGTGCTCCCTCGAACATAGAGAGGCTCTTTGCCCTCTTCCCCGACTTCGAATCGTTCAAGTCGAACGTCTCTGCGTATTCCGTCTCGGATGATGAGATCAGGCGCACGATCAAGGAAGTCTACGATGAGAGCGGATACGTGATCTGCCCCCATACCGCCTGCGGCGAAAGGGTCAGGAGGGACCATGTGGCGGAGGCGCATTCGGTGGTCGTATCCACGGCTCACCCTGCAAAGTTCAATGATATCGTGGAGCCCCTGATCGGCCGCACCGTGGCGATCCCGCAGAATCTCTATGAGATCATGCACAGAACGCCGCGTGCGAAGGAGATCGCTCCGGATTACCGCAGCCTCTTCTGATTCTTCCCCATATCATAGATATTGCCCCTGCAGTAGTAGATGACGAGCAGGAGCGATGTCGTGATCCATGAGAGCGGATAGGAGAAGAGCACTCCCAGTCCGAAGAGGGAGTCAGCGAAGAAGCCGGATGCCCAGATCCATATGATGCGGAGCACGCAGATCCCGAATATCGAGATGAGCGTCGGTATCAGGGATTTGCCGGCTCCCCTGATCACGCCTGTAAGCAGCTCTATCTCGATGTATGTGATGTAGAACGGAACGATGTAGTGCATCATGTCCGTGGCTATATCCAGGACGGCCGAATCGGTTATGAAGAGCATCAGGCCATACCTTCCGACGAGGAAGTACCCAGCCTCCAGCGCCAGCGTGGAGACCGCCGACATGATGGTGACGGTCCTGACGCCCTTCCTGGCCCTGTCTATGCGCCCGGCTCCGTAGTTCTGGCCGACGAATGTCGTTATGGCGATGCTGAATGCATTGATGAACATCCAGAAGACCGTATCGAGCTTCTGCCATCCCGCCCATGCGGCAGCGGTGTCCGTTCCGTATCCGTTGATCGCCGACTGGATGATGAGGTTGGAGAAGGTGTACATCATCGACTGGACGCCGGCGGGAAGGCCTATGCGGAGCATCTGGGCCACGAGCACCTTGTCGAATCGTATCTTCCTGAGGCAAAGCCTGGCGCTGTCCTTCCTCCTCATGAGGTTCCAGAATATGAGGATGGTGGAGAGCAGCTGGGAGATGACCGTTGCGATCGCAGCGCCTTCGACGTTCATGCCGAATCCTCCGACGAAGAGGATGTCCAGGATGATGTTCGTCAGGCAGCTGATGATGAGGAAGTAGAATGGGGTCCTGCTGTCGCCCATGGCGCGGAAGATGCCGGCGCCCATGTTGTAGATGACGATGGGGATGCCGCCCATGAAGTAGATCTGCATGTATGTCACAGCCAGCGGCAGGACATCGTCGGGAGTGCCTATCGCCTCGAGCAATGGACGCGTGAATGCGTATCCCAGGATCGAGATGATGACTCCGCAGAAGAGGGAGAGCGCTATTGCGGTATGTATCGATGCCGATATCCGCTCATCGTTCTTCGCGCCGTAGTGCTGCGAGATCACGACGGTCGCTCCTGACGCCAGTCCGGTGAAGAAGCCTATGAGCAGGTTTATCGCCGTGGCGGTGCCGCCGCCGACGGCAGCCAGCGCCTCCTTTCCAAGGAACTGGCCTACGATGATCGCATCAGCCGTGTTGTACAGCTGCTGGAAGAATGTTCCGAAGAGGATGGGGAAGAAGAAAGCCAGAAGCTGCTTCCAGATCACTCCTTCCGTGATTCCATTGACAGTGCTGTTTCGTGCTCTCACAGAGGGCAGTATAGCCTGCCCCGAGCGTTCTGAGAAGCTCTAATCTATGCGCGATACAGGCAGCCTGCGGATGGCTATCCTCATCGAGCAGCCGGGGCCGAAGAGACTCTCCATGGCCTTCGTGTACCTATCTGCAAGCGCCTCCGGGACATAGGCTTGGATCGTTCCTGCGAACCCGCCTCCATGGACCCTGACCGCACCTTCTCCCTGAAGCACCTCCTCCGAGAGCGCGATGGCGAGAGAGAGCCCCTGATCCTTCGGGGAGGAGGATGGATAGACGTTCTGCAGGAAGCGGAACGAGCTGTTGCCTGACTCCGCCACGAATCCGAGGAAGCCGTCGATATCGCCCTCCTTGAGCGTCTGCAGCATGAAGTCGACCCTCTCGTTCTCGGTGAAGAAGTGGTAGGCCCTCAGGAGCGCCCTGTCGTTTCCGATCCTCCCCCTTATTTCGCGCATGTCGCGGAGGAAGTCATGGAAATCCACCTCCCTGAGGTTCTGCTTGCCATAGAATGCAGCCACCTCCCTCATCTCGGGCGGAACAGCTGCGTATTCCCCCGTGAGGTCGGCATGGGAGCCCTTGGTGTCCGTGATGATCATCTTGTATCCGTAGTCCTCGAAGGAGATGTCGAGCGGCGTGAGGACGGGGATGTCGCTGTCCCTGAAGTCGATCCCGACGATGCCTCCCTGCGCGCAGCAGGCCTGGTCGAGGAGCCCCGAGGGCTTGCCGAAGTAGACGTTCTCGGCGTACTTGCCGATCTTCGCCAGCTCGATGGGAGGAAGCGATCCGCTGTTGTAGAGCTCATCGAAGATCTTGGCGATGAGCACTTCGATGGCAGCTGACGATGAGAGCCCAGATCCGCCAAGCACCTTCGTCGTCGTATTGGCCTCCCATCCGCCTATGCTGAGGCCCCTTTCCCTGAATGCCGCGGCGATGCCCCTGACGAGGCTGTCCGTTCCGTTCTTCTCCCCGCTCCTGATCGCTAGGTCGGAGATGTCTACATCGACGACAGGAAAGCCTTCGCTGGCGATGATGACGCGGCTGTCATTCCTCTTTGATACGGCACCGATGGTGTCGAGGTTCACCGATCCTCCGATGACCTTCCCGAGGTTGTGGTCGGTGTGGTTGCCTCCGATCTCGGTCCTGCCGGCGGCAGAGAAGATCGCCGGATCGGTCTTGCCGAACAGCTCGGCGTGCTTCTCTACAAGCTGCGTGAAGCGGCTGTCCATTTCCTTTTCGTCGTATTCGTTTCCGTAGAGGCCTGGGTAGGCGCCATGAAGAGAGGTGATCATCGTGAAGCTCCTTTTCCGGATATTCTACCATATAGGGCGGAAAAGGAGAAACGGCCATACTCTGCTGCGATGGCCCTTTTCCCGATTCCTATGAGCCTGTCTTCTCCGATCAGGCGGCCTATCGCCTTCTCAACCTCCCATGGCTCCCATCCCTGAAGCCGTCCGCGCCGCAGAAGGCGCGATGGCCGCGAAAGGTCCATCGCGGCATTGGATATGAGCGAGAAGGGATGGATGCGGAAATGGCGGAGGATCTCCTCCTCTCCGGCTCTTCGATAGCCATCCGGTACGCATGACGAGCATGCCAGGCAGGCTCCTTGCCCGCATCCTTCGCCCATCGCCTCCAGGAGGGCGCTCCTTATGCAGCCACCGCCTCTGAAGATGCCGTGGAGCATTCCCCTGTCGGATTCCGTGCAGAGGACATAGGCGTCGGCCCTCTGCCCATCGCGTCCGCATCGGCCGGATTCCTGCAGATAATCGGCGGCGGAATCGGGGATGTGCATGTGTATGATCGTGCGTATGTCCTTCTTGTCCACGCCCATGCCGTATGCCGATGTCGCGGCGAGCACGCCGCTTCTGGAGGATAGGAACCAATCCTCCTTCCTCTTCTTCTCATCCCTCTCCAGCCCCGCATGGTAGAATTCCGTGGGAAAGCATCGCGACAGCCTCCCTGCAGTCTCCTCGGCTCCGATCCTTGAGCGGCAGAAGACGACGGCGGGACGGGAACGGGGTGGGGAGAGCAGGGAGATGGCATCCTGGATCCTGGAAAGGCTCTTCACCGAATGGTAGAAGATGTTCTCCCTGTCGCTGCTGGCGTGGACGATGTATGGCATGCTTCCTCTGAATACCATTGAGATGATCGCATCCCTCATGCGCTCATCCATCGTAGCCGTGAATGCGAGGATTGATCGGGGCCGTATGCTCTCCAGCATCCTGGGGATGCTCCTGTACGACGTCCTGAAGCTCTCTCCCCATGTCACTGCGGTGTGCGCCTCATCGATCACGAAGAGCTCCGTCCGTCCAGCAAGCAGCGAAAGCTCGCCGCGCCTCTCCATCGCCTCCAGCATCTCCGGATTCGCGATCACTGCAGCCTCCTCCTCTTCGTCGATCCTCCTGAGCCTCCTGCGGCGCTCCTCCGGATCCATCCCGC
>CALXXR010000120.1 GCA_944392735.1 uncultured Spirochaetaceae bacterium | reverse complement strand
CCTTTGGGGACGAACTTCTCCCGGCGGAAGGAGACACAGCCGTGTCCCCCATTGCCGGAAGCTATATCGATGTATGTCTCGTCGGAGAAGCCGAACATTATTACTCGGCCTTGACCTCTGCCGCCTCTACGATAGAGCAGTACTTGCGGTTCTTCCTCTCATGGAACTTGACTGTTCCAGCGACGAGAGCAAAGAGGGTGTAGTCCTTGCCGCATCCGCAGTTTGCACCCGGATGGATCTTGGTTCCCCTCTGGCGGACGATGACCTCGCCAGCCTTCACGACCTGACCACCGAATCTCTTAACGCCAAGGCGCTGCGCGTTGGAATCGCGTCCGTTGCGGGATGATCCGCCACCTTTCTTATGTGCCATTTCTCTCCCTCCTTAGCCTTCGATCTTCTCGACCTTGATCGTGGTATAGGTCTCCCTGTGTCCCTGGGTGCGGCGATAGCCCTTCCTCCTGTGGAACTTGTAGACCTTGACCTTCTCGCCTCTGAAATCGCTGCCGACAGTTGCCGTAACCTTGGCACCCTCCACGTAGGGAGCACCGAACTTTGCGGAATCGCCGTCAACGACAGCCAGAACCTTCTCAATCTCATAGGAAGATCCCTCTTCCATGCTGAGCTTATCGACAACCAGCTCCTTGCCTTCTTCAGCCTTGTACTGCTTGCCGAGGATTTCAACTAGTGCGTACATGTCCTGTCCTTTCAATTTAGTCTGAGGGTGTTATACACATTCGATCCGATGAGTTCAACACTCAATCGCAGAAACTTCAGCCAGGAACGCAAAAACATCCATCATAAAACAAACATTTGTTAGAATCAGGGGGTTTCTACCCCTCCCAGCTTCTGCTTTGCGATATCGCCGATCCTGCAGATGGCATACAGCGGGATATTGATGAGCCCGGATTGCTCATCGTAGGGAAGAAGCGATGCTCTGATGGCAAGATCGGGCATGTATTTCTCCCGGTACGCCTTCAGGCCCTTTGCCTTGAGATTGACTCCTGACTTCACCTCAAGGGGCAGGATATGCGGACCGTACTGCAATATGAAATCGATCTCCGCAGAGCTTCTGTCGTTGGAATAGTAGCATATGCTTCTCCACCCCGAGGCAATGAGCTCCTGTAGAACATACTGTTCCGTAAGGGATCCCTTGAAGAGATCATAGACGGAA
The DNA here is from genome assembly GCA_944392735.1 of uncultured Spirochaetaceae bacterium. Taxonomy (GTDB): domain Bacteria; phylum Spirochaetota; class Spirochaetia; order Sphaerochaetales; family Sphaerochaetaceae; genus Ornithospirochaeta. Next base: position 7,882 of record CALXXR010000120.1, on the reverse strand, counting down.
TCCCCGTCGACGATCACCTTCGGATCAAGATTCGACAATGCCGAAAGCAGACCGACATCATGGAGGAAGAGCTTGAATACATTGACCTCTGCGTATGCCTTGATCGGTATATTCGGGACTGTGATCCTGTTGACCATATTGACGATCCGGCAGCTCTCAAGCCATGCAAAGCAGGTTTCGTACTCCCTGGCCCTAGCTCCCTCACGGATATGCGAGAAGATGAATTTCTTATTCTCCTTGGCAAGCTGAGACGTAATGGACAGCATGATCTGACGGCTTTTCACGGCAACGTCAGCAGGTGCGTGCTTGGAAAGATCCGAGATATATGACTCCATGATCTCCAGCTGCTTCGTACGCACCGACGCAAACGCTCCACCCTCGCTGCGGATCTGCACTGCCGCAGGCATGCCACCGACAACCATGTACTCACGAAGCCGTTCCTTGAGTCTTTCGCCGAATACATCGATGGTGCCCAGATCTCCGGATAGAAGGACATCAGCCAATGGCCCATCGCCTACGGCCATGAGGAACTCGGAGAATGACATCGGATGCAGATCCAGATAGTTCACCTTCCCAACAGGAAACGACAGCCCCTTGTGTTCAACAATGCAAAGGATCGAACCAGCAGCAACGACAGCATACTCCGGCGCATCTTCGGCAAAATACTTCAGAGCTGTAAGCGCGCGTGGACAATCCTGTATTTCATCGAAGAAGATCAGGGTATCCTCCGGGATGATCCTTTCCCCAGCCATCACCTCAAGAAGCCCGATGATCCGCTTCGGATCCAGATCCCCGTCGAAGATCCTGGAAGCCGATGGCATCTTCTCGAAGTTGATCTTCACGAGATTGCTGAAATCGAGTCTGGCGAATTCCTCCACCAGCCAGGTCTTCCCAACCTGCCTAGCACCTCGGACGATAAGCGGCAGCCTACCCTTGCAGCTTCTCCATTTCCTTAGTTCTTCAAGACTTCTTCTATACATATGCAATGCACTCCAATATAAGGCTAATAGGCTTATCACATTTTTTCAACGAAAATTGTGATTTATTGACAATTTTTTCAACGAAAATTGTGATTAAATGACAATTTATTCGCCGAATATAATCCATTCAAGAATTGCCAATAGTCATAGAAGCATAGGAAACCGCTGTCTTGCGTTCCATCTGCCGGAATCTTCGTTCTCCTAATCGATTCTTCCTTTTCTGCGCTTTACTGAGAAACATAGGAGGATTCTCCGTAAAATATGCGAGTATTTACTGAGAATGCTTGCTTGATGCAACCGCTTCCTATACCATTCCAGCATGTATATATACCAGAACAACGATTGGCCCGATTTCCGCTTCGATGAGAAAGCAGTCAGACCAATCGAAGAGCAGCTTATGGAAATGAGGGGGTTCCTATCCGGGCTTATGAGCGTGGAGGATGGGAATGGCAGCGCATGCGACGCACTCGTCGATTCGCTCTGCTCCTCCTGGGAGATCGAGGGCATAAGCCTGCCCAAGGCGGAGATCCATTCATCGACCGCTAGGCGCCTTGGTGTTCTGTCCATAGCTGCAGAAACAGACCGACGCTTCGACGGCATCGTCGATGCTCTGTTCGATGCCATCCAGAACCATGGACCGCTCACGATCGAACGGATCCTTTCATGGCAGAGGAAGATCGTCGCCGAAGATCCGGGAGTGAAGAAAGGAGCATTCCGCGATGGACCGGCATACATCGTCTCCGGAGGCATGAAGGAGCCACGGATCATCTACGAAGCGCCGCCAGCGTCAGAAGTCCATGCCATGATGTCGCGCTTCATCGAATCGGTGAACGGACATTCCTGCTCCGATTTCGCATTGTCGGCTGCAGCCCACCTCCATTTCGTCGCAATCCATCCATTCGAGGATGGCAATGGGCGAACAGCTAGGATGATCAGCGACTATGTCCTCCATCGCAGCGCACAGGATATTCCCATGGCATTCGTATCCAATGAGCTCCTGAAAAGAAGAAGAGAATACTATACAGTCCTGGACAGGACCTCCAGAAGCGATTCACTGGACATCACCGAATGGATCTGCTGGTTCCTCGAGAGGCTGATGGATGCCTACGCCGATGCAATCGCAAGGATCCACAGATCGTTTAGAATCAGGTCCTTCTATGCCCGGATGAAGGAAAGGGATCTGAACGACAGGCAGCGAAAGTTCCTTGAGCGCGTCCTCCGCGATGATTGGACAGGGCCGCTGACAGCGAAGAAATATGCAGCAATCGCATCCTGCCATGTCGACACAGCCAACAGGGACCTCAAGAAGCTTGTGGCAGATGGATTCATCATCAAGGAGGACGGAGGCAGCAAGAACACCCATTACTCCATCCACCTTTGAGATTCCATGTATTCTCTGAAGCACTGGAGCTTGATACAATGGGAAAAGAAACCAACGCTTCCGTATCCCGCGACCCCAGCAAAGGAGAAATGATGATTCAAGGAGATTCGATCAAAGAGTGCATTGCACGGAAAAAGGCAATTGCGGAAGTCAGGCCATTCTCCGACGACTTCACGCTCAGCCAGATAAAGGACTTCTACAGAGTGCCGAACGTCTGGAGCTCTAATGCCATCGAAGGCAACACGCTGACTGAAGATGAGACAGCGATCATCCTCCGTGATGGAATCACCGTTGGTCAGCACACGCTTGGAGAGATGTTCGAAGCCGTTGGAGGAGGAAAAGCCTATGACTTCATGTTCTCTCTCCTTAAATCCACCACTTTGACGATGGATGACATCCTCCATTTCCATGAGCTCGTCGCATTCGGACGGCAAGAGCTGCTGCCTGGAAAGCTGCGCGATGTCGATGTAATCATCACTGGGCTTGATGAGAGCCTTCCATCATACCGGGATGTTCCGGCTCTGATCGATGGATTCGCCAAATGGCTTTCTGCAGCAGAGAGCATGGATGAACCTATTGCCTTTGCAGCGGAAGCCCATGCCCGGCTTTCATCTATCCATCCTTTCAGGGATGGAAACGGAAGGGTCTCGCGACTTGTGATGAACACCATCCTCCTTCAGCATGGCTACCTTCCGGTCTCGATTCCACCGATTCAGCGCCACGAATACATCTCTGCATTGCAGAGCTACAATCTGGGAAAAGGACGATTGGATGGATTCATCGATTTCATTGCCAAGATCGAGGTGCAGACGCAGAAGGACTTCATGCGGCTCCTTCGCATCCCCTTTCCGCAAGGCTGAGTATCCATCCTAACGTTTGTTTGATATACTGCAGTCATGAAGATCAAGGGCAAGGAAGGGATCATAGAGGCGGCAACCGGCATCATAGCCTTCTCAGGCCTGGACAGGCTCACGATGCAGACGCTTTCGGATGAGCTTGGTGTGAACAAGGCCTCGCTCTATCATTGGTACGCCTCCAAGGAGGAGATACTGGAAGCCGTATTCGCAGAGGGGCACAGGCGTCTTATGGCTAAGGGATTCAGGCTCGATCTCGAAGGCGATGCCAGGACCGTGCTCTCGCGCGCTGCCGGGAAGTGGGAGGAGATATTCTCCGATGATTCCGTGCTGCCCTACCTCAGGGCCGTCTTCTCCCTGAGGTATTCCGATCCTAGGGCCGAGGAGGAAGCGAGGGCGCTTTCCCTTATGATCCGCAGCCAGATCGATGTGATCATCTCCTCGCTTGGGCACCAGGATGCATTCATCTCAGCCCTCTTCTCCTCCCTGCTCATGCAGCATCTGGAATCGGTGCTCGATGGAAACGAGGAAGACTTCGAAAGGGATGCGTCATCCTTTGCGGCGCTTCTGGAAAGGATCTGATTCGTTTCGTTGACTTGCTTGTCGTTGTGGCCGTATTTTTTCTATAGAAAGAGTCGCCAGCAAGACGACGGCCTCACATTATGTGAATGAATCCACACCTACCGATTGGCGTCTGGACGGTGTGGATCGTTTTTATCCCGGAATAGGCCGAAGAGCTCACGGAGAACCTTCAGGAGCACAAGAATCACTTCAAGTACTGCTTTCATCTTATCCCTCACCCCCTTTCCTGCAGTGGATTGGGAAGATTGCTCTTCCTCTACAGGATCGGAGGCCACCGTCTGCTATCTGCTCTAGACAAGACCATGCAATCGAATCGAGGGCTTTGCCACGATACCAGGGCCCACTTCATTGCAGCAAAGGAAGAGAAGCTCGGAGGCTCGATGTATCCATAAATCATACTGTTGCTGTAGTTGATTCCACTATTTTAGAGTAGAATCGGAGCAAAGGAGCAGTTATGGGCAAGATCCTTGGAATTGCAATACAGAATTATGGAACTCTGAAGAACATAAAGATGGGACAGCTCTTCAGCGATAGAACCGGCAGAGAACTCGATAACATGGTTGCAATCATCGGCCCAAACGGAAGTGGGAAGAGTTCGCTTGCAGATGCATTCGGCTTCATTTCCGACTGCATTTCCTCCGATGTGGAAAGCGCATGCGACGCAAACAATAGAGGTGGATATGACCAATTGATTTCACAGAGCAGCAATGACGCGATCCACTTTGAGATCTACTATAGGGAGAGGGAAAAATCCCGACCCATTACATATGAGCTGACAATCGCAAAAGGCAAGGACGGCCGGCCTTATGTAAAGGAAGAGCGACTACGGCAGCGCAGGCCCAACAATAAAAGCGGCAGACCGCTTTCCTTCCTCCACCTCCTTGATGGAAAAGGATACGCATTCGAAGGCGTAGAAGGCGGGCAGAATGATGAGGGCACCGTTGTTGAAGGCAACAAGGAGACTGTGGAGCTGGCAGATCCGAGGAAGCTCGGCATCGTAACACTGGGCGCAATGAAGCAGTATTCGCGCATCGAGAAGTTCCTCACCTTCCTGAAAAGCTGGTATCTTTGCTATTTCTCTCCGGATTCAGCCCGTCAGATACAGACAGCAGCCCCAACCCAGCACCTGAACAGGACCGGAAGCAATCTGAATAATGTTGCGCAGTACATGTATCGCGAGAATCCGACTGAATTTAGGAGGATCCTGGATGACATCCAGACAAAGATCTCCAATATCACGAAGATCGAACCTATGAAATTGCCGAACGGACAGATCGTATTGGAATTCTGGCAGGATGGCTTCAATCAGCCTTTCTTCTCACAGAGGATGTCCGACGGCACGCTCAAGCTGTTTGCCTATTATCTGCTTCTGCATGAACGCAACCCCAGGCAGCTTGTGTTCGTGGAGGAACCGGAGAATGGCCTGTACCATAAGCATCTTGCCGATTTGGCGATCGAAATGAAGAGGAATGTCGGCACAGGATCCTCCAAGCAGCTGTTCGTTACGACACACAGCCCATTCTTCGTGAATGCACTGTCCCCTGAACAGGTCTGGGTCTTTGAAAAGGACAAGGACGGATTCACTGTCGCAAGGCAGGCTTCGGAATATGATTTCGTCAAGGCTCTTTCCGAAGAAGGCGCTTCGCTGGGAGACCTCTGGTACAGCCAGTATTTCGGATAGAGGAGCTCTATGCATTTCCAATTCCTGATCGAGGATTCTTCAAGCGCCATTCTGATCGACACGCTCATGCAGAGGATCTCCTCTGAAAACGATGGCACGACCTACAGCTGCAAGTCCTTCAAGGGCATAGGAGGCTTTCCAAAGAAGCCAAATGCCAAGGAGGCCAAGACCCATAAGATGCTCAATGAGCTGCATAAATACATGAAAGGCTTCGACAAGAGCCTTCAGGGATTCCCTGCTGCAATCGTGGTGGTCGTTGACAATGATGATCGCAACACCGATGAATTCCGCGCTGAACTGAATCAAATCGCAGTGGAGAATAAGATAACTGTTGATCATGTATTCTGCATCGCCATAGAGGAGATCGAAGCATGGCTTCTAGGAGATGAAGAGGCCATCAAAGCCGCATATCCATTGGCTAGGCTATCCAAGCTTCATTCGTATGTGCAGGACAGCATCTGCGGCACCTGGGAAGTCTTGGCGGAAGTGGTTTATCCTGGGGGACTCAAGAAGCTGAGGAAGGACTGTCCAACCTACATGGAAATAGGGAAATGCAAATGCGAATGGGCTGGGAAGATAGGCTGCAATATGGAGATAAACCGCAATGCATCCCCCAGCTTCAGGCATTTCATCTCAGAGATAAGCAGCAGAATCCGAGTGCACGGAGAATGAGGCTGCATACGCATCGCCTTCCCCAGCCATTGCGGCAGAGGAAGGGATTCGTCATGATGCTCGCTACCGAGGACTACATCGACTCCAGATACGGCACGCCGATGAGTGCAAAGCCATTGCGCATGACGATGCGGAGTGCGCTGACGAGATTGAGACGCGAAAGCGAAAGCTCCTTCGTCTCAGCCTTGAGCACCTGGTTGTCATGGTAGTAGTGGCTGAATGTCTTGGCAGCTTCGTAGAGATACGACGCAATGATCGATGGATCGTAGCTCAGGGCCGCTTTCCTTACAGTCTCAGGGAATGATTCGATCGCCTTCAGCAGGATCTTCTCATCCTCTCCGGCAAGAAGGGAGCCATCCCACTCAACGCCTTCGAACTCGGCCTTGGCCTCCTCTGCCTTCCTGAGGATCGAGGAGATGCGTGCGCATGTGTACTGGAGGTATGGTCCGGTGTTGCCGTTGAAGGAGATGGACTTCTTGGGATCGAAGACCATGTCATGCTGCGGCTGCACCTGAAGAAGATAGTAGTTCAGGGCACCAAGCGCGATCTTCCTCGCCGTCTCTGCAGCATCGCCAACCGCTTCCTCCCTGCCCTTGGATTCGATCTCGGCGTGCGCAAGCTCCGTAAGCTCCGCAAGGAGGTCATCGGCATCGACTACTGTTCCTTCGCGGCTCTTCATCTTGCCCTCCGGCAGGTTCACCATGCCGTAGGAAAGGTGATGGAGCTCGGAGGCCCAGCTGTATCCAAGGAGCCCAAGGACGTAGAAGAGCACCTTGAAGTGGTAGTTCTGCTCGGATGCAACGACGTAGATGAGCGAATCGAATGGCCAGTCCTCATGGCGCTTGACTGCTGTGCCGAGGTCCTGTGTCATGTAGAGCGTCGTGCCATCGCGGCGGAGAAGCACCTTCTTGTCCAGTCCTATTGGAGCAAGATCGACCTGGACAGACCCATCCTCCTCCTTCCTGAAGACGCCCATCTCAAGCCCCTTCATGACCTCGCTGCGCCCAAGCTTGTACGTCTCGCTCTCGTAGTAAAGCTTATCGAAGGAGATGCCCATGTTCCTGTAGCTTTCGGCAAGACCGTCGAGCGTCCACTTGTTCATCCTCTCCCAAAGCGCCCTCGTCTCCTCATCTCCCGCCTCCCAGGACCTGAGCATCTTCTGGGCCTCGGCATCGGGGTCGATGAACGACGGATCGTTGACGATATCAGGATTGGCGGCCTTCTGCTCCTCAGCCTCCTTCTCCCACTGGGCGAAGCGGACATAGTAGCGGCCCACGAAATGGTCGCCCTTCTCTCCAGTGCTCTCCGGGGTCTCCCCGTTTCCGAAGAGCTTGTACGCGAGCATCGACTTGCAGATATGCACGCCCCTGTTGTTGATGAGGTTGACCTTCATCACATCCGCTCCCGCCGCCTTCAGCAGCTCGGAGACGGACTGCCCAAGCGAGTCGTTTCGCATATGGCCAAGGTGCAGGGGCTTGTTCGTGTTCGGGCAGGAGAACTCGAGCATCACGCGCTTTCCGGAAAGATCGTCCACATGGCCATACTCCGCATCATGGCTCTCCGCATCCTCGATGATCGATGAAGCGAGGGCCGGGATGTCGAAGCGGATGTTCAGGTATGGGCCAGCGATGAGCATCTCCCCTGCAGGATGCTCCTTGCCGGAGAGGGCGGACATGATGTCCTTCGCGATGATCGCTGGGGCCTTGCCCGCGATCTTGGCATATGGGAACAT